>WYAY01000218.1 GCA_011526165.1 Sulfuritalea sp.
ACCGGCAGCGGCAAGACCACCACCCTTTACGCCGCGCTGTCCGAGATCAATTCCACCGAGAAGAAGATCATCACCGTCGAGGACCCGGTCGAATACCGCCTGCCCGGCATCAACCAGGTGCAGGTGAACGACAAGATCGACCTCACCTTCGACCGCGTGCTGCGCTCCGCCCTGCGCCAGGACCCGGACATCGTCCTCGTCGGCGAGATGCGCGACCAGGTCACCGCCGAGATCGGCATGCGTGCCGCCATGACCGGCCACATGGTGCTCTCCACCCTGCACACCAACGACGCCGTGTCGACGCCCATCCGCCTCTTCGACATGGGCGTGCCGCGCTACATGGTGGCGCTGTCCCTGCAGCTGGTGCTGGCCCAGCGCCTGGTGCGCGTCGTCTGCGAGAGCTGCGCCGAGCCGCACGTGCCGACGCCGCACGAGCACGAATGGCTGCGCTACGAGCTGGGCGACGCCGTCGATGCCCGGCGCTACGTCAAGGGCCGCGGCTGCGCCCACTGCGGCAACACCGGCTACCAGGGGCGCACCGGCGTCTATGAAATGCTGGAGATGAGCAACGCCCTGGTGGAGGCCGCCAACAGCGACGACACCGTGGCCTTCGTCCAGTTCGCCCGGCGCGAGATGGCCGGCGAGACATTGCGCCGCGACGCCGTGCGGCTGGTCGCGGCCGGGCGCACCACCGTCGAGGAAGCCATGCGCATCAGCAACGAGTTCGAGGATTGAGGGCGGGCCTGGCCATGCCGCATTTCGCCTACAGGAGCCGCAACGCCGGCGGCCAGCTCGTCGAGGGCGTGCTGGAAGGCGCCAGCACCGCGGCCGTGGCCGAGCTGCTGTCCGGGCGCGGCCTGGTGCCGGTGGACATCCGGGAAACGCGGGCGCAGGCGCAGGGCAAGGCCGAAAGCGCGATCGACCTCTTCAAGCCGAAGGTCGGCCACATCGACCTGCTGCTCTTCTCGCGCCAGATGCACACCCTGATGAAGGCCGGCGTGCCGATCCTGCGCGCGCTGGCCGGCCTGCAGGACTCCTCCACCAACCCGGCCATGAAAGAGGTCATCCGCGCCATCCGGGAAGACCTCGAGGGCGGCCGCGAGCTGTCCGTGGCGCTGGCGCGGCACCCGAAGGTGTTCAGCCGCTTCTATGTCTCGATGGTGCGCGTGGGCGAGACCACAGGCATGCTGGAAGACGTCTTCCTGCGCCTCTTCGAGCACCTCGATTTCGAGCGCTTCATGCGCGAGCAGGTCAAGAGCGCGCTGCGCTACCCGATGTTCGTGGTGATCGCCATGGCCATCGCCATCGTCATCATCAACATCTTCGTCATCCCGGCCTTCGCCAAGGTGTTCAAGGGCTTCGGCGCCGAGCTGCCGCTGATGACGCGTATCCTGATCGGCTTTTCCGACTTCATGGTCGCCTGGTGGCCGGCCATGCTGGCCGGACTGATACTCGGCATCGTCGTCTTCCGCGCCTGGGTGGCGACGCCGCGGGGCCGCTACGACTGGGAGGCGCTGGCCCTGCGCATTCCCGTCGCCGGCAAGATCGTGCGCAAGGCCGGCCTGGCCCGCTTCGCCCGCAGCTTCGCGCTGGGCATCAAGAGCGGCGTGCCGGTCATGCAGGCCCTGTCCAATTCGGCGCAGACCGTCGACAACAGCTACCTCGCCCGCCACATCGAGCGCATGCGCGAGAGCGTCGAGCGCGGCGAGTCCGTCCTGCGCGCCGCCATCGGCGTCGGCATCTTCACGCCGGTGGTGCTGCAGATGGTCGCCGTCGGCGAGGAATCCGGCTCGCTCGACGACATGATGGAAGAGGTCGGCCAGCTCTACCAGCGCGAGGTCGAGTACGAACTGAAGACCCTGGGCGCCCAGATCGAGCCGATCCTCATCGTCGCGCTCGGCATCCTGGTGCTGATCCTGGCGCTCGGCGTGTTCCTGCCGATGTGGGACCTGGGCAGTGCGGCGTTCGGGCGGAAGTGATTCGCGCTCCGGCCAACGATATGAATTACTGGACGGCCTCGCGCTGGCTGTCCTTCGTTGTGGCGATCCTCATCATCGCTGCCCTCATCGCCACGTTGTTGATGGCACTGGCGGAGGCGCAAGAGCGATCCGAGAAACTGATCGTGGAGGTCACATATCGCAACATGCGCACCGGGCTGCAACTGGCGATGGGGCAGGCCATGATGCGCGGAAACGATCATGAGATCGCCGAATGGGTGGGTTCGAATCCGCTACGCTGGCTTGGTCGCGAGCCAGAAGGTTATTTAGGAGAATGCGACTCGCGGGGGACACAGGCGTTGGCCGAGGGCGCATGGTGCTTCGACCGGGAGCGCCGGGAACTGGTGTACCGGCCGCGCCATACCAGACATCTCAGGCTGCCCGGGGAGAGCGAAGGCAAGAAGATACTGCGCTGGCGCGTGATGGCCGCGCAACCGCAGTCCGCAGGCGTCTCGGCGGGTCTGCGTGTGGAATATGTCACGGCAGTCGAATGGGTTTTGAATTAATATGCTTTAAGTTATCAAGGCAACACCCCCCTTTCTGTCAAGGAGGTAACGTGAAAACAGGCAACAGAACAGCATCCGGCTTCACCCTCATCGAGCTTATCGTGGTCATTGCGATCGTCGGCATTCTTGCCGCTGTGGCGTTACCGCGCTTCATCAACGCCCAGCAGGATGCCCGCATAGCCAAGGCTCAGGCCATCTACGGGGCCGTGCGGGCGGCAGCAGCGCTGGCCCACGCGCGCTGCGAACTTGATTTCTCGCGCGGCCTGACCGGTGCCGGCACCTGCGCAAACAACCAGGCGAACATGGAAGGGGTCAACATCACCATGGTCAACCGCTACCCGACGGCCAACGCCGCAGGCATCATCGCCGCCGCGCAATTGTCTGCGGCCAATGACAACCTGACCATATCCACCGGTGGAGCCGGCGCGGGCGCAGCGATCACCATCGACATTCCCGGCGGTACGGCGCCCAACTGCAGGGTGTCCTACACGTCCTCGACAGCGCTGCCTAACGCACCGGCCTACGCGCTGACCACCACCGGCTGTTAATTAACCTACAGGAGAATTGTCATGAAACAGAAAGGCTTTACCCTCGTCGAACTCGTCGTCGTCATCGTCATTCTCGGCATTCTTGCCGCGACGGCCTTGCCGCGCTTCGTCAATCTCACCAACGATGCGCGCATTGCAGCGGTGAATGGCGTCGCGGGCGGTCTGCGTTCCTCGGTTGCGGTCATCCAGGCACGCTACATGGCCACGGGAAACATGGCCGCCACAACAGTTACCACTGTTGATGGCACCACCGTTACGGTGAATGCAAACACGGGCATTCCCGTCGGCACTGCGGCAGGCATCGGCTCGGCGATGCAGTCCACCGACGGGTTCAGCGTGGATTACACCACTCCAACAGCGGTGACCTTCCGCCCCACGAACGGCGGCTCGGCGACCTGTCAGGCCGCCTACCATGGGACAACCGGTGTTGTGACGGTGACCACTACCGGCTGCTGATCGCCCAGATCAAGAGCCGCGGACAGCCCAGCTGCACGGGCTGGTTCCCCAATAGGCAGTTCCCGAAACACGACGGCCCGGAAGCGATTCCGGGCCGTCTTGCTTCCGGCGTGACGCCCCCGCCTTTCATGCCGCCGTCCCGCCGGGACTGACCACGGGTCGAGCGCAAGCCCCGCCATTCATGGCGGGCTGAGCGAGACGAAGCATAAACCAGGGGCCGCAGGCCCCGCTCAAACTCGTGGCGAGGAAGCCCCGCCCTTGCAGGGCGGGGCGACTCACTTTTCCGCCCCCGCTTTCCTTTTTCGGCCGGGGCCGCTACGCTTGGCCGCATGAAGACGCCCAGCGAAGCCTATGCAGCCATCGTCGCCGCCCCCTGCCCGCGTGGCCGAGTTCGAGCGCATGGCGGCGCTTCTCGCCCTTCATCAAGACGCCGGAGGAACTGGAGGTCGATCTGGCGGCTGACTCGAAGCGGTTGCGGCGCGAGCGCGAGAAGGCCTTTTACGGCGAGATCGATTTCGTGCCGGGCAAGAGCTACGACGAAGCCGCCTGCCAGCCCCCGGGTTTTTGCGCCCGCGCCGACTTTCGCGGCATGAAGGTCTGACATGGGCATGTTCGAGACCCTTCGGCGCCTGCTTGATGCGGAAGTGGACTTTGTCCTGGTGGGCGGATTGGCGGTGGCATTGCATGGCTACCAGCGCGTGACGCTGGATATCGATCTGGTGCTGGCGATGACACCGGAGAACCTGCGCCGTTTCATCGAGATTGCGAAGTCCGATGGGCTCAGGCCGGTCATTCCCGTGCCGATCGAATCCCTCGCCGACCCTGAATTGATCGACCGCTGGCACAGGGAGAAGGGGATGCTCGCCTTTGCCTTGCGCGGCGAGGATTTGTCCAAGTGCGTGATCGATGTCCTGGTCAGGTCGCCCGTCCCCTACGACCAAATGAAGCGGGATGCCGTTCAGGTACCCGTGGGGCCGCTGACGGTGCCGGTCGCATCGATCGACCACCTGATCGCCATGAAAACCAGCACGGGCCGCGGCAAGGATCGGATCGACATCGAAGAGCTGCTGAAGATACGGGCCGCGCAATCATGACGACCGCTGAAGAAAACTTCCTTCTGCTTGAAAAGATCGATGCCGACCGGCAGTTCCTGCTGCTCGCGTTGCAGAGCAATCCGGCATTGCTGGCACGAGCCGACGCGCGCGTGCGGGAATGGTTTTGCGCCGTCCCGCCGGGACTGACTTTTCCGCCGGGCGGAGGCCTGCCGCCGACCGGCGTGAAATAGTTCCTGCGCCGCTGCCCCGGCGCGGTGTAGCATCCGGTCATGCGCGTATCGGCCAAGAGCATCGCATCCATTTGCCCCGCGGCGCCGTGCGCGCCCGCGCGCCGTGCCGCCGGGACTCACTTTCCCCGGGCCGGGCGCGCGCGCCAGGGCGGCTTCACTCTCGTCGAGCTGGTGGTGACGCTGATCGTCATCGGCATCCTGGCAGTGGCGGCGCTGCCGCGCCTGTTCGACCGGGGGGATTTCGACACCCGCGCTTTCCTGGACCAGACGGCGGCGGCCCTGCGCTATGCCCAGAAGGCGGCCATCGCCCAGCGACGCACCGTCTGCGCGGCTTTCGCGGCGAACTCGGTGACGCTCACCGTCCGTTCGACGGCAGGCGCCGGCGCCTGCGACACCCCGCTCGCCGGTCCGGCGGGCGGCGCGCCCTATACCGTGACGGCGCCCGGCACGGCGGTCTTCAGCCCGGAGCCGGCGGCGCTGACCTTCGATGCCGAGGGTCGTCCCAACGCCGGCGCGACGATCACCATCGCCGGCGCGCCGGCGGCCATCACCGTCACCGCGGAGACGGGCTATGTCGTCTATTGAGCGTTCGCGCGGCCTGACCCTCGTCGAACTGGTCATCTTCATCGTCGTCGTCTCGGCGGCGGTGGCCGGCGTGCTCGCCGTGTTCGTGCAGACGACGCGCGCCTCCGCCGACCCGCTCATCCGCAAGCAGGCCGTGGCAGTGGCCGAATCGTTGATGGAAGAGATCATGGCGGTGCCTTATGCCTGTCCGGACGCCTCCTGCGTGGCGGTGACGACGGCGAACCGCGGCGCCACGCATGCCGTGGCCGACTACAACGGCTTCGCCATGACCGGCATCTCGGCCGTCGACGGCACGGCCATAGCGTCGCTTGCGGGCTATAACGCCGCGGTGACGGTCGTCGCGCAAGCCCTGAACGGGGCGAACGGCAGCCGCATCACCATCACCGTCGCCTCCGGCGCCGAGTCGATCGTCCTCGAAGGCTGGCGGGGGAACTACTGATGCGCCGGCAGCGCGGCTTTACCCTGGTCGAGGCGGTGACGGTGATCACGATCACCGGCATTCTCGCCGCCATCGTTGCCGTATTCATTACCCGGCCGGTGCAGGGGTACATGGACACCGTCCGCCGCGCCTGGCTGACGGACGCCGCAGACACGGCCCTGCGGCGCATCGCGCGCGATGTGCAGTCTGCGCTGCCCAACAGCCTGCGGCCGAACGGCGCGGGGCCGAACCTGGAAATGCTCGTCGCCGCCACGGGCGGGCGCTACAGCCAGGACGCGGCCGACGCCGCCGGCTGCTTCGCCGCCGGCTGCACGGGCCTGACTTCCCTGGGCAGTGTCATCACGGCGAGCGGCGAGCGCGTCGGCCAGCGGCTGTCGGTCTACAACCTCTACAACAACGACGGCGGCGGTTGCGGTCCGACCAATCCTTCCGCCTGGTGCGGCAACAATACGGCGGTCATCACCGCTTCGACGGAAGGCGGCGACGCCGACGGTCTCGCCTTCGCCAGCACGGCCTTCAAGCCCGCGACTGGCAGCCCGTCGCGGCGCTTCTTCGTCGTCACCGGTCCCGTCGCCTACGTCTGCGACGGCGTCGGCGTGGCCGGCGACAACGGCACGGGAACGCTGTCGCGCTACGAGGGCCATGCCATCGCGGCGGCGCCCGTTTTTCCGCCGGCCGGGGGCACGGCCCGCTTGCTCGCCCACCGTGTTTCGGCCTGCCAGTTCACCTATCAGCCCGGCGCGACCGAGCGGCAGGGACTGCTCTCGCTCTATCTCGAATTGATGGAGGCGGGCGAGCGGGTGGGCCTTTATCACGAGGTGCATGTCGACAATGCGCCCTAACGGCTTCGCCATCGTCTCCGCCCTGTTCCTCATCGTCGCGCTGGCGGCGCTGGGGGCGGCGATCATGCACTTCACCTCGGTGCAGCAGGTTGCCGGCGCGCAGGACATCCAGGGCGCGCGCGCGCTTGCCGCCGCCCGTGCCGGGACGGAGTGGCAGGCCGCCGTCATCCTGGCCCAGGAAACGAGCGGCAACCCGCAGTACGCCTGCGCTGCGCCGGCGAGTTTCGCCTTCGCCGGCTTCGATCTGGCCGTGTCCTGCGCCCACAGCGACCATGCCGAGGAAGGCAACACGGTGCGGGTCTATCGCATCACCTCCACGGCTTCCGCGGGCGGTGCTGTCGGGACGCTGGGATTTGTCGAGCGGCAGGTGTATATGGTGGTGTCGACTTGCAGGAATACGCCGAATGGCGCCTTGTGCTGACAGCATGGGGAATGCTTGGTTGCGCACCGCCGTGTCGCGGGGACTGACTTTTGCCGGAGTTATATGAGGCGAGCCATGAGACTGTTTCTGATTTCCCTGCTGCTCGCGCTGGGCGTGTTCGAGGCCCGCGCGGCGCTGACCATCAATTCCGTCACCCTGAACGGTGCCGCCAGCGTCATGGTGGCGCCATCGGCGAGCATCACCGCCACCGTCACTGAGACCAACACGTCGTGGTCGAATTGGAGATCGACGCGTTTTACGACCAGCCCGGCCACCTCGACGACCTGCGTGAATCATGCCAACCGGAACGGCAATGGCACCTATACCCTCTCGTTCTCCATTACGGCACCGGCGGCCGAGGGCACTTATGACGCCATTTTCAGAGCTTCCTCGGACAACAGCTGCACCGGCACGACGAGTCCGCTCTATACCCTGTCTGCCGGCATCGTGGTCAACAACCCGCCGACCGTGCTGTCGATCAACCGCGCTTCGCCCGATCCGACTACGTCTGGCGCCACGGTGAGCTGGACGGTGACGTTCAGTGAGGCGGTCACGGGCGTCGATGCCACCGATTTCACCCTGGCGGAGAGCGGCCTGACCGGCTCGTCGATCACCGGGGTGAGCGGCAGCGGTATGGTCTGGACGGTGACGGCGACGGTGGGAAGCGGCGAAGGCGCGCTGGGGTTGAATCTCGTCGACAACGATTCCATCCGCGACACCCTCAATATGCCGCTCGGCGGGACCGGGGCCGGCAACGGCAATTTCACCGGACAGACCTACACCGTACCCTTCAGCTGCACGCCACCTCCCGACGCACCGCCGGGGGTGACCTGCGTCTGCGACGATTTCAACCGGGCGAGCCTCAATCCTTCGCCGATCTATGGCGCGAACTGGATTGTCTCGACCAGCGACACGACGGGCATCCTGCCCAGCATCGTGGCCAACCGGCTGCGTCTGACCAACAACACCGCAAACAATGCCAAGGCCGCCACCCTGCCGGCCATCTTCCCGGCGGCGGGCAACTATTTCTCGGTGGATTTCCGTTTTTACGCCTACAACCGCACCGGTGGCACCGGGGCGGACGGCGTCGCCGTTGCGCTGTCCGACTACTCGGTGCCGGCGGTGCCGGGTGCCTATGGCGGCTCGCTCGGCTATGCCCAGCGTTGCGGCGTTAACGGCTTTGCCGGCGGCTGGCTCGGGGTGGGGGTCGACGAGTATGGCAACTTTCGCAACGACGACGAGTGCCGCGGCAACGGTCCGCCGCCGAGCGGGCTGGTTGCGCAGTCGGTATCGGTGCGCGGCTCCGGGACGGACATGTCCGGTTACCTGTGGCACGCCGAAAGCGGCGCCTTGTCGCCCGCGGTGGACGTGGCCGGCGCAACGCCCGGGCCGGGCCACCGCTACCGCATCGTCGTCGATCATTCGAACAATAGCAATGCCTGGACCTCGGTGCAGCGCGACACCGGCAGCGGATACGTGGCCGTGATTCCGACCTACGACGCCAAGGCCCAGGCCGGCCAGGCGGCGGTGCCGGCCAACTTCCAGATTTCCTTGACCGGCTCGACTGGCGGCTCCAACAACATCCACGAGATCGATGACCTGCGCGTCTGCGCCACCACCATCTGGCCGCCGAGCGGCGGCACGGCGAGCGGCTTTTCCGCCATCGACGAAGCTTACGGCAACGCCAGCGGCTCGCCCAAGCCGGCTGCGCTAAGTTATCTGACCGGGCATGTTTACTTGAAGGCAATAGGGCAGCCCTTTCAGCTTAACGTTGCCGCCCTGAACAGCATTAACCAGGTTCAAACGGCCTATGTCGTGTCCGGATCGAAATACCTGCAGGTGAAGCTGGTCGACAACAGCGATGGCGGGTGCGTGCTGGACAGCAGTCAGCCGGGTTACTGCAACGCCTCATGTATCGCCAAGACCGCCGTGGCCGGCGGCAGCCAGGTTCTCACCTATACGTCAGCCGACGCCGGACAGAAACGGACGGGCAACTACACGCTCAACACGGCATGGAGAAACCTCGCGGTGGTCATGCGCGAATGCACCACAGTCGCCTGCAGTGCCTTCACCGCCACGCCGGCGGCCTGCTCGACCGACGGCTTCGCCGTGCGCCCGCTGGCCGTGACGAACCCGACCACCAGCGCCACCCAGAGCGGCACCGGCGGCACACCGATCTTCCGCGCCGGCAGCGACAACTTCACCGTTGGGGCGACGATTCCCGGCATCAGCGGCAATCCAAGCGGCTATAACGGTGTGCTGCGCATCGGCAACCAAGCGGCCGTCGCGCCGGCCACGGTGCTCGGCGGGTTTGCGCCGACGCTCTTCCCGGCGGCCGTCTCGGGCACGCCCAATGCCAGTACGACGGGCAGCTTCAATTACAGCGAGGTCGGCGTGGTGAGCCTGCCCGGCTACGACCCGGCAGCGAATGCCACTGCCCTGCGCGGCATCTGGGACGACACCTGGAGCGCGGTGGACAGCGATCCGACCAAGAATGACTGCATTGCCGGCAGCTTCGCCAACACGCGCGACACCAGCGGCACTTTCTCCAGCAATCTCAATTTCGGCAAGTATGGCTGCCTGTTCGGCCTGACCACGCCCCTGTCGCTGGGACGTTTCGTGCCGCATCACTTCGACACCGAGATTCCCGAGCATGCCTGCAGCGCTGCCTTCACCTACTCCGGCCAGCCTTTCAAGCTCAAGGTGACGGCGAGGAACGCCGCAGGGGCGACGACGCAGAACTATGCCGGGGCGCTGGCCAAGGCCGGCACCTATGCCGACGGCAACGGCGCCGCCGGCAGCTTCACGCCGCCAACACTGCCTGCGGCGAGCTACAGCGCCGGCGTGGCCGATCTGACCAATTTCGGCGATGTCGCACCGCCACCGCCGATAGTGGCGGAAGCAGATCGAGTGAGGTTTGCCTACACCAACAAGCTCACCGCGCCGTCCATCCTGCGGCTGCGTGTGACCGATACGGACTCGATATCGTCTTCGACGGGAACGGAGGGCACCACGCCGCTGCGCTCCGGCCGTTTGCTTCTGTCCAACGCTCATGGCTCGGAACTGCTGGGTCTGACGATGCCGATTCAGACCCAATACTGGACCGGTGCGGAGTGGACCACCAACCTGCTGGACTCCTGTACCGACGTTACAACCTGGCTGGTCTTCACCAAGAACCCTGCTGGCCTGCCCAGCCCGAGCGGTGGCGTCATTACCAACGGCAAGGGTACGCTCACCTTCACGGCGCCCAGCCAGCGCGGCAGCGTCGAGGTGTGCGCCAACATCGGCAGCGACGGCGACAATTCTTTGACAAACTGCCGTTCGGGAACGGGCGGTAGCGGTACGGCGCCTTCCTGGCTGCAGGGCAACTGGGACGCCGACGGGGCCTACAACGACAACCCCGCGGCGCGTGCCACCTTCGGCATCTATGAACAGAAGTCGCCGATCATCTATAGACGGGAGCGGTATTGATGGCTGCGGACACGTCAGGAACGGCAGGGGGCAATTGACTTTTCTGAATATATAAAATACATTAAAGATGCTCTGTAACTATTTGTAGAAAAATAATTTGTTCGGAAAAAACAAAAATTCGGGCTGGCTCGCTTTCGAGCTTGCCGACGGCATGGTGAGTCTGGCGCACGCGAATGGCGCGGAGGCCGGCCGTCCGGCCGTCGACTTGTGCGAAACCTATCGCTGCGAGGGCGGGGAATTGAATACCCTTCGACGCCTGAGGAAGTCGCACGGGCTGGATCGTTATCGCAGCACGCTTTGCCTCGGTTTCGCCGATTATCAGTTCCTCCAGGTGGAGGCGCCGAACGTTCCCGACGAGGAGATGAAGGATGCCTTGCGCTGGGGCCTGAAGGAGCGGGTGGATTTCCCCGTCGATCAGGCCACGCTCGACGTGATGGATGTTCCCGCGGGCAAGGACGAGCAGGCCAGGTCGCGCTTCAAGTTCGTTGCCATCGCGCGCAACGAGGTGATCGGCCGCCACGTGCGGCTGTTCCAGGAGGCGGGCATCGAACTGGCCGCCATCGACATTCCCGAGATGGCGCAGCGCAATCTCGCCGCGCTGTACGAGCCGGAAGACCGGGCGGTGGCCATGCTCGGCTTTTCCGACCAGGGCGGCCTGCTGACCTTCACCTGGCGCGGCAGGCTGCTGTCGTCGCGGCATATCGACGTTTCGCTGCAGCAGCTCGACGGGGCGGACGAGGCGCAGCGCGCCGCGATGTTCGAGCGCGTCGGCCTGGAATTGCAGCGCTCGCTCGATTCCTTCGAGCGGCAGATGACTTTCGTCAGCCTCGACAAGCTGGTGGTTGCGCCGCTGGCCGACGACATCGGCCTGACTGGCTATCTGGCCGAGAACCTGTATGTCGGCGTGATGGCGGCGAAGCTCGACGAGGTGCTGGATTTGCAGAAGGTGCCGGAACTGCGCCGGACGGGATTGCAGGCCCAGCGCCTGATGCTGCTGGGCAGCGCGCTGCGCGAGGGGGAAGCGGCGTGAAACCGCAGATCAACCTCTACAACCCGCAGCTGCGCAGCGCCAGGGAGGTCTTTTCCTTCCGCGTGCTGATGATCGGACTCGGGATCTCGCTTGCGCTGGGGACGCTGGGCTATGCCTGGTACGGTTACCAGGCCGCCGGCAATGCCCGCCAGGCGCGCGAGCTGGATGCCAGGCTGCAAGCCATGCGCGACGAGACCCTGGCGCTGTCCAAGGCGATTTCCGAGCGCGGCAGGAATGCCGAACTGGAAAGCAGGCAGCAGCAGCTCGAGGCGCGGCTGGTCCGGATGGAGGCCGTGGGCAAGGCCCTGGAGCAGGCGGACGGGGATGTCGCCGCCGGCTTCAGCGAATTCATGCGCGCCTTCGCCCGCCAGACCACGCCGGGGGTGTGGCTGACCGGTTTTTCGGTCGGCGCCGGAGGCGCGGAGATGCGAATCGACGGCCGCGCGCAGAATCCCGATCTGGTGCCGGCCTATATTGCCCGGCTCAACAGCGAGCCGCTGCTGCAGGGCCGCAGCTTCGCCCAGTTCACGGTCAGGCAGTCGCCGGCCGCCGCAACTGCCGCGCCCGTTGCGGCTTCGAGCGGGCAGCAACGGGCGATGCCTGCGTACCACGAGTTCAGGCTGGTCACTTCGCTTGCCGAGAAAGGCGAGGGGCGATGAAGAACTTGCTCAAGCGCCTCAAGAGTCGTTTCGAAGCGCTGAACCGCAGGGAGCGGATCTTCGTCGCCATTGCCTCCTGGCTGGTCGTGCTGTTCGTGCTGGACGCCGTGGCGGTCGCGCCGGCGCGTCAGCAAAGCGCGGCGATGAAAAAGGCGGTTTCGCAGAAGCAGGATGAGGCGGCGCGCCTGGACGCCGAACTGGCCGGCCTGCGCGGCCGTCAGTCGGAGGACCCGGATGCGCAGGCGAAGCGGCGCATCGCCGACCTGGAAAACCGCATTGCCGCCATCGATGCCCGGCTGGAGAATGTCAGAAGCCGGATCGTGCCGCCGGACAGGATGGCGGGGCTGCTCGATCAGTTGCTCAGGCGCAACAAGCGGCTGGAGTTGGTGAGCCTGCGCTCGCTGCCGCCGGAGTTGCTCGTCAAGGAGGAGCAGGCGGGTAAAAAGGATGGCGCCGGAAAGGAGCCCACCCCGCCCCAGTCGGGCATGCTCTATCGCCATGGAATGGAACTTACCCTGGGCGGCGGCTATCTCGACATGCTGGACTATGTTGCGCAGCTGGAACAACTGCCCTGGCAAATGTATTGGGGAAGACTGGAATTGAAGGTCGACGAATATCCGCGTGCGATACTGCGGCTGCAGGTGTACACCCTCAGCATGGACAAGGCCTGGTTGAGCATTTAGCGATGAACGAACCGAACCGGTATGGGCGATTCTTCGGCTTTGTGGCGCTGGTGGCCGTTTTGCCGCCGGCCGGCGGCCAGTTGCTGGCCGATCCGACGCGGCCGCCGGATGCCGCGCAGACGGCCGGCGCCGCAAGCGTTGCCGGGCCGGTCGTGCAGTCGATCATCATCGGGCCGGGCCGCAAGCGGGCGGCGATCATCGGCGGCGAGCGCGTCGAGGTCGGCGACAGCTACGGCAACGCGAAGGTGGCGCGGATCACCGATGCGGGGGTGTTGTTGAAGGGCTCGGAGGGCGAGGAATTTCTGCCGGCAACCGTCGGCGTGGAAAAAACGCCGTCCAAACGCAAGGATAAAAAATGAACCGACTGAACCTGTCCTGGCTGTTTGCCATTTTTGCCGTGGTTGCGCTCGCCGGTTGCGCGCAGCCGGAGAAGCGCTCCCGCGGCGAGACGCTGGATCGCATCACGTCCGAGATCGATCAGGGTGCGCGCGACAGGCGCGCGGCCACGCCCAAGGCGGTCGAGCAGGCGCTCCTGCCGACGGCCGTGGCCGAAGCGCCGGCGCCGGCGCCCGAGCCGCGCTTCGATCTGATCGTGAACGGCGCGCCGGCGCAGCAGGTGTTCACCGCCATCGTCACCGGCACGCGCTACAGCATGCTGCTGCCGCCGGAGCTGAGCGGATCGATCACCGTCAGCCTGAAAAACGTCACCGTGCGCGAGGCGCTCGATGCCCTGCGCGAGCTGTATGGCTATGAATACCGCATCCAGGGCAACCGGATTCACGTGCAGCCGAACACCCTGCAAAGCCGCATTTTTCAGATCAACTATCTGGCCGGTCGGCGCCAGGGCGTGACGGACATTTCGGTATCTTCCGGTTCGATCTCGCGTGCCGTGACTGCCGGCGGGCAGGGCGGCGGCGCGACCCCGGCGCCGGCGCCGGGCGCCAGCGGAAGCGGAAGCGGCGCTGCGACCCAGACGCGCCATGCCATCGAGAGCAGCCGCATTTCCACCTCCCACACCGCCGATTTCTGGGAGGAACTCAACAAGGCCCTGCAGACCATCGTCGGCACGGAGGGCGGGCGCAACGTCATCGTCAATCCGATCTCCGGCGTGGTGCTGGTGCGCGCTTATCCCGGCGAGTTGCGCAATGTCGAGCACTATCTGCGCTCGACCCAGCTGATCGTGGAGCGCCAGGTGATGATCGAAGCCAAGATCGTCGAGGTGAGCCTCAAGGACGAGTTCCAGTCCGGCATCAACTGGTCCACCTTCAATGGCAGCAATAACCGCTTTTCCTTCGGAGTTGCCCAGCCCGGCACCGTGTTGCGTACCCAGCCCGGCGAAGCGCTCTCCGGTTTGCCGCCCGACACCATTGATGCTACAGCTCGCATTGACGAGATGTATTCCAGCGCCGGCACGATTCTGCCGGGCAAGGGCGGTCTGCTGGCGGCGGCGGCGCTGGGCAAGGGCTTTTTCGGCCTGGCCTTCCAGGCCGCGAACTTT
The DNA here is from genome assembly GCA_011526165.1 of Sulfuritalea sp. GTDB lineage: Bacteria > Pseudomonadota > Gammaproteobacteria > Burkholderiales > Rhodocyclaceae > Desulfobacillus. Next base: position 14,421 of record WYAY01000218.1, read on the forward strand.
GCGGCGCTGCTCAACTTTCTCGAAAGCCAGGGCACGACGCAGGTGCTCTCCAGTCCACGCATCGCTACGCTCAACAACCAGAAGGCTGTGTTGAAGGTCGGTACCGACGAGTTTTTTGTGACCAATATCTCGACGACGACGACCACCACCGGTACCACCAACACGGTGTCGCCGACCATCACGGTGGAGCCCTTCTTCTCCGGCATTGCGCTCGACGTTACGCCGCAGATCGACGAGAACGAGAACATCACTTTGCACATCCGCCCCTCTATCAGCGCGGTGAGCGAAAAACAGAAGACCCTCAACCTCGGCTCACTCGGGGTGTTCACGCTGCCGCTGGCGTCTTCCAATGTTTCCGAAACCGACAGCGTGGTGCGCGTGCAGGACAGCAATATCGTCGCCATCGGCGGGCTCATGAAGCAGGAGCAGAGCGCCGGCGCGGACGGCCTGCCCGGCGTGTCTTCATTCCCGCTTTTCGGCCAGAAAGGGCGCGCATTCCGCAAGCGCGAGATCGTGATCCTGCTCAAGCCGACCATCATCCGCAGCGACGCTTCCTGGCAGAAGGATCTCGGCGAGATCGGAGAACGCATGCGCGACTACGCGCCGCCTCCGCCCGCTTCTCCATCGGCCCAGTGATGTATCTGCAGCATTTCGGTCTCGTCGAAGCGCCGTTCGGCATCACCCCCGACACCAGCTACGCCTTCGCTGCCCACGCCCACCAGGAGGCCCTCAACACCTTGCTGCTGGCCGTGCGCGAGGGCGAGGGGTTCGTCAAGATCACCGGCGAGGTCGGCACCGGCAAGACGCTGCTCTGCCGGCGCTTTCTTGCTACCCTCGGCGACGACTGCCGGACGGCCTACCTGCCCAATCCGGCGCTGCGTCCGCAAACCCTGCTGCTGGCGCTGGCGAGGGAACTCGGCCTGGATATCACGCCCGAGACCGACGAATACACCCTGATGAAGGTGCTCAACGACCTGCTGCTGCGGGAGGCGGCGGAAGGGCGCCGCGTCGTCGTCTGCCTGGATGAAGTGCAGGCCATGCCGTTGCCGACCCTGGAAACGGTCCGCCTGCTCTCGAACCTGGAAACCGAAAAGCGCAAGCTGCTGCAGGTGGTGATATTCGGCCAGCCGGAGCTCGATACGAAGCTGGCCGATCCTTCCGTGCGCCAGATCCGCCAGCGGATTGCATTTCATTACCGCCTGAACGGCCTGACGCGGGACGAGTTGCAGGCCTATCTCGATCATCGCCTGCGCGTTGCCGGTCATCGCGGCGCGGCGCTGTTCGAGGGCGCGGCGACCTCCGGACTGTACCGGGCCAGCCGCGGCATTCCCCGCCTCGTCAATATCCTGGCGCACAAATCCCTGATCAGTGCCTACGGTCGCGGCGCCCGTTCGGTTTCGGCGGCCCATGTCCGCCGTGCCGCGAAAGATACAGAAGGCGCGCGGCGCTCATGGTTCGCGGGGTTGATGCGATGAGCCTGATCAACGACATGCTGCGCGACCTCGACCGCCGCCACGGCGGCACGGGCGCATTGCCCAACGAGGTGCGCCCCCTGCCGCCCGAGCGCGCGCGTTCTGCTTGGCAGCCGCTTGCGCTGGTGCTGGTCGGGGTGCTGGCCGTGGCGGGCTGGCTGCATTTTGCCGGGATTACGTCGCCTGAATCCGCCCCGGCCCGCCCGCAGCCCGCGACGGAAACGCTGCCTGCCGCGCCCGTCGCCAAGGAAACCCCGCACTCTTTGGTACCCGCCGCCGGCACTGTCGCAGTTGCACCAGTGCCGGCTTCGGTAACGCCAGCCGCAGCCGATCAGTTGCGCCTGGATGTGACGCTGAGTCGTTTGCCCGCGGCGCCGCCTCCGGCGCCGGCGCGAAAACCGATCGAGGCGGTAGCGAAGGAGCCGATGCCCGCGGCGGCCGACAAATTGCCGGCCCCGCCCAAGGCGGCCGAGCCGCCGGCGAAGATTGCGCCGGCGGAGCCCCAGGGCGCATCGGGCGGCATCGAAAAACGTCCCAGAATCGAAACGCCGAAGGAACGCGCAGAGCAGGATTACCGCAAGGCGTATGCGCTGCTTTCCAGAGGCAGGCCGGAAGAAGCGGTCCCGCTGCTGAAAAACGCCCTGACCGAAGACGCCGGGCATGTGTCCGCGCGGCTTGCCCTGGCCGGCGTGCTTTCGCAATCGGGCCGCCCCGACGAGGCATTCGCCCTGCTTGAGGAAGGATTGCGGCTCGATCCCTCGCGGCCGGCGCTGGCGTTGGCGGCGGCGCGGGCGCTCGTCGCCATGGGCCGGTTCGAGGCCGCGCAGCAGGCGCTTTCCCGCGCTTCCGCCAACGCCCAGGCGGATGCCGAGTTCCGCGCCTTCCATGCCGCCGTCCTGCAGCGACTGACTTTGCACAAGGAGGCCGTGGCGGAGTACCAGGCCGCCCTGCGTCTTGCCCCGCAGGCCGGCGTGTGGTGGATGGGACTGGGCATCTCGCTGGAGGCGGAAGGACGCAGCGCCGAGGCGCGCGATGCCTTCCAGCGGGCGCGCGCCAGCAATTCTCTTTCGCCCGAGCTGGATCGCTTCGTCGAACAGAAAATCAAGTAACCGCGCAATTCAGTCCGGCAGCGTCCGTGCCGCCACCCAGTTTTCCACCCGCGCCGCGCCATGCAGTTTCAGCACACGCGCGAACTCGTTCAGCGTTGCGCCGGTGGTCATGACGTCGTCGACCACCGCGACGCGCTTGCCGGCGAGATCGGCCCGGCATTCGAAGGCATGGCGGATGTTGGCCTGGCGTTCCTTCCACGGCAGGCTGGCCTGCGGCGCGCTGTCGCGCACGCGCAGGCAGGCGTTTGGCAGCAGCGGCAGGCCGAGCGTACGCGCCAGCGGCCGGGCGATTTCCTGCGCCTGGTTGAAGCCGCGTTCGCGCATGCGCTTGGCTGAGAGCGGCAGCGGCAGGATGCAATCGACGGCGGCTTTGCCGACGGCAGCGGCGAGTTCGCCGGCCAGCCAGCCGGCCAGCGGCAGGCGGTGCCGGTACTTCAGTTCCTGCACGACATGCTCGACCGGAAAGGCGTAGCGGAAGACGGCGAGGGTGGCGTCGAAATGCGGCGGCGTGCCTTGGCAGGCGCCGCAGACCGCGCCATTTGCGGCGGGCAGGGCGCAGACCGGACAGAGCGGGCCGGCCAGTCGCGGCAGGTCGGCTTCACAGGCAGCGCAGACCAGCCGGTCGCCGCTGGCCTGGCCGCAGACGGTGCAGTCCTGCGGCAGCAGGTTTGCCAGCGCCCGAATTGTCGTCCGGTAAATTGACAAGCCCGACCCCTTGAACGATCATCCCCACTCCGATTCTAGCCGAAGCATTCCCCCGACATGACGACAGCTAACGCCGAGCGCGTGAGCAAGGACTCACCCCAGCAAAAGAAATGGACAGCCGCGCAAGTTCTGGCGCTGTTCGAACTACCCTTCAACGATCTGCTCTTCCGTGCCCAGCAGGTGCATCGCGCGCACTTCGACGCCAACAGCATTCAGCGCTCGACGCTGCTGTCGGTGAAAACCGGCGGCTGCTCGGAGGATTGCGGCTATTGCTCTCAGGCGGCGCGCCACCATACCGGCCTGGAGCGCGAGTCCATGCTCGATCTGGACGAGGTGGTGGCCGCCGCCCAGGCCGCCAAGGAGAAGGGCGCCAGCCGCTTCTGCATGGGCGCGGCCTGGCGTGGCCCGAAGGAGAAGGATATGGAGCAGGTGAGCGAGATGATCCGCGCCGTGAAGGCGCTCGGCCTGGAAACCTGCGTCACGCTGGGCATGCTCAAGGAGGGCCAGGCCGAGCAACTGAAGGCCGCTGGCCTCGACTACTACAACCACAACCTCGACACCGCGCCGGAGTTCTACGGCAACATCGTCACCACCCACAGCCAGGCCGACCGCTTCGATACCTTGCACAAGGTGCGCAAGGCCGGCATCAACGTCTGCTGTGGCGGCATCGTAGGCATGGGCGAAACGCGCGCCGGCCGCGCCGGCCTGCTCGCCGAACTGGCCAGCATGACGCCGCCGCCGGAGTCGGTACCCATCAACAACTTGGTGCCGGTGCCGGGCACGCCACTGGCGAACGCGGAGCCGATCGACCCCTTCGAGTTCGTGCGCACCATCGCCGCGGCGCGCATAAGCATGCCAAAGAGTCTTGTGCGTCTCTCCGCCGGCCGCCAGGAGATGTCGGACGAACTGCAGGCGCTGTGCTTCCTCGCCGGCGCGAATTCGATCTTCTACGGCGACAAGCTGCTCACCACCGGCAATCCCGAGGCCGGGCGCGACGAGCGGCTGTTCCAGCGTTTGGGACTGAACGCCGTCTGATGCAGACTGACTTTTGCGCCGCCGCTGCCACCTATGATGAGGTGGCGGTGCTGGCACGAGAAGTCAGTCTGCGCATGGCGGCGCGGCTCGATTTCGTCAAGCTTTCCCCCGCCCGCTTCGCCGACATCGGCTGCGCCACCGGCGACGGCATCCGCGCCCTGCAGGCGCGCTATCCGCAAGCTTTGCCCCTGGCGATCGACTACGCCCCGGCGATGCTTGCCGAGGTGCAGCGGCACGTTCCCTGGATGGACCGGCTGCGTCGCCGCGCGCCGCGCTGCGTAGCGGCCGACGTGCGCGCACTGCCGCTGGCGAACGGCACACTGGGCCTCGCCTGGTCGAACCTGATGCTGCACTGGCTCGACGACCCCCTGCCGGCTTTCCGCGAACTGCAGCGCGTGCTGGAAGTGGGCGGCCTGCTGATGTTCAGCACGCTCGGGCCGGACACGCTGCGGGAACTGCGCGCCGCGGGTGCGACGACGCTGCGGCGCTTCCACGACATGCACGACTTGGGCGACATGCTGATGGCGGCCGGCTTTGCCGATCCGGTGATGGAGATGGAGAAGATAGTCCTGACCTACCGCGGCCCGTGCGGCCTGCTGCGCGACCAGCGCCTGCTCGGCGTGCGCGACGGCTTGTTCGGCGCGATGGGTTTTCGCGAGGCGCGGCGGGTTTTCCGCAACTGGCAGCGCCAAACGGAGAGCGACGGCCGCCTGCCGGCCACTTTCGAAATTGTGTATGGCCACGCCTGGAAGGCAGAGCCGAAGGCCACGGCCGACGGCCACGCCATCATCCGGTTCAGGAAATGAAAAAGGCCAAGCGGCGCCGCATCAAGCCGCGCAATCCGGTGGCCGTCGCCCCCCTGCTGAAAAAGGGCGGCGCCCATCAGCCGCGCGGGAAGAAAGCGAGCCGCGCCCGCCAAAAGGCGCGCTTCCGGCGCGATCAGGGCGAAGCGGTATAGGAGGCGGCAAAAAAGGGATGGCGGACGGCCATCCCTTTCAGGCGAACTGCTTGGTTGCTCAGCGCAGTCCGGCGATGTAGTCCGAGACAGCCTTGATTTCCGCGTCCGACATTCTGGCGGCGACGGCGCGCATCATCCGGTTCGGGTCGTTGGCACGGGAGCCTTCGCGGAAGGCCTTCAGCTGCGCTTCGGTGTATTCGGCGAACTGGCCGCCGATGCGCGGATATTGGGCCGGGATGCCGGCACCGGCCGGACCGTGGCAGCCGGCACAGGCCGGCAGGCCGCGCGAGGCATCGCCGGCGCGATACAGCTTTTGCGCGGCCTCGATGGCCTGGGTCTTCGCTTGCTCGCCCTTCTGTGTCTGGCTGACATAGAAAGCGGCGACATTTTTCATGTCCTGATCGGTGAGGGCCGCCACCATGCCGGCCATCACGGCGCTGTTGCGCTCCGCCGGCTTGCCGCCATCGGCCTTGAAGTTCTTCAACTGCTTGTAGAGGTAGTCGGCATGCTGTCCGGCCAGCTTGGGATTTGCCGAGACGCTGCTGTTGCCGTCGGGGTTGTGACAGGCGGCGCAGATCTGCGCGGCGACTTGCTGTCCCTTGGCGGGATCGATCTTTGCTGCGGCAGTCTTGTCGGCGGCCTGGGCCGTCGCGGCGCAAGCAAGCGCCAGCGACAGGGCTATGAAGCGATGAACCATGAGCGCAACTCCTCGAGCCTGAATTCAAAAAACTGTTATTCTATATTAACTTACCTTGCCTGGCGATGTTCCGCAGGCGCCAGTTCTGTCCTATGTCCCTGTTTGTCAATGCGGTTTTCGCGATTTCCGCAGAAAAGCTGAGCGATCTGCCGCCGCCTGCCGGCGCCGAGATTGCCTTTGCCGGCCGCTCCAATGCAGGCAAATCGAGCGCCATCAACACGCTGGCCGGCAGGACGCGGCTGGCCTTCGTCAGCAAGACGCCGGGGCGCACCCAACTGATCAATTACTTCCGGCTCCGCAATGGAGCCTTCATGGTGGATCTGCCGGGCTACGGTTACGCCGACGTGCCGGACAAGGTGCGCCGCCATTGGCAGAGCGTGCTGTCGGCCTACCTGACCCGGCGCGAGAGCATTTGCGGACTGGTCCTCATCATGGACGCCCGCCGGCCGCTCACGGATATGGATCGTCAGATGCTGGAATGGTTCGGACCGACCGGCAAGCCGATCCATATCCTGCTGACCAAGGCGGACAAACTGACGCGCAGCGAGGCAGCATCCGTCCTGCGGGCCACCCGGGACGAACTGGCGCCCTGGGCCGACCAGGTCAGCGTGCAACTCTTCTCGAGCCTGAAGAAAAACGGCGTAGAGGAGGCGGAAAAGGTGATCGGCGGCTGGCTGGGATCAGCCGCCGCCGACGAATGAAAAAGAAATGCCCCCGGCTAAAGGGGAGAAAAACCGGGGGCAGAAACGCCTTAACTTGATTAAGGCACCCGCTCAGGGAGGTGAAGCGGGAGACGGTTCAACACCATCTGGCGTTTCTGAGC
>WYAY01000032.1 GCA_011526165.1 Sulfuritalea sp.
GTCGTCGTGCCCTGCAAGGGCTGCTTTGCCGAGCAGGACGGCCGCCGCGTCTCGGTCATGCCGCCCTTCGAGGGCAGCGACAGCGAGCGCGACGACATCCTCGCCTTCCTGAAGAGCCTGCGTTAGCGGCCGGGCTTCGCCACCGGCTTCCAGATCGCCGCGATCACGCCGATCTTCGTGCTGTAGGCCTTGGCGTGGTACCGGGACAGCGCGACGTTCTTGCCGCCCTCCGGCAGCGCCGAGAGCACGATTTCGGTGAGCTCGTCCTCCGTCAGATTGACGTCGCCCTGCGCATGCCAGATCTTGATGCCACCGCAGCCGTCGCGGTCGATGAGCAGGGTCTTTTCCGGGCCGAGGGCCGGCAGCCGGATGAGCATGCCGGCGGGCGTATCGAAGGCCTGCGCCAGGCCGGCCGTCGTCAGCGTCGGCTTGCCGCCTTCGGGCCGGGCGGTCACCTCCAGCGCCGAGATCTCTTCATCGCCCAGCGGCGACTTGCCGCCGGCGTGCCAGACGGTATAGCGGCCGTCCTTCTCGATCTGGATGAGCAGGGCGGTGTCCTCCGCGGCGGCGGGCGGGGCGAGCAGCGCGGCGCAGGCGGCGAGCGCGGCGGCGATCTGGCGCATCGGTTTCATGTCACGCACAGCTTGCCATGTTCGGGCAATGTGGCTAGTATTCAAATACTCATTTGAATATATTAACTCAACCGCCGGGAGCCGTCCATGCAACGCTATCTCATCGTCCTCAACGACCCGCCCTACGGCACGGAGCGCAGCTACAACGGCCTGCGCCTGGCCCGCTCGCTGCTCAACACCAACGAGGCCGAATTGAAGGTGTTCCTCATGGGGGACGCCGCCTCCTGCGCCAAGGGTGGCCAGAAGGTGCCGAGCGGCTTCTACAACATCGGCGACATGCTTGGCGCCGTGCTGCGCCGCGAGGGCGAGGTGTCGGTGTGCGGCACCTGCATGGACGCGCGCGGCATCTGCGATGCCGACCTGGTGCCGGGCGCCGCGCGCGGCACCATGGACATCCTCACCGCATGGACGCAGTGGGCCGAGAAAGTCCTGGTGTTCTGACATGGGCCGCACTGCGCTCGTACTCGGCGCCGGTCTCGGCGGCCTGGTCGCCGCGGAGAACCTGCGCAAGCGGCTGCCGCGTGCCGACCGTGTCATCGCGGTGGATCGCGCGGCCGTGCATTTCTTTCCGCCCTCGCTGCTGTGGCTGCTGGTCGGCGAGCGCGAGGCGGGCGATTTCTCGCGGCCGCTCGAGCACCTGGCCCGGCGCGGCATTGCGTTCCGCCGGGGCGGCGTGACGCGCATCGATGCCGCGACGCGGCAGGTCGACATCGACGGCGAGACGCTGTCGGCCGATGCCCTGGTTATCGCGCTGGGCGCCGAATATGCGCCCGAGTCGGTTCCCGGGCTGGCGGAGGCGGGGCTGAACCTCTACACCCTGGACGGTGCCACGGCCGCCCGCGACGCGCTGACCGGTTTTTCCGGCGGCCGCGTCGTCCTCCTCACCGCCGCGCCGCTGTACAAGTGCCCGGCGGCGCCCTACGAGGCGGCGCTGCTGGTGGAGGACTTCCTGCGCCGGCGCGGCTTGCGCGATGCGGCGGAAATGGCATTCTTCGCCGCCGAGCCGCAGCCGATGGTGGTGGCCGGGCCACAGGTCGGCGCGGCCGTGCGCGGCATGCTCGATGCGCGCGGCATCGCCTACCGCCCCGAGCACCAGGTGAAGGCCGTCGACGCCGCCGCGCGCCGCATCGAATTCACCAACGGCGCTTTGGCGGACTACGACCTGCTGCTCTACGTGCCGCCGCATCGTGCGCCAGCGGTGGTGCGCGAGGCCGGGCTGACCAACGAGGCGGGCTGGATTCCGGTCGACCGCCATACCCTGCAGACGAAGTTCGAGCAGGTGTTCGCCATCGGCGACATCACTACCATCCCGCTGAAGATGGGCCGGCCGTTGCCCAAGGCCGGCGTCTTCGCCCACGGCCAGGCCGAGACCGTGGCGGCGAACATCGCGCATGCCTGGACCGGCAAGGGCGCGCCGCGCCGCTTCGACGGCTACGGCATGTGCTTCATCGAGGCCGGCGGCGGCCGCGCCGGCGTCGGCAAGGGCGATTTCTACGCCGAGCCGACGCCGCAGGTCGAGGTCCGCGCGCCCAGCCTGTTCTGGCACGCCGGCAAGGTGCTCTACGAGAAATACTGGCTGTACCGCAGGTTCTGAACGGGCCGACAGGTGCGTGCGCATCGATTCAAGCAACTGGCCATTCTGCTGGCGATCGCTGCGCTGCCGGCCGCGGCGCAAAGTCAGTCTGCGCGGCACGGCACGCGCGACGGGGTGGCGGTCAAGGCCACGCCCCTGGCGCGTTCGGCAGTGCTGTCCTTCTATCTTGCACGCGGCTTTTCCGCAGAGGCCATTGCACCCTACGCCGACGCCTGCGCGCTCTCCTTCGAAGTTCAGAACAACACGAAGAAGCCGCTGCGCCTGCGCCTGGCCGACTGGCGCACAGGGGGCGCGGCCGGATCCATCTCCTTCAGGCTGCCGGAATCCTGGGAGGACGAGTGGACGAGGCGCGGCGTCGCCGGGCCGGCGCGCATCGCCTTCCGCTGGGCGCAGTTCCAGTCCGAACTGGAGTTCGCGCCGGGCGACTGGATCATGGGCATGGCGACGCTGGCGCGCCGCCCGGACGGCGCCTTCCGACTGACCATTCCGTACACGCTCGACAAGCGAAAACATGAAATCACCCTCGACCGACTCGCCTGCGCCGCGGCCGACTGAGCGGCGCCGCGCGCTGATTCGCCTCGCCGGCCTCGGATGCCTGGTCGCCGCCGCGCCGCTCGCTGCGCAGGGAAGTGGCATGACCGCGGTTCCCGGCACGCCCGGTGCGCCGCCCCTGGCGCTGCCGGATATCGATGGCAAGACCCTGGACCTCTCGACGTTGCGCGGCCGCCTCGTGCTGGTGAACTTCTGGGCCACCTGGTGCCCGCCCTGCCGGCGCGAGTTCCCATCGCTTTCGCGCCTGCAGCGGTTGTTCAAGCCCGCCGAACTTGCCGTGCTGGCGGTGAACGTCGGCGAGGATGCCGAGACCATCTTCTCCTTCGCCGGCGCGAGCGACGTGACGATCCTGCTCGACCGCGACTCGGCCGCCATGCGGCGCTGGCCGGTAAAGGGCCTGCCCAGCACTTTCGTCGTCGACAGGAAGGGACGACTGGCGCTGCGCGCCGTCGGTGGGCGCGAGTTCGACGACGCGGCCATCGTTGCGCAGTTGCGCGGACTGCTGCGCCTCTGACACACTGCAACTTTCCCAGGAGGGGATATGAGCAAAGATGAGCAAGGCCTGTCTACGCTCTGCGTGCATGCCGGCGAACTGGAGGACACGCACGGCTCGCCGCACACGCCGGTCTACAACACCACCACCTTCAAGTTCCGCACGACCGCCGACGTGCTCGATGTCGTGGACGGCCGCAAGGCGGGCGCCCTGTACACCCGCTACGGCCTCAATCCGACGATCTTCGCGCTGGAGGGCAAGCTCGCCAGCCTGGAGGGTGCGGAGGCGGCCTGGGTCTTTTGCTCGGGCATGGCGGCCGAGGCGGCGCTGTTCTTCACCCACGGCGGCAAGGGCATCGCCTGCATCGGCGACGCCTACGGCGGCACGCTGGAACTGCTCGGAAGCCAGTTGCCGCAATTCGGCGTGCGCACCCACCTGCTGCTCGGCAGCGAACTCGATCTGCTTGAAGCGCGCCTGCGCGAGGGCTGCGGCCTGGTCTTCCTCGAGACGCCGACCAACCCGCGCATGGAGATCTTCGACATCGCTTCGATCGCCGAACTGGCGCACCGCTACGGCGCGCGGCTGGCGGTGGACAACACCTTCGCCTCGCCGGTGAACCAGCGCCCGCTGGAACTTGGCGCCGACTTCGTGGTGCACAGCGCGACGAAATACCTCGGCGGCCACAGCGACATCACCGCCGGCGCGCTGATGGGCAGCAAGGACCTGCTGGCGCCGGTGTGGAACTGGCGCAAGAACCTCGGCCAGATGATAGCGCCGGAAACGGCCGCGCTGCTCTCGCGCAGCCTGCGCACGCTGGTGGTGCGCGTCGAGCGGCAGAACGCCACGGCGCAGGCGGTGGCCGAAGCGATGGCGCGGCATTCACGCATCGAACGCGTGTTCTATCCGGGCCTGGCCGGCTTCCATGGCCATGTTCTGGCGAAACGCCAGATGAAAGGCTTCGGCGGTATGCTCAGCATCGACGTGAAGGGCGGCGGAGCGGCGGCGACGCGCGTGGCCGACCGGCTGAAGCTCTTCGCCCTGGCGCCCAGCCTGGGCGGCGCCGAGAGCCTGGTGACCCAGCCGTGCACCACCACTCACCACGGCCTGATGCCCGAGGAGCGCGCCCGGCGCGGCATCTCCGACGCCATGCTGCGCCTGTCCATCGGCCTGGAGGACGCCGCCGACCTCATCGCCGACCTCGACCAGGCCCTGAAGGAGTGACATGAAACGCATCGCCATCATCGGCACCGGCTTCGCCGCGCTCTCCGCCGCGCGCCGGCTGCGCCAGCTCGATAAGCAGGTCGGTATCACCGTCATTGGCCCGCGGCCGGAACTCGTCTTCCTGCCCAGCCTGATCTGGCTGCCCTCGGGCAAGCGCCGCGCCGAGGACCTGCGCATCCCGCTGCAGAACTTCTTCGCACGCAACCGCATCGACTTCCACGCCGGCGAGGCGACCGGGCTGGAGACCGGCGGCCGCACCGTGCTCACCACGGGCGGGCCGGTGGACAACGACGGTCTCGTCATCGCCTGTGGCGGGCGCTTCATCAAGAAGCTGCCCGGCATCGAGCACGCCATCACACCCTGCGAGGGCATCGCGGCGGTGGAGCGCTTGCGCGAGGCGGTGCGGGCCATGCAGAGCGGCACCATCGCGCTCGGCTTCGCCGGCAACCCGAACGAGCCCTCGGCGATGCGCGGCGGGCCGATCTTCGAGTTCCTCTTCTGCCTCGATACGCAGTTGCGGCGCGAGGGACGGCGCGACCGGATCGGGCTCACGTTCTTCAATCCCATGCCGAACCCCGGCAACCGTCTCGGCGAGAAGGCCGTCGCGCGCCTGCTCGGCGAGATGCTGCGGCGCGGCATCGGCACCCGGCTCGGGCACAAACTGGTTGGCTTCGAGCAGGACAGGGTGAAGACCGAGGGCGGCGAGTTCCCCGCCGACCTCATCGTCTTTATGCCGGGGCTGACCGGCAACGCCTGGTTCGACGCCACCGACCTGCCGCGCTCGCCTGGCGGTTTGATCAAGGCCGATGCGCAATGCCGCGTCGAGGGGCGCGAGCGGGTCTACGTGGCGGGCGACGCCGGCAGCTTCCCCGGCCCCGACTGGATGCCCAAGCAGGCGCACATGGCCGACCTGCAGGCGGAAGCCGCGGCGGAGAACCTGCTGGCCGAATTGAACGGCGGCCGGCCGGAGAATATCTTCAAGATCGAACTGCTCTGCGTGGTGGATTCGCTCGACGCCGGCATGCTGGTCAAGCGCACGCCCGAGGGCGGCCTGGCCCTGCCGCCGCTCGGCCCGATGCACCACGCCAAGGCCTTTTTCGAGTCCTGGTACCTGCGGCGCTATCGCTGACGCCCGAGAGATTCGCGCAACACCTTCACCAGATGCGCGGCGATGTCTGCCGCGCTGCGCTTGCCCGGTCGGTACCAGGTGCGCGTCCAGTTGAGCGCGCCGAGCAGTTGCAGGCGCAGCAGGCTGCGGTCGATGCCCGCCGGCAGGGGCAGGTCGGCGATGAGCCGGCGATAGATGGCCTCGAAGCGGTCTCGCTCGGCACGAAGTTGCCGCTGCATTCCCGGCGAATCGAAGAGGAACAGGCTGGCGCCGGTCCAGATGGTCAGGTCGTTGCCCGAGATATGGTGGCGGATGTGCACGATGAAGGCCATCTCGAGCCGTTCCCAGGGATCGTGAAGGCGGGCGATGGCGGCTTCAACCAGATGCGTCATCTCGCGCATGCCAGCAGCGTGAGCGGAGGCGAACAGATCGTCCTTCGAGGCGAAGTGGTGATACACCGATGCCGGCTGGATACCGGCGGCGCGGGCAATGTCGCGGATCGAGGTGCGGGCGAAGCCGCGCCGGGCGAATTCGCGCACCGCCACGCCGAGCAGGTGCTCGCGTCCTCCGCCTGGATTGGCCTGCTCGAAGCCGCTGCCGCGCCGCGTGCCGATGCGCGCCAGCGCCGCCTGCTGCGCCGTGCTGAGGCGGGCCGGATCGGCTTTTTTCAACGCCGCTGCGCGCTTGGCCGCCGTCTCCAGGTGGTGGCGCTGCCAGATCCAGCGCACGCCGGCGGGCGATACCGCAAGCCCCCTGCGCCGCATGGCTTCGGCCACGCGCGCCTGTCCCCATTCCGGATGCTCGTGCGCATGGCGCAGGACGGCGCGCTCGGTGGCCAGGCGGCTGCGCGGGGTGGAGGCGGTTCTCGGCATGCCGCAACTTTAGCAAAAACTGACCGCCCTAACCATTGTTAGTAAAAGTCAGTTCAAGCGGCGTATCTTGTTTCACGCAACGACCAACACTACAAACGGAGGAGACCATGAAGATCCGCAAGCTCGCCCTGTTGCTGTCCGCGCTGTGTGCCGCCAGCGGCGCCCTGGCCGACATCACCGTCGGCGTTACGCTGTCCGCCACCGGACCCGGCGCCACCCTCGGTATCCCGGAAAAGAATACCTTTGCACTGCTGCCCAACACCATCGCCGGAGAGAAGGTGAAATGGGTGGTGCTGGACGACGCCTCAGACCCGACCGCTGCCGTCAAGAATGTCCGCAAGATGATCGGCGAGGACAAGGCCGACGTGCTCATCGGTTCCTCCCTGACGCCTGCCTCGATGGCTGTGCTCGAGGTTGCAGCGGAGTCCAAAATGGCCCAGATCGCCATGGCTCCGATGCCACCGGCCGGCGACAAGACGCGCTGGCTCTTCATTACCCCGCAGAATTTCGGTCTGATGGGCGCCGCGCTCGCCGAGCACATGGCGGCCAACGGCGTCAAGACCATCGGCTTCATCGGTTATGCCGATTCCTATGGGGAAATCTGGCTGAAGGCCATGCAGGGAGTTGCTGAAGCGAAGGGCATCAGGATCGTTGCCACGGAACGTTACCAGCGTGCCGACACCAGCGTGGCCGGCCAGGCCATCAAACTGTTGGCGGCGAATCCGGATGCGGTTTTCGTCGCCGGCTCCGGCACCCCGGCCGTGCTGCCACAGGCGACCCTGGTCGAGCGCGGCTACAAGGGCCGCATCTACCAGTCCCACGGCGTCGCCAATCGCGATTTCCTGCGCGTCGGCGGCAAGAACGTCGAGGGCACCATCTTCCCGGTCGGGCCGATGCTGCTGGCCGAGCAGCTGCCGGATTCGCATCCGTCGAAAAAGCCGGCGCTCGACTACATCAAGCTGTACGAAAGCGCCCATGGCGCAAACAGCCGCAACACCTTCGGCGGCCATGCCTATGACGCCTACCTCCTGCTGACTCGCGCCGTGCCAGTGGCGCTCAAGAAGGCCAAGCCTGGCACTGCCGAGTTTCGCGTCGCTCTGCGCGACGCGCTGGAGAACGTCAAGGAACTGCCAGGCGTGCACGGCGTGTTCAATATGACGCCAACCGACCACAACGGCTTCGACGCCCGAGCCGCCATCATGGTGCGCATCGAGAACGGCGAGTGGAAGCTGCTGAAGTGAGCAAGGCGCCCTTCGCCAGCCTGAACTTCGCGCCGCCGGCGGTCGACCTCGAGCGGCGCGCCGACGGTGTGCAGGTGCTGCGTTCGCCGCAGCCCCTGCGGCCTTATGCGCGCTGCCTGGGCGAATACCTGGAACGCTGGGCGCGCGAGGCGCCGGACCGGGTGTTCCTCGCCGAGCGCGCCGGCGCCGGCTGGCGCAGGCTGACCTTCGCCGAGGCGCTGCGCGAGGCGCGCGCCATCGGCGCCGCGCTGCTGGCGCGCGGATTGTCGGCGGATCGGCCGGCAATGGTGCTCTCCGACAACGCCATCGACCACGCCCTGCTGGCGCTCGGCGCGATGCACGTCGGCGTGCCGGTGGCGCCGATCTCGCCGGCGTACTCGCTGATGTCGAAGGACTTCGCCAAGGTGAAGGCGATCGCCGGACTGCTCAAGCCCGGCCTGGTGTATGCCGCCGACGGCGCCAAGTTCGCCGGCGTGCTGCAGGCGGTGGATTTCGGCGGCGCCGAGATCGTGCTCGGCGCCAACCCGCCGGCCGGGCTGAAGGCGACGGCCTTCGCCGACCTGCGCGGTACGCCTGGCGCGGAGGTTGACAAGGCCTATGCGGCGGTCGGCCCCGACACGGTGGCGAAGTTCCTGTTCACCTCCGGCTCGACCGGCGAGCCGAAGGGCGTCATCAACACCCAGCGCATGCTCTGCTCGAACCAGCAGGTGATCAGCCAGCTGTGGCCCTTCCTGGCGGAAAAACCGCCGGTGATCGTGGACTGGCTGCCGTGGAACCACACCTTCGGCGGCAACCACAATTTCAACATGATGCTCGCCAACGGCGGCACGCTCTACATCGACGAGGGCAAGCCGGCGCCCGGCCTCATCGAGAAAACCGTGGCCAACCTGCGCGAAGTGTCGCCGACGATCTATTTCAACGTGCCGCGCGGCTTCGACGCCTTGATTCCCTTCCTGGAGCAGGACGCGGCGCTGCGGCAGAACTTCTTCCGCGAGCTGCAGTTGATCTTCTACGCCGCCGCGGCGCTGCCGCAGAACCTGTGGGAGAAGCTCGAGGACCTCTCCGTCCGGGAGCGCGGCAAGCGCACCGTGATGGTGTCCTCGTGGGGCGCCACCGAGACGGCGCCGATGGTGACCTCGGTGCATTACCAGATCGAGCGCGCCGGCGTCATCGGCCTGCCGGCGCCGGGCGTCGAACTGAAGATGGTGCCCAACCAGGGCAAGCTGGAACTGCGCGTGCGCGGGCCCAACGTCACGCCCGGCTACTGGAAGCGGCCGGACCTGACGCGCGAGGCCTTCGACGAGGAGGGCTTCTACCGCATCGGCGACGCCGGCCGCTTTGCTGACCCAGCCGACCCGGTGAAGGGCATCGAGTTCGACGGCCGCATTGCAGAAGACTTCAAGCTGATGAGCGGCGTCTGGGTGCATGTCGGCGCGCTGCGGGTGAAGGCGCTGACCCTGCTGGCGCCCGTGGCGCAGGACATCGTCGTCGCCGGCCACGACCGCGAGGAGGCCGGCTTCCTCGTCTTCGCCAACCCGCCCGGCTGCCGCAGCCTGTGCCCGAATCTGCCGGCCGATGCGCCGCTCGATCAGGTTCTGGCCGACCCGCGGGTCGTGGCGCACGTGCGCGACGGCATGGCGAGGCTGAAGCAGGAGGGCGGCGGAAGTTCCACCTATGCCGCTCGCGCGCTGCTGATGGCCGAACCACCCTCGATCGATGCCAACGAGATCACCGACAAGGGCTACATCAACCAGCGCGCGGTGCTGTCGCGCCGCGCCGCGCAGGTCGAACGCCTGTATGCGGAGCCGCCAGACACTTCGGTGATCAGAATTTAAAAGTCAGTCCCCACGGTACGGCGACACGCTTCCGAAACGCGGAAGGCGGGGGCCGCTTGACCGGACATTTTTGCAGGAGCCATGAAATGAGCGAAGTAGTGAGCATTGCCATGCAGGGCGAAGTGGCCGTCGTCACGGTCGACAGCCCGCCCGTCAACACCCTGTCGCGCGAGGTGCGCGCCGGCCTCAAGGCCGCCTTCGAGTCCCTGCGCGGCCGCAGCGACGTCAAGGCGGTCGTGCTGGCCTGTGCCGGCAAGACCTTCCTTTCCGGCGGCGACATGCGCGAGTTCGAGACCGGCGTGCAGGAGCCCGGCTACCACGAGGTGCTGCGCCTGATCGAGGACAGCCCGGTACCGGTGGTGGCCGCGCTCTACGGCACGGTGATGGGCGGCGGGCTGGAAACCGCCATCGCCTGCCACTACCGCGTGGCGCAGGAGGGCACCAGGCTCGGCCTGCCGGAGATCACGCTGGGCATCATTCCAGGCGCCGGCGGCACGCAGCGCATGCCGCGCCTGATCGGCCTCGAGCCGGCGCTCGACATGATGCTCTCCGCCAAGCCGCTTTCCGTGGCGGAGGCGCAGAAAGTCAGTCTGGTGGACACGGCGGTCGCCGCCGACGTGACCGCTGCCGCGGTGGCCTACGCGCGCGAGTTGGTCGCCGCGGGCAAGGGCCCGCGCCGCACGCGCGAGAGGACCATCCCCGGGGCGGACAAGGCCGGCGAGATCATCGCCGCGCGTCGCGCCGCCGCGGCGAAGACCTTCAGGAACCGGAATTCGTACAACGTGCTGCTCGACGCCGTGCAGGCGGCAGCCGGGCTGCCCTTCGACGCGGGCATCAAGCGCGAGCGCGAGCTGTCGAACCAGGTCGAGCGCGCCGTCGAGGGCCGCGCCTTCCGCCACCTGTTCTTCGGCGAACGCGAGCTGCGCAAAATCCCCGGCTTGCCGACCGACGTCCAGTCGCGTCCGATCAAGAAGGTCGGCATCGTCGGCGCCGGCACCATGGGCGGCGGCATCAGCATGTGCTTCGCCAACGCCGGCATCCCGGTGACCATCGTCGACGCGAAGCAGGAGGCGCTCGACCGGGGACTCGCCACCATCCGCAAGAACTACGAACGCTCGGTGTCGCGCGGCAGCTTGCAGCCCGGGCAGATGGAACAGCGCCTGGCGCTGATCAAGCCGACGCTCGACTACGCCGCGCTGGGCGATGCCGACCTCGTCATCGAGGCGGTGTTCGAGAACATGGCGCTGAAGAAGGAGATCTTCGGGAAGCTCGATGCCGTGGCCAAGGCCGGGGCGATCCTCGGCACCAACACGTCCACCCTGGACATCGACGAGATCGCCGCCGTGACCAAGCGCCCGCAGGACGTCATCGGCCTGCACTTCTTCAGCCCGGCCAACGTCATGCGCCTGCTGGAGATCGTGCAGTGCGCGAAGACCGCGCCCGACGTGGTGATGACGGCGCTCGACGTCGCCAAGACGATCAAGAAGGTCGGCGTGGTGGCCAAGGTCTGCTACGGCTTCATCGGCAACCGCATGATGGACCCCTATGGCCGCGAGGCCGAGCGCTGCGTGCTGGAAGGCGCCACACCCGAGGAAGTCGACGGCGCGCTCGAGGACTTCGGCATGGCGATGGGCATCCTTGCCGTGTACGACATGGCCGGCATCGACATCGGCCACCTCACGCGCGTGGCCCGCGCCCACCTGCTGCCGAAGGACCCCACCTTCTACCGGCCGACGGCGCTGCTCACCGAGCGCGGCTGGCTCGGCCAGAAAACCGGGCGCGGCTACTACCGTTACGACGGCGCCGACCGCAAGCGCACGCCCGACCCCGAGGCGATCGCGATGTTCGCCGAGGAGGCGAAGCGCCTCGGCGTGCCGCAGAGGAAGCCCTCGAAGCAGGAAATCCAGGAGCGCTGCCTCTACGCCATGATCAACGAGGGTGCGCTGCTGCTGGAGGAGGGCATTGCCGTCCGCGCTTCCGACATCGACATCGTCTACGCCTCCGGCTACGGCTTCCCGCGCTACCGCGGCGGCCCGATGTTCTACGCCGACACGGTCGGGCTGAAGGTCATCTACGACAAGATCATGGAATTCCAGAAAACCCTCGATCCGCAATACTGGCAACCGGCGCCGCTGCTGGAGAAGCTGGCCAGGGCCGGCTCCAGCTTCGCGCAATGGCAGGCCGAACGAAAGGCATGAACATGGCCAACGCATTCATTCCCTACGGCAGCTACTGGTCCACGCCCTTCGCCAAGTGGCAGGGCCCGCTCGCCAACCTGAACAGCATCCGCCTCGCCGCCGAAGTCGGCCGCAGGTTCCTCGAAGCCAGACGCATTCCGAAGGAGCGCATCGATCTGGGCATCCTCGGCATCACCAATCCGCAGCCGGGCAGCTTCTACGGCCTGCCGTGGCTGACCGGCATGCTCGGCCTGGAGAGCGTGCCCGGACCGACGGTGCAGCAGGCCTGCGCCACCAGCGCGCGGGCGCTGCAGATGGCGGCGGCGGAAGTCGCCCAGGGCAGCGCCGGCTGCGCCCTGATCGTCTGCGCCGACCGCATGTCCAATGGCCCGGTGGTGTACTACCCGGACGCCAGCGCGCCGGGCGGCAACGGCCTGACCGAGAAATGGACGCTGGACAACTTCGGCCACGATCCCCATGCCAAGAACGCCATGATCGACACGGCGGAGAACGCCTCGGCGCGCCTCGGCGTCACGGCGGCCGAGCTGAACGAAGTCACGCTCGCCCGCTACGCCCAGTACCAGGCCGCGCTCGCCGACGAGCGCGCCTTCCAGCGCCGCTACATGGTCGAGGCGCCGCTGTTCGACTCGGGCTTCCGCAAGCAGAGCGGCACACTCGCCGCCGACGAAGGCATCTTTCCGACCACCGCCGAGGGCCTCGCCAAGTTGAAGCCGGTCAAGCCCAACGGCACCCACACCTTCGGCACGCAGACCCATCCGGCCGACGGCAACGCCGGCATGATCGTCACCTCGCGCGAGCTGGCGAGCGAGCTGGCGTCGGATGCGAAGATCGAGGTCGAGCTGCTCGGCTTCGGCCAGGCGCGCGTCGAGAAGGGCTTCATGCCGCTGGCGCCGGCGCCCGCCGCGCAGGTGGCGCTGAAGCAGGCCGGACTCGGCATCAAGGACGTCGACGCGGTGAAGACGCACAACCCTTTCGCCGCCAACGACATCGCCTTCGCCCGCGAGACCGGCTTCCCGCTGGAGAAGATGAACAACTACGGCTGCTCGCTGATCTGGGGTCACCCGCAGGGCCCGACCGGCCTGCGCTCGACCATCGAGCTGATCGAGGAGCTCGTCCTGCGCGGCGGCGGCGTCGGCCTGTTCACCGGCTGCGCCGCCGGCGACTCTGGCATGGCGCTGGTGGTGCGCGTGAGCGATGCGAGCAGATAGCAAACCAGCCTCTCTCAAGTTAACGTAAGAGGGTCTGAGCTAGCGAAGGTTGCGCAGTCGGCTTGTGCGAGAACACTACAACTCGGAAAGGAGGAGTGGGGTATGAATAAGACAGCTTTGCTGGTTTCACTATTGTGTGTAGCCGGCTCGGCTTGTGCCGAGCCGGGCGTGAACGACGCTAGCGTGGTCATTGGTCAGTCGATCGGCCTAACTGGACCAGTGGCTGGCGTAGCGCAGGATATTTCGGCAGGGCTTGCCGCTTATGTGCATCATGCCAACAAGCGTGGCGGTATTCATGGACGACGTCTCGAACTGAAGACGCTGGACGACGGTTTTGCCCCGCCTCGCGCGGGCGAGAATGCACGTGCGCTGTCGGATACAGCCTTCGTGCTCGCAGCAACACTTGGCACGCCGCAGACCACCGAACTACTCAAGACGAGCAGTAGCGCACCGGTCCTTTGCCCCTTCACTGGCGCCGAGCGGTTGCGTGCCACGCCCAACCGCCAGTTGTTTCACATTCGCGCCAGCTACAAGGACGAAATCGAGAAGATGGTCGAACAACTGACCACGCTCGGCGTCAAGCGCATCGCCTTGTTCTATCAGAACGACGCCTTCGGCGAGGAAGGCCAGGAACATTTGGAATCAGCTTTGAAACGACGCAACCTGAAAATGGCGGCGCGTGCCAGTTACGAGCGTGGCAGCGTTGACGTGAGCTCGGCCATCAAGGTTTTTACGGCGACCGACCCTCAGGCCATCGTCCTTTTCGCTGTTTCGCGTGCGGCGGCAGAACTGGTCAAGCGCATGCAAGAGACGGACAAGGTGCCGCAGTTCCTTACCCTGTCGCTTAACAGTAACGAAGATTTCATCAAGGCGCTGGGTGATCACAAGCGCGGTGTGGGCATGACCCAGGTGGCGCTTTACCCCTGGAACGCCACGCAGCCCTTGATCAAGGAGTACCAGCAGGCCATGCGCGAGACCGGGAAACAGCAGTTCTCCTACAACAGTCTGGAGGCTTATGTCTGCGGCAAGGTGATCGGCGAAGGCCTCCGGCGCGCCTCCCGGAGCCTGACACGTGCCCGCTTTGTTGATGCGCTAGAATCGATGGATCGCTACAACGCCGGCGGCTACGAGATCGGTTTCTCCGGCACGAATCACATCGGCTCGCGCCATGTGGATCTGACCGTGATCGATGGGCAAGGCAGGTTCCTCCGCTGAGTCGGCCGGTGCGGCGGGCGATACGGGCCTGCAAGCGTGGATTGCCTGGGCCAGGGCGGCGTTGCCAATTGGCGAGGCCGTCCTGCCGTATTTCCCGCGCGCCGTGCCGGGCGGACTGACTTTTAGCGGGCTGTTCAGGCGGCGACGAACTCGCGCTTGAGATTGAGCGTCTCCATGAAGGCGTCCACGCGATTCTGCGCGCGCACCATGTCGAATTCGCGCTCGTCGCCCATGTTGCCCTCGTAGGTCATCACCGGGATGCCGGCGGCGGCGAGCCCCAGGCGGTTCTCCATGATGCCCATCGACAGCCCCTCGCAGCCGCGGTTCATGTGGATCATGACGCCGTCGACATGCCAGTGCTTGACGATGTACTTCATCATCTCGGTCTTCAGGTTGGGGTCGAAGAAGTGCTGCCAGAGCGGCTTGGACAGGTTCCAGTCGGCGTACAGGCGCAGCGCCGTGTCGCGGTCGTTCATCTCGATGCCCTTCTTCCAGGGCAGGGTGCGCGGCATCCAACTGCCGTCCTCGCGCGTCTCCCAGGTGCCCTCCAGGCCGAAGGTGTACAGCGAGCCGACGGAACAGGCGCCGTATTCCTCAAGATAGCGGAAGATCTTCAGGAAGGCCCACGGCGGCTGCGTGTCGCTCATGATGCGGCAGCGCTCGTTGGGCACGGCGGCGATGCCGCGGGCGACGCGGTCCTTCACTTCGTCGAGCAGTTCCTGGTAGAAGTCGGCGCACCATTGCGATGACTTGTGCAGCACGGCCAGCACGTAGAGCGAGTACATGGTCTTTTCGTCGAGCGGAGCGGGGCGCGTCTGGTTGAGCAGGCAGACCTCGGCCCACAGCGA
>WYAY01000219.1 GCA_011526165.1 Sulfuritalea sp.
AATCTCCTCTTTGTTTGAGAGTTCGGCAGGTTGTTCCGGCGCCATGTGCACATCACGTACTGCACCGTTACTCCCCGCCTGCCTTGCTTCCCGCGAATCTGAGAAGTCGGGGCCATTGTGCCTATCCCGGCTGGGGCGGGGCAAGGAAAAAGGCGCTTTTCAGAGGGATGTCGCCCAAGGCTGTTGCTTTTTTGCAACAGGGATTTTTCTATCCGAACAGGGCAGAGAGCGCAGTCCCCGGATCGTCGGCCCGCATGAATGCCTCGCCGACCAAAAATGCTTTTACATCATTGGCTTGCATGATGGCCACATCTGACGGCGCGATGATGCCCGATTCGGTTACGACAATTCGGTCCGGCGGTATGCGGGCAAGCAGGTCCAAGGTCACCTGCAGCGAGACTTCAAACGTGCGCAGGTTGCGGTTGTTGATGCCGACCAGCGGCGTCTTGAGATGCAGGGCGACATCGAGTTCGGCGGCGTCGTGCACCTCGACCAGCACGGCCATGCCCAGTTCATGGGCGAGGGCTTCCAGTTCCAGCAATTGCGGCAATTCCAGCGCCGCCACGATGAGGAGGATGCAGTCGGCGCCCATGGCGCGCGCCTCGACCACCTGGTATTCGTCGACGATGAAGTCCTTGCGCAGCACCGGCAGCGCGCAGGCGGCACGCGCTTCCTGCAGGCATTCGGGCGCACCCTGGAAGAATTGGCGGTCGGTCAGCACCGAGAGGCAGGCAGCGCCGTGCGCGGCATAGCTCGCGGCGATCTCGCCGGGGCGGAAGTCGGCGCGGATGACGCCCTTGGACGGGCTGGCCTTCTTGATCTCGGCGATCACTGCCGTTCCGCCGAGACTGACTTTTTCCCGCACGGCCGCGACGAAGTCGCGCGGCGACGACTGCGCTTCCGCCTCGTCGCGCAGGACGACGAGCGGCTTGACCGCCTGCGCGGCGGCAACCTCCTCGCGCTTGACGGCAAGTATCTTCTGCAGGATGTCGCTCATTTGAAGCGCTGCGTATAGGCGACGAACTGGTCGAGCTTGGCGCGCGCCGCGCCGCTGGCAATGGCCTCGCGCGCGCGGGCGATGCCTTCGGCGACGGAGCCGGCGATGTTCGCCGTATACAGCGCGGCGCCGGCATTCAGCGTGACGATCTCGCGCGGCGTGCCCGGCGTGTCGGCGAGCGCCTCCAGCACCATCTCCTTCGACTCGGCGGCGCCGGAGACGCGCAGCCCCCGGTTGGAGACCATCTGCAGGCCGTAGTCCTCGGGATGGATCTCGTACTCGGTAATCTGGCCGTTCCTCAGCTCGCCGACCATGGTGGCGGCGCCGAGCGAGATCTCGTCCATGCCGTCCTTGCCCCACACCACCATGACGTGGTCGGCGCCCAGCTGCTGCATGACGCGCACCTGGATGCCGACGAGGTCGGGGTGGAACACGCCCATCAGGGTGTTGGGCGCGCCGGCGGGGTTGGTGAGGGGGCCGAGGATGTTGAAGATGGTGCGCACGCCCATCTCGCGGCGCACCGGCGCGACGTTCTTCATGGCCGGGTGGTGGTTGGGAGCGAACATGAAGCCCATGCCGGTGGCCTGGATGCACTCGGCCACCTGCGGCGCCTGCAGGTCGATGCGCGCGCCGAGGGCCTCCAGCACGTCGGCCGAGCCGGATTTCGAGGAGACGCTACGGTTGCCGTGCTTGGCCACCGTGGCGCCGGCCGCGGCGGCGACGAAGGCCGAGGCGGTGGAGATGTTGAAGGTGTGGGCCGAATCGCCGCCGGTACCGACGATGTCGACGAAATGCGGGTTGTGCGGCGTCTCGACGCGGGTGCACAGCTCGCGCATCACCTTGGCCGCGGCGGAGATCTCGCCGATGGTCTCCTTCTTGACGCGCAGGCCGGTGAGGATGGCGGCAACCATCAGCGGCGTGATCTCGCCGCCCATGATCTGCCGCATCAGGTGCAGCATCTCGTCGTGGAAAATCTCGCGGTGCTCGATGGTGCGCTGCAGGGCTTCCTGTGGGGTGATCATCTTGCTTGCTCCAGAAAATTCTTCAGAAGTCGGTGGCCGTGCTCGGTGCGGATGGATTCGGGGTGGAACTGCACGCCCTCGACCTGGAAGTCTTTGTGGCGCACTCCCATGATCTCGCCGTCCTCGGTCCACGCCGTCACTTCCAGGCAGGCCGGCAACGAAGTGCGCTCGATGGCGAGCGAGTGGTAGCGCGTCGCGGCGAAGGGGTTGGGCAGGCCGCGGAAGACTCCTTTGTCGGCGTGATGCACCGGGGAGGTCTTGCCATGCATTAGCTGGCGGGCATGCACGATCCTGCCGCCGAAGGCCGCACCGATGCTCTGGTGGCCAAGACAAACGCCGAGCAGCGGCAGCTTGCCAGCAAAGGCCCGGATCGCCGCCACCGAGATGCCGGCCTCGGCGGGAGAGCAGGGTCCGGGCGAGACGACGAGGCGGTCGGGCTTCACGGCGGCGATTTCTTCAACCGTGATTTCGTCGTTGCGGAAGACACGCACCTCCTCGCCCAGCTCACCGAAATACTGCACGAGGTTGTAGGTGAAAGAGTCGTAATTGTCGATCATCAGGAGCATGGCGGCCTCATTCGAAACGCGTGTCGAGGCCGCTCTCGGCCATCTCGGCGGCGCGCAGCTGGGCAAGGGCCTTGTTCTGCGTCTCCTGCCACTCCGAAGACGGGTCGGAGTCGGCGACGATGCCGGCGCCGGCCTGGACGTGAATGCGGCCGTCCTTGACCACCGCGGTGCGGATAGCGATGGCGAGGTCCATGTCGCCGTGGAAGCCGAGGTAGCCGACCGCGCCGGCGTAGATGCCGCGCTTGACCGGTTCCAGCTCGTCGATGATCTCCATCGCCCGCACCTTGGGCGCACCGGACACCGTGCCAGCCGGGAAAGTGGCGCGCAGCACGGCCAGCGCGTCCAACTCGGGCTTCAGCCGGCCCTCGACGTTGGAGACGATGTGCATCACGTGCGAGTAGCGCTCGATGACGAACTGTTCGGTCACCTTCACGCTGCCGGTCTGCGCCACGCGGCCGACGTCGTTGCGGCCGAGGTCGAGCAGCATGAGGTGCTCGGCGCGTTCCTTCTCGTCGGCGAGCAGCTCGGCGGCGAGCGCCTCGTCCTCCTCGACGGTTTTCCCGCGCTTGCGCGTGCCGGCGATCGGCCGCAGGGTGACGTTGCCGTCCTCCAGCCGCACCAATATCTCCGGCGAGGCGCCGACGACGTGGAAGTCCTCGAAGTCGAAGTAGAACATGTAGGGCGAGGGGTTCAGGGTGCGCAGGGCGCGGTAGAGCGCCAGCGGCGTCGCGGCATAGGGCTTCGACATGCGCTGCGAGAGCACCACCTGCATGATGTCGCCGTCGACGATGTACTGCTTGGCGCGCGCCACGGCCTGCTTGAACGCCTCTTCGCCGAAGGAGGAGGCGGCTGCCTGCGGCGTGCCCGGCCGCTCGGCCGGTATGGCGACGGGTTCGCGCAGCCGCGCCAACAACTCCTTCAGCCGCGCCTGGGCGCGCTTGAAGGCACCGGGAACGCCCGGCTCGGCATACACCACGAGGGTCAGCTTGCCGGAAAGGTTGTCGACGACGGCGATCTCCTCGGAGAG
>WYAY01000220.1 GCA_011526165.1 Sulfuritalea sp.
CACCTCGTCGGCACCGGCGATTCGGGCAGCGGCATCTGGCTCAACCCGGCGCTGGAATCGATGGTGCATCCGGTGCAGTTCGCCCAGCGGCTGTTCTTCCTCAATGCCGGCTGCGCCCACGAGGCGCCCGGCCGGGTCGACCAGAGCTACATCGAGCGCATGCACAACCTGCTGGAAGGCATGCGGCCGGGTGCCAAGCTGATGCTGTTTGCCTTCGATTGGCACCACCGCGAGGACGGCACGGTCGACCGCGACAGCAGTTCGTTCCACGTGCCGAACGACTACGCGCGCGACATCGCACGCAAGTATCCGCAGTACTTCGAGTGGGTGGCGTCGATCCACCCCTATCGCCAGGATTGCGTCGAGGCGCTGGAACGCGCCGCGGCGGACGGCGCCCGCGCCATCAAGTGGCTGCCCGCGGCGCAGGGCATGAATCCGGCCTCGCCCTTGTGCGACCGTTTCTTCGCGGCGCTGGCCAGGCTCGGCCTGCCGCTCATCACCCACGCCGGCGAGGAGCGCGCGGTGCACGGCGGCAATACCCAGCACTTCGGCAACCCGCTGCTGCTGCGCCGGGCGCTGGATCATGGCGTGCGCGCAGTGATCGCCCACTGCGGCTCGATGGGCCAGGACCGCGACATCGACAAGGGTGAGAACGGTCCCTACGTCGACAGCTTCGACCTCTTCGCCCGGCTGATGGACGATCCGGTGTACGGCCCGAAGCTGAATGGCGACATCTCGGCGATGACGCAACTGAACCGCGCCGGCCCGGCGCTGGAAACCGTGCTCGCGCGCGAGGACTGGCACGGCCGCCTGCTCAACGGCTCGGACTATCCCCTGCCCGGCGTGATGCCGCTGTTTTCCGTTACTTATATGGTGCAGCTCGGCCTGATCCCGCAATCCGCCGTGCCGGTGCTCACCGAAATCCGCAAGCACAACCCGCTGCTGTTCGACTTCGTGCTGAAGCGCCACCTGTCGTTCAAGGGCAAGCGCTTCGCACCCTCCGTTTTTGCCACCCGGTCGTTTTTTGAAAAGAAGAAGGAGAAGAAATGAAACTAAAGTCTGTCGTTCTGCTGTCCGCCGCCCTGCTGATTGCCGCGCCGAGCTTTGCGCAGGACGCTTCGCGCGCTTCGGGCAATGCCTCGGCCACCGCTTCGCGCGCGGTCGGCGTGGTCGTCGCCGGCACCGCTTCGGTGATGGCGGTCGGCTCGGTGCTGACGGTCCAGGCCATCGAGAAGATGGGCGATTCCGTCGTGCTGGTGCTGAAGAACGCCTCCGAGGCGGCCACCGTCTCGGTCAAGGTGGCGGCCGATCTCTCCGGCAACGCTTCGGTCGCCGTCGGCACGGCGGTCTCGGTGGTCGCCGAGTCCACCGGCAAGGCGCTGGTCGCCTCGGGCAAGATCATCGCCTTCATCCCCAACGAGGTCGGCAAGTCGCTGATCCACCATTCCCGCGTGAAGAACTGAGATGGCCCGCATGAGAAGAACGCTGCTCCTCGCCCTGGCGTGCCTGGCCCTGCTGGGCGGCCAGGTTCGGGCCGGCCAGACCTGTTCGGAAAACCCGCCGACGGCCGAGACGCTGCAGAAGGCCTTCCGCCTCGCCCTGAAGACGCGCGATGCGCTGGAGGCTTCGGGCGCCGAAGTCGCGCTGATCGCGCGCGTCGGGCAGGACCTGTCGAAATACCGGCTGCGCTATTCGCACCTCGGCTTCGCCTGGCGCGACCATCCGCAGGGCCGCTGGCTGGTGGTGCACATGCTCAACCAGTGCGGCACCGCCAACTCGGACCTGTTCAATGAAGGCCTCGCCAATTTCTTCCTCGACGACCTGTTCGCCTGGGAAGGACTGGTCGTGGTGCCGGGCGAGGAGATGCAGAAGAAGATCGCCGCCAGCCTGCGCGAAGGCCACTTCGTCCGCCTGCACGAGCCGAGCTACAACATGCTCGCCTACCCGTTCTCGACGCGCTACCAGAATTCCAACCAGTGGGCGCTGGAGGTGATGGCCGACGCGACCGGGCCCGGCCCGCTCACCGGCCGCGCCGAGGCGCAACAGTGGCTGAAGGCCAACGGCTACGCGCCGACGACGCTGGAAATTCCGGCCATGACGCGCCTGGGCGGGCGCATGTTCCGCGCCAACATCGCCTTCGACGACCATCCGTCGGAACGTCGCTGGGCCGGCCAGATCGACACGGTGACGGTGGAATCGGTGTTCGCCTTCGTTGCGGCGCGCGACCCGGCCAGCAAGCGGGTGCTGGTCCGCCTCGACCAATAACAACGGATACCAGGGAGAAAGGTTCATGTCATCCGGACAGTTCGGCCTGCTGAAGAAGCGCCGCTTCGCGCCCTTCTTCGGCGTGCAGTTTCTCGGCGCCCTCAACGACAACGTCTTCAAGCAGGCGCTGGTGATCCTGCTCACCTACTCCACCGCCAGCTACACGACGATGTCGACGGACATCCTGCAGAACCTGGCGCAGGCGCTGTTCGTGCTGCCCTTCTTCCTGTTCTCGGCCACCGCCGGCCAGCTGGCGGACAAGTACGAGAAGTCGCGCCTGATCAGCATCACGGTGGCCATCGAGCTGTGCTGCATGGCGCTCGGCGCGGCGGGCTTCTTCCTGCACAGCCTGCCGCTCTTGTTCGCCGCCCTCTTCCTCGGCGGCATCCAGTCGGCGCTGTTCGGCCCGGTGAAATACGCCATCCTGCCGCAGCACCTGAAGGAGACCGAACTCGTCGGCGGCAACGGCATGGTGGAGATGGGCACCTCGGTGGCCATCCTGGTCGGCATGATGCTGGGCGGCTGGCTGGTGGCGCAGGAAGGCTGGGGCGTCGCGGCTGCGGCGGTCGTCACGATGGGCATCTCGGCGACGGGTTTCCTGCTCTCGCGCCTGATCCCGCTGGCGCCGGCGGCCGATCCGCAACTGAAGATCAACTGGAATCCGCTCACCGAGACCTGGCGCAACTTCCAGTTCATGCGCGGCAACCGCACGGTGTTCCTCTCGGTGCTGGGCATCTCGTGGTTCTGGTTCTACGGCTCGATCTTCCTCACGCAGTTTCCCAACCTGTCGAAGGACATCCTCTCCGGCCAGGAGTCGGTGGTGACGCTGCTGCTGATCGTGTTCTCGATCGGCATCGGCGTCGGCTCGCTCCTGTGCGAGCGCCTCTCCGGCCACAAGGTGGAGATCGGCCTGGTGCCCTTCGGCTCGATCGGCATGACGCTGTTCGGCATCGACCTCTATTTCGCGCTGGCGGCGCACATCCAGCACGAGCCGATGGCGCTGGCCGTCTTCCTGCAGGACGCCGGCCACTGGCGCATCCTCGGCGACCTGTTCCTGATCGGCCTTTTCGGCGGCTTCTACATCGTGCCGCTGTATGCGCTGATCCAGATCCGCTCCGAGCCCTCGCACCGCTCGCGCATCATCGCCGGCAACAACATCCTCAACGCGCTGTTCATGGTCGCCGCGGCCGGCATCGCCATCGGCCTCTTCGCCGCCGGCTTCACCATTCCGCAACTGCTGCTCGCCACGGCGCTCATGAACGCCGTCGTCGCGTTCTACATCTACAAGCTGGTGCCGGAATTCCTCATGCGCTTCATCGTGTGGCTGCTGATCCACTCGGTATACCGCCTGAAGAAGGAGGGGATCGAAAACATTCCCGAGGAGGGCGCGGCGGTGATCGTCTGCAACCACGTCAGCTTCGTCGACGCGCTGGTCATTGCGGCGGCGTGCCCGCGGCCGATCCGCTTCGTCATGGACCACCAGATCTTCAAAATTCCGGTCCTCAACTTCGTCTTCCGCGAAGGGCGCGCCATCCCCATCGCCTCGGCCAAGGCAGACCCGGCCCTGCTGGAGCAGGCCTACGAGGAAGTAGCGAAAGCGCTGGAGGCCGGCGACCTGGTCGGCATCTTCCCCGAGGGCCGCATTACCGACACGGGTGAGCTGTATCCGTTCAGGAAGGGCATCACGCGCATCGTCGAGCGCTCGCCGGTACCGGTGGTGCCGATGGCGCTGAAGGGACTATGGGGCAGCTTCTTCTCGCGCAAGGATGGCCCGGCCATGACGCGGCCGTTCCGCCGCGGCCTGTTCACAAAAGTCAGTCTGTGCGTGGCGGCGCCCGTGGCGCCGGCCGCGGCGACGCCGGAAGCGCTGCAGGAAATCGTCGCCCACTTGCGCGGCGATGACAAATAAGGAGCAACGATGGAATCCGTCTTCGGCATTTTCGTCGCGCTGATCTTCTTCTACGTCCTGCTGGAATGGCGGCTGGGCAGGGCGCGGCGCGAATCGGAACAGCGCTACGCCGACCTCGAGGCAAAGACGCGCTGGCTCTACAAGATGCTTGACGAGCTGCGGGCCGCCTCGCCGAAGACGGCGGAAGCGCCGGTTGCCGAAGCGGCGCCTGCCGTGGAAATGCCCGCCGAGCCGCAGGCCGAACCCGTCGCCGTCCCGCAGCGACTGACTTTTGCCGAAGCGCCTGCCGAGGCTGCGGCCGCCGAACCGCCCGCGCCGAAAGAGCCGGGCTGGCTGTCGAAGCTGCTGTTCGGCGGCAACATCCTGGCGAAGATCGGCGTGGTGCTGCTGATCTTCGGCGTCGGCTCGGCGCTCAAGCTCGCCGCCGAGTTCGGCGTGCTGCCGGCCGAGGCGCGCCTTGGCATCGCCGCGCTGTTCGGCGTGGCGCTGGGCGTGCTCGGCTGGCGCAAGCGCGCCGGCCACGAGATGTTCGGCTTCGCCCTGCAGGGCGGCGGCGTGGCGGTGCTCTACCTCGTCGTGTACTTCGCCCTGACGCGCTACGCGCTGATCGGCACCACCGCGGCCTTCGCGTGCTTCGTGCTGCTCGGCATCGGCGGCATGCTGCTGGCGGCCGTGCAGGATGGCCGCTCGCTGGC
>WYAY01000221.1 GCA_011526165.1 Sulfuritalea sp.
CCTGGTTCGGGTTCTCGTTCTTGGCCAGGCCCCACTCGCGGTTGATGACGAGCTGGATGGCCATGGCGCGGCGCACCGATTCCTCGGTCGGCGTGGTGATCGCCTCGTCGTAGGCGTTGGTGTGCAGGCTGTTGCAGTTGTCGTAGATGGCAATTAACGCTTGGAGGGTGGTGCGGATGTCGTTGAAGGCCATCTCCTGGGCGTGCAGCGAGCGGCCGGAGGTCTGCACGTGGTATTTGAGCTTTTGCGAGCGCTCGTTGGCGCCGTAGCGGTTCTTCATCGCCACCGCCCAGATGCGCCGGGCGACGCGGCCGATCACTGAGTACTCCGGGTCCATGCCGTTGCTGAAGAAGAAGGACAGGTTCGGAGCGAAGTCGTCGACGTGCATGCCGCGCGCGAGATACGTTTCCACATAGGTGAAGCCGTTGGCCAGCGTGAAGGCCAGCTGCGAGATCGGGTTGGCGCCGGCCTCGGCGATGTGGTAGCCGGAGATGGACACCGAGTAGAAATTCTTCACGTCGTTGTGTACGAAGTACTCCTGGATATCGCCCATCATCTTCAGGGCGAATTCGGTCGAGAAGATGCAGGTGTTCTGGCCCTGGTCCTCCTTGAGGATGTCGGCCTGCACCGTGCCGCGCACGCTGGAGAGCACCCATTCGCGGATCTTGTCGGCCTCGTCCTCGGTCGGCTCACGCTTGTTGTCGGCGCGGAACTTGTCGAGCTGCTGGTCGAGCGCGGTGTTGAAGAACATGGCGAGGATCACCGGCGCCGGGCCGTTGATGGTCATCGACACCGAGGTGGTCGGACAGACCAGGTCGAAGCCCGAGTACAGCACCTTCATGTCGTCCAGCGTGGCGATCGAGACGCCGGAATTGCCGACCTTGCCGTAGATGTCCGGCCGCAGGTCCGGGTCGCAGCCATACAGCGTCACCGAGTCGAAGGCCGTCGACAGACGATGCGCCGGCATGCCCTCGGAGACCTTCTTGAAGCGGCGGTTGGTGCGGAAGGCGTCGCCCTCGCCGGCGAACATGCGCGTCGGATCCTCGTTCTCGCGCTTGAAGGCGAATACGCCTGAAGTGAACGGGAAGGAGCCGGGCACATTCTCCTTCATGAGGAAGCGCAGGGTCTCGCCCTCGTCCTCGAACTTCGGCAGCACCACCTTGCGAATCTTCGTTCCCGACAGGCTCTCGTAGATCAAACCGGTGCGCACTTCCTTGTCGCGGATCCTCACGACGTATTCATCGCCGGCGTAGGCGCGCTGCATGTCGGGCCACATCTCGAGCAGCTTCTTCGCACGCGGGTCGAGCTGGCCGTCCTTCCACGCAATCAGTTCATCGAAATCCTTCGCTTCCTTGCCGCAGCCCTGGAACAGCGCCTTCGCCGTGCGCAGGCTCTGCCGCTCGCGGGCGATGGTCGCCTGCTCGGCGGTTTGCCGGTGGTAGCCGCGCACCGAGTCGGCGATGTCGGCGAGGTAGCGCACGCGCTCGGCCGGCACGATGGCGCGGCCGCGCGAGGACTGTTTGACGGACACCTTCGGCAGTGTGCCGGGCGCGGTCTTCAGGCCCAGCGCATTGAGCTTCGGCAGCAGCGCCTGATACAGCGCGGTAACGCCGTCGTCGTTGAAGCGCGCCGCCATGGTGCCGAACACCGGCATTTCCTCGACCGGCACGGCGAACAGTTCGCGGTTCCTCTGCACCTGCTTGCGCACGTCGCGGAAGGCGTCCTCGGCGCCCTTGCGGTCGAACTTGTTGATGGCGACGAAGTCGGCGAAGTCGAGCATGTCGATCTTTTCGAGCTGGCTGGCGGCACCGAACTCGGGGGTCATGACGTAGAGCGAGGCATCCACGTGCGGCACGATGGCGGCGTCGCCCTGGCCGATGCCGGAGGTCTCGACGACGATCAGGTCGAAGCCGGCCAGCTTGCAGGCGGCAACCACTTCCGGCAGGGCGGCGGAGATTTCCGAACCCGTGTCGCGCGTCGCCAGTGAGCGCATGAAGATGTTGGCGCGGTTGCCAACTGAGCCGATGGCATTCATGCGGATGCGGTCGCCGAGCAGCGCGCCGCCGGTGCGCTTGCGCGAGGGGTCGACCGCCACCACGGCAATCTTCAAAGAGTCGTTCTGGTCGAGGCGCAGGCGCCGGATCAGCTCGTCGGTGAGGCTGGACTTGCCCGAGCCGCCGGTGCCGGTGATGCCCAGCGTCGGCACCTTCGCCTTGGCGCCGTCCTGCAGCAACTGACTTTTCAGCTTGTCGGACACCGCGCCGTTTTCCAGCGCGGTCACAAGGCGGGACAGCGCGCGGCGATCGCCCCCGGCAACGGCCTTCAGGTCCGGCACGTCGCGCTTCGACAGGTCGACGTCGCACTGCGCGACCATGTCGTTGATCATGCCCTGCAGGCCCATCTTCTGGCCGTCCTCGACGGAGTAGATGTGCGCCACGCCGTAGTCGTGCAGTTCGCGGATCTCCTCCGGCACGATCACCCCGCCGCCGCCGCCGAAGACTTTGATACCCTCGCCACCGCGCTGCTTCAGGAGATCAACCATGTACTTGAAATACTCGACGTGGCCGCCCTGGTAGGAGGAGACGGCGATGCCCTGCACGTCCTCCTGCAGCGCCGCCGTGACGATCTCCTCGACGGAGCGGTTGTGGCCGAGGTGGATCACCTCGCTGCCAGTCGACTGCAGAATGCGCCGCATGATGTTGATCGAGGCATCGTGGCCGTCGAACAGCGAAGCGGCGGTGACGAAGCGCACCTTGTGCTTCGGCTTGTAGGGGCTGATCTTCTGGCTCACGCTCAGGTCGGTCATGGCTGGCACTCCCGTGGGGATGGGGCAATCTAACTTACGTTGACGTCAACGTCAACCTGCCCGTTTCGCCAAGTGACTGTTGCGGCACGGAATTTGTCCGGCAGGCGACAAAGTTCGGGCGGGCAAGGGACATCGCTATCGCAAGTTGCCCTCCTGTCGGCTATATTGCCATCAATCTCATTCCGGGAGCATGCCATGTTTGCCAGATCGCCCCTTCTGCTGCGCAGTCGCCTCGCCCTGCTGCTGCTCGTCTCGACCCTGCTCGCCGCCTGCGCCGGGCTGACTTTGCAAAGCGAGATCGACGGCCTGATGAAGGAAGGCCAACAGCTTTATTCGGAAAAGAAATACGACGCGGCCATCGACAAGTTCGTCGTCGTGATCGGCAAGGATCCCGCCTACTGGCAGGCCTATCTGTGGGCGGCGCGCGCCTTCATCGCCAAGGGCAACTGGGGCGACGCCATCGCCAACGGCCGCAAGGCTTTCGAGCTCGCGCCGAAGGACAAGGAAACGCTGCCGGTGTTCGCCCAGGCCCTGTTCGGCGGCGGCGCCGATGCGCTGAAGAACGGCCGCTTCGCCGAGTCGGTGAACCTCTTTGTCGAATACCTCAAGCTCGATCCTGCCAGCACCCAGGCCTGGCTCAACGTCGGCAAGGCCTACCTCG
>WYAY01000222.1 GCA_011526165.1 Sulfuritalea sp.
ACCAGCGACAGCGTCGCCGCGATGACGGCGAAGACCACCTCGCGGCTGCCGTTGACGGCAGCGGCAATCGGGTCGGGATCGATTTCCTCGCGGTGGCGGAAGATGTTCTCCAGCACCACGATCGCGTCGTCCACGACGACGCCGATGAGCAGCAGCAGCGCCAGCAGGGTGAGGGAGTTCAGCGTGTAGCCGAAGAAGTAGATGACGGCGATGGCGCCCATCAGCGAGACGGGAATCGCCAGGGCGATGATCAGGGTGGAGCGCAGCGAGCGCAGGAAGAACCACACCACCAGCGAGGCGAGCAGCGTGCCCTCGATCAGGTGCTCCTTCAGCGAGTTTACGATCTCCAGGATGAAGACGGCGTCGTTGGAGACGATCGTGATGCGCATGCCCGGTGGCAGCTGCGGGTGGATCTCGTTCTCCAGCCGTGCCAGCACTGCCTCGGTGATGGCGACCGTATTGGTGTTGGCCACCTTGACGATGCCGAGGCCGACGGTGGTCTCGCCGTTGAAGCGGGCGAGCTGGCGGTTGTCGGCGAGGTCGTCCTCGACCTCGGCCACGTCGCCGAGGCGGATCGGATAGCCGCCCTTGTAGCCGAGGATCATGCCGGCGAGGTCCTCAATGCGGTGGAACTCCAGGTCGAGCTTGACCAGCGCCTCGGTGGCCTGGCCGACGACGAAGCCGCCAGCGAGCTGGACGTGCTCCTTGGCGAAGGCCTCGTTGATGTCCTGCGCCGTGATGCCGTGGGCGGCCATGCGCGCCGGCAGCAGGTTCACGCGGATGGTGCGGTCGCGTCGCCCGCCGAGGCGCACCTCGCCGACGCCGTCGATGCTCTCCAGCCGCTTCTTGACCACGTTGGCGGCGTACTGGTTGAGCTGCTGCTGGGTGCGGTCGCCCTGCAGGGCCAGCCACATCACCGGCTGGGTGTTGGTCTCCACCTTGGCCACCACCGGCGGGTCGGCGTCCTTGGGCAGGCGGCGCAGCACCTGGTTCAACTTGGCTTGCACCTCGTTGAAGGCGATGTCGACGTCCTTCTCCAGCGCGAAGGTGATGTTGACCTGCGAGACGCCCGGTGACGAAGTGGACTGGATGTGCTCGATGCCCGGCACCGTGTTGGCGGCGGATTCGACGAGGTTGGTGACGCTGGCGTCGACGATGTCGGGGTTGGCGCCCTTCACCGTCGTCGTCACCGAGATGACGGGAAACTCGATGTAGGGGAAGCGGTCCATGCCGATGCGCTGGTAGGCGATGAGGCCGAACAGCACCAGCACGGCGTTGAGCATCCACGCCAGGACGTGGCGCCGGATGGAAAGCTCGGGCAGGGTCATTTCTTCGCGTCGGTCTGGGCGGGGGCTTGCGCTGCGGCGCCGTGCTGCGGAGACTGACTTTTACCGGCGGCGCCTGGCGCGGCGGCCTTGCCGGTCTCTTTGACGACGACGGCCGCGTTGTGGCTGAGGAAGCCGGCGCCGTCCAGCGCGACGGTGGCGCCGGCCGGCAGGCCCTTGAGGATTTCCACCATGCCGGCGCGCCGGGCGCCGGCCTCGACGACGTGCTGCAGCGCCTTGCCTTCGGCGATGACGTAGACCACCTTGCCGGCCGGGCGCAGCACCACGCTCTGCTCCGGCACCAGGAGGGCGTCCTCGCGCCGGGACACCAGCACGCTGGCGTTCACCGTGCCGCCGGGGCGCAGGCCGTCCTGGCCTTCGATGTCGACGATGACGTCGATGGCGCGGCCCGCCTCGGACACGCCGGCCTTGATGTCGCTGACCTCGGCGCGGATC
Source organism: Sulfuritalea sp. (assembly GCA_011526165.1). GTDB lineage: Bacteria > Pseudomonadota > Gammaproteobacteria > Burkholderiales > Rhodocyclaceae > Desulfobacillus. The sequence continues at coordinate 1,782 of WYAY01000222.1, forward strand.
TCGAGGCCCGGCAGCAACGGCGAGCCGAGGACGACCGGCTGGCCCTTCTTCAGGCGCGGCGCGGCCGACTCGGGAAAGGGCAGGTGGGCGCGCAGCTTGCGCGCGGAGACGAAATGGAACAGCGGGTCGCCGACCTTGACGTAGTCGCCGGCGGAGGCGATGGCGGTTTCCACGATGCCGTCGAAGGGTGCGACGACGCGCGCCTTGCCCTGGCTGCGCCGGCTCATGTCGCCGCGGGCGCGGGCCGCCGCGAGCTGCTCGCGCAGCGCGTCGCGCTGGGCGCGGGCGTCGTCGGCGGCATTCTGCGAGATGAAGCCTTTCTGCGCCAGCTGCTGCTGCCGCTCGACGACGCGCTCCTGCTGCGCCAGCACCGCCTCGGCGCGCTTGCGCTCGGCTTCGTCGGCGCGGTTTTGGATGGCGAAGTCCGTGTCGTCGATCACCGCCAGCAGCTCGCCCTTGCGCACCGCCCTGCCGGTGCCGGCAAGCACCCGCACGACCTTGCCGGCCACCTCTGCGCCGATCTTCGGATCGGCCACCGCTTCCAGGGTGCCGAGCGTCGTTTCGGCGATCTCCATCGCGCCGACCCGGGCCTGGGTCACGGTGATGAGGGCCGGCGGCGGGCCGGCGGGCTTCTTTTCCTCGGCTTTCTGGCAGGCCGCGAGGGCGATGGCCGCGGCAAGAATCGCGAGTCGGCTAGTTGGCATGAGGTTCAGGGGTGAAGTGCGCCGGATCGATCAAAGCAAGACACGCTCGCCGGCGAAAAGTTGCCCGACGCGCTCGCGCTCGCGCACCAGATGGACCCGGCTGCCGTCGACGATCACTTCGGCGGCGCGCGGCCGCGTGTTGTAGTTCGAGCTCATGGCCATGCCGTAGGCGCCGGCCGACATGACGGCGAGCAGGTCGCCCGGCGCGACGGCCAGCCGGCGCGCGTGGCCGAGGAAGTCGCCCGATTCGCACACCGGGCCGACGATTTCGTACTCCGCCGCCGCGCCGGCTGCCTGGGCGACCGGCAGGATGTCGTGCCAGGCGTCGTAGAGCGCCGGCCGCATGAGATCGTTCATGGCGGCGTCGACGACGGCGAAGTTCTTCGCCTCGCCGTGCTTCAGGTACTCGATGCGTGTGAGCAGGACACCGGCGTTGCCGACCAGCGAGCGCCCCGGCTCGAACAGCAGCCTTTCCTTGCGCCCGGCGAGCACGGCGAGCAGCGGCGCCAGGTACTCGGCGGTGCTTGGAACGGCTTCGTCGCGGTAGCGGATGCCCATGCCGCCGCCGAGATCGATGTGCGACAGTGCGATGCCTTCGGCGGCCAGCGCATCGACCAGGCCGAGCAGCTTGGCGGCGGCTTCGGCGGCAGGCGCCGGATCGAGCAGCTGCGAGCCGATATGGCAGTCGATGCCATGAACGTCGATGTGCGGCAGCGCCCGGGCCCGGCGGTACAGCGGCAGGGCCTCCTCGAAGGGGATGCCGAACTTGGCGGACTTGAGCCCGGTGGCGATGTAGGGATGCGTCTTGGGATCGACGTCCGGGTTCACGCGCAGCGAAACCGGCGCGCGCCGGCCCAGACTGCCGGCGACTTGGTCGAGCCTTTCCAGCTCGGCGGCCGATTCGACGTTGAAGCACAGGATGCCGGCCGCCAGCGCCTCGCGCATTTCGTCGGCCGTCTTGCCGACGCCGGAAAACACCACTTTGGCGGGATCGCCGCCGGCGGCGAGGACGCGCGCCAGTTCGCCGCCGGAGACGATGTCGAAGCCGGCGCCGGCGCGGGCGAAGAGATTCAGGATGGCGAGGTTCGAGTTGGCCTTGACGGCATAGCAGACGAGCGCGTCCCGGCCGGCCAGCGCCCGGCGGAACTCGTCGAAGCGGGACTGTAGCACGGTGCGCGAATAGACATAGCAGGGCGTGCCGTGGTCCGCGGCGATCTGCGGCAAAGGCACTGCCTCGGCATGAAGGATGCCGTCGCGGTAGCTGAAGGGATTCATCGTGCGGTGTCGCCGGCCGCTTTGCTATTATCGGCGGGTGGTGTCGCCGGCGCCGTTTGAGCGGTGCCGGACGGAGCCGGACGGGGCGGGAGCGTCAATGGCGTCCTGGTGCCGCAGGCGCCAAGAAGCAGAATGGCCAGAAGAGTTCCGAGGGTTCGCATGATGCCCGTAGAAAATCATGATGTTAGCAGAAGGTTCGGAATGCAAGAAAGCGAGTTCAACAATCTGGCCGGCGCGGCGCTGGCGGGAATCGAGCAGGCGCTGGACGCCTGCGGGGCCGATATCGACTACGAGTTGCAGCCCGGCGGCGTGCTCGAGCTGGAGTTCGCCGACGACAGCAAGATCATCATCAACCGCCATGCTGCTGCGCGCGAGATCTGGGTGGCGGCGCGCGCCGGCGGTTTCCATTTCCGCTTCGAGAGCGGCCGCTGGGTCGGTACGCGCGACGGCGTGGAACTCTTCGCCGCCTTGAGCCGCCTGATTTCGGATCAGGCCGGCGAGGCGGTCGTGCTCTCAGCCTGAAATGTTTGCGGGCGGCAAAGTCATCCGCATCGGCGATTCCGATTCGCCGCTCTCCGGCGGCGGGGGCGGCGGCAGGCTTTCCTTGTAGATCAGCTCGTCCTTGGCGGCCTCTCCGGCAGCGCCAGCGGGAATGGAGACGGGCACCAGGCCTTCCGGCTTCGCCATGAAGGACTCGGGCGCGTCCTTCAGCGCCTTTTCCATATAGCCGATCCAGATCGGCAGGGCGGCGAAACCGCCGGTCTCGCCGTTGCCGAGCTTCTTCGGCTGGTCGAAGCCGATCCAGGCGATGCCGACCAGCGTGGGTTGATAGCCACAGAACCAGGCGTCGACGAAATCGTTGGTGGTGCCGGTCTTGCCGGCGAGATCGCCGCGCTTGAGGACCAGCGCGCGCGTCGCCGTGCCGCGGCGGACGACGTCGTGCATCATGCTGTCGATCAGGAAGGCGTTGCGCGGATCGATGACGCGCAGGTTCTCGTCGCCCGCCGAATCCGGTTGGGCTTCGGCGAGCACATTGCCCTTGTCGTCGAGGATCTGCTTCACGACATAAGGCTGGATGCGGTAGCCGCCGTTGGCGAATACGCTGTAGCCGGCGAGCTGCTGCCAGGGCGTCACGCTGCCGGCGCCAAGCGCCATGGTGAGGTAGGGCGGATGCTTGTCGGCATCGAAACCGAAGCGCGTCACGTAATCCTGGGCGTAGTGCGTGCCGATCGACTTGAGGATGCGGATGGAGACCAGGTTCTTCGACTTCGCCAGACCCGTGCGCATGCTCATCGGCCCCTCGTACTTGCCGTCGTAATTCTTAGGCTCCCATTCCTGGCTGCCGGTTTCGGCGGCCGAGACGATCAGCGGCTCGTCCTGGATGATGCTGGCCGGTGTGAAGCCCTTCTCCAGCGCCGCGGAGTAGATGAAAGGCTTGAAGCTGGAGCCCGGCTGACGCCAGGCCTGGGTGACATGGTTGAATTTGTTGCGGTTGAAATCGAAGCCGCCGATGAGGGCGCGGATGGCGCCGTCGGTCGGGCTGGCGGAGACGAAGGCGGCCTCGACCTCGGGCAGCTGCACGATCTGCCAATGCCCCTTGTCGTGTTGCTGCACGTGAATGATGGCGCCGCGACGCAGCCGCTTGTTGGCGGGCGCCTTCTCGTCGAGCATGCGCAGGGCGAACTTCAGGCCGTCGCCAGAGACCTGCACGGTTTCGCCGCCACGGCGATAGGCCTTCACCAGTTTCGGGCCCGCTTCGAGAATCACGGCGGCATGGATATCGCCGGAGTCCGGCTCGTCCTGCAGCGCATCCTCAAGGGCCTCATCGAGCGCCGTGCCCGGCGGCCCCAGGTCGGCATAGCCTTTGGCACCGCGGTAGCCATGGCGCCTGTCGTAGTCGAGCACTGCGCGTCTCAGGCTGGCATAGGCCGCTTCCTGGTCCGCCTTGCGAATGGTGGTGATGACGCGAAGGCCGCGGGTGTATGCCTCTTCCTGGAAACGTTCATAGGCCATTTGCCTTGCCATCTCGGCGACATGGTCGGCAGGCACGCCGAACGCGTTGATTTCGCGCCTGATGCGCAGATCCTCCTGTCTGGCTTCGGCTAACTGCGCTGCATTGGTGAAGCCGAGTTCATGCATGCGGCGCAGGACATACAGCTGGCGCTGCTTGGCGCGCTTCGGGTTGGCCACCGGGTTGTAGCTGGAAGGGGCCTTTGGCAGACCGGCCAGCATGGCCGCCTCGGCGGTGCTGATTTTTTGCAGGGATTTGCCGAAATAGATCTGCGAGGCGGCGGCGAAACCATAGGCACGCTGGCCGAGGTAGATCTGGTTGATGTAGATCTCGAAGATTTCGTCCTTGGAAAGACTGCTTTCGATCTTGAAGGCAAGCAGCGCCTCATAGAGCTTGCGCGTGAGGGTTTTTTCGCTGGAAAGGAAGAAATTCCGCGCCACCTGCATGGTGATGGTGCTGGCGCCCTGACGCTTGCCGCCGCTGGTGAAGTTGGCATAGGCCGCGCGCAGCACACCCATGGTGTCTACGCCGGGGTGCTGGTAAAAGCGCTCGTCTTCCGCCGCCAGGATGGCCTGTTTCATGACTTGCGGCACTTCCTGAATGCCTACCAGCGCCCTGCGCTCCTCGCCGAACTCGCCGATTAGATGATTATCGGCGGTGTAGATGCGCAGGGGGATCTTGGGTTGATAGTCTGTGAGTACTTCCAGCGTGGGAAGCTGGGGATAGGCCAGTACCACCACAATCGCCAGCAAAGCGATGCCGATGAGGACGAGTCCTGCGAGAAACAGAAGCGGGTAGCTGATCCAGCGCAACGCGGTTGGCAACGATGAACCCAATGCAGTTAAGTAAAGCGGGCAATTATATGCTTGCCGTTTCAGGAGACTGATTTTTAAAGCGTGCAAAGCGGCTAACCCATCTCGCCACCCGCGAATTAATTTATTGCAAACATATAGTTACAAGCACCTATCAAACTGGGAAACATTGTGTCGGGCAATGGCGACATACCGCAGGAAAAAAAACTTTACATAAGCCATAGTTGTTGCTAGGATTTAATGTAAATTATCCGTATCGCGCCTAACTAACGAGAATTCAAAAGGATTTTCCTTGCAGATAGATCTCTCGATATTTAATCCGAAGGCGCGCCCCTTATTGGGGCTCGACATCAGTTCTTCCTCCGTGAAGATGGTTGAACTGACGGAGGCAACAAAAGGAAGTTACAGGATCGAACGCTATGCGATCGAGACGTTGCCGCGCGATGCGGTAGTGGATGGGAACATTGCCAATCTCGATGCTGTGGCAGAGGCGGTCAAGCGGTCCTGGAAGCGCATGGGCACGTCGACGAAATATGTTGCCATGGCATTGCCTGCGGCTGCCGTTATCACCAAGAAGATCATCGTTCCGGCCGGCCTGCGCGAACGCGAATTGGAGGTGCAGGTCGAGTCTGAAGCAAATCAGTACATTCCGTTCGCGCTCGACGAAGTCAATCTGGATTTCCAGGTAGCTGGTCCGGCACCGAGCAGCCCTGAGGAAGCGGAGGTGCTGATTGCGGCCTCCCGCAAGGAAAAAGTCGAGGATCGTGTTGCTGTGGCCGAAGCGGCAGGCCTGAAGCCGCTGGTCATGGATGTCGAATCGTATGCCGCCCAAGCAGCATTCGAACTGGTCGAGAGCCAGTTTTCGGGAGGCGGCAAGAACCAGACCATTGCCCTGGTCGACATCGGGGCGAACGTCATGAACGTCACCATACTGCGCAACGATCAGCCGGTGTATACGCGTGAACAGGCTTTCGGCGGAAGCCAACTGACCCAAGACATCATGCGCCAGTATGGTATGAGCCAGGAAGAGGCGGAAACTGCCAAACGGACAGGCAACCTGCCGGAGAACTTCGAGTCCGACCTGCAGCGGCCGTTTCTTGACAATCTCGCGCTGGAGGTTTCTCGGGCCTTGCAGTTCTTCTTCACGTCGACGCAGTACAACCAAGTCGACCATATCGTGCTGGCCGGCGGTTGTGCGGTCATTCCCGGGGGGGACGAGGCCGTGTCAGGCCGCACCCAGATCAATACCGTCGTCGCCAATCCTTTCGCCAACATGGCGCTGTCACAGCGCATCCGGCCGAAGCAGCTGGCGACGGACGCTCCCTCGTTGTTGGTTGCCTGCGGACTTGCGATGCGGAGGTTCGACCAATGATCCGCATCAATCTGCTGCCTCATCGGGAAGAAAAGCGCAAGGCGCTACGCCAGCAGTTTTTTGCACTGGCCGGTTTGGTGGCCGTGCTGGCCATAGCTATTATCATCATGGTGCACGGGGTGATTGCCGGCTACCTCAGCCAGCAGGAAAGCAAGAATGCGTATCTCAAGAAGGAGATTGCCGCGCTCGACAAGGAGATTGATGAAATCAAGCGCCTCAAGGAACAGATTGATGCTCTCGTCAAGCGCAAGGACGTGATCGAGTCCCTCCAAGGCAGCAGAACTGAAGCCGTGCAACTATTCAATGAATTGGCGCGTCAGGTTCCTGCTGGCATCTACCTGAAAGAAGTTAAGCAGGTAGGGGTTAAGATTAAAATTTCAGGTATAGCTCAATCAAACGCCCGCGTTTCAACCCTGATGCGCAATCTCGAAGCGTCTCCGTTAATCGAGCGGCCCGATCTAGAGGAAATCAAGGCAGTCACAGTGGGCAATCGGCGTTATGCTGAATTCAAGCTTAATGTTGCGGTTACACGGGCCGTATCTTCGACCGACAAGAAACCGGCGCCAGGCGTCCCGCCGGCGAAGCAGGACAAGAAAGCATGAAGAAGCCCAGTATGCCCAAAATGCCGACAGTGCCGAAGTTCGACCTCCGGGCTCTGGCCGAGGATTTCAAATCCCTCGATCCAAAGGATATCGGCACTTGGCCGCTCCTGCCCCGATTTACTGTACTGCTTGCATTGTTTGCAGGCTTGCTGGCTGGTGGCTGGTGGCTGGACTGGAAATCCCAGCTTGAGGATCTGGAGGGGAAGCGGCAGCAGGAAGCCAAGCTCAAGCAGGAATATCTCGACAAGAAGAAGCAGGCGGTCAATCTGGAAGAGCACCGCAAGCAGCTTGCGGAGGTGGACAAGTCTTTCGGCGCTCTGCTCAAACAGCTGCCGAACAAGGCCGAAATGGAGTCCTTGCTGATTGATATTAACCAGGCAGGGTTAGGGCGCGGACTGCAGTTCGAACTGTTCAAGCCCGGCCGTGAGACTATCCGAGACTTCTATGCGGAGTTGCCGATTTCTTTGAAAATCAACGGCGGCTACCATGATCTTGGTGCCTTTGCCGCCGATGTTGCCAAGTTGCCCCGCATCGTGTCACTCGCCAACGTCGCCTTTGCCCCCGACAAGGGAGGACAGCTCAAATTGGATGCTACAGCGATGACATACCGGTACCTCGATGAGGAAGAACTGGCGGCACAACGCAGGGCGAAGGCGGCACAGACAAAAGCCAAGGGAGCGAAGAAATGAGGCGCATCGCTATCTTGCTAGCTTCTCTTGGATTGGCAGCATGCGGTGGCGAGGAGCATCAGGATTTGCGGCAATGGATGAAGGAGTCGACCAAGGACTTGAAGGGCAAGGTGCCGCCCTTGCCGCCCATCAAGAAGTTCCCGGTCGTCGCCTATGAGACTGGCGATCTTCTCGACCCCTTTAATACCTCGAAGATCGAACCTGAACGCAAGGCAGGTAGTGGGGGCCTCAAACCAGATCTGGACCGTCGTAAGGAACCGCTCGAATCATATCCCCTGGAGTCCCTCAAGATGGTTGGCACGTTGATCAAGGGAAAAATGGTCCACGCCCTGATTCAAGCCGACAAAAATCTCCATCAAGTAAAGATCGGGAATTACATGGGGCAGAATTTCGGGATCATTACGGACATTAGTGAGACTGAGATTAGACTCAAGGAGCTGGTTCCTGACTCGCTGGGTGACTACATGGAACGCACAAGCGCATTGCAATTGCAGGAGAAGCAGCAGGAGGGCAAGAAATGAACACGATCACCAGAAAATTTAATTTGCTGCTCATCCTCGCCGGCATGCTGCTGGCACAGACCGCGTGGGCGCAGAACGCCATCGAAACTATTGGCGCTAGCCAGCAGGGCAGTGACGTTGTCCTGAAGCTGACTACTTCCCGGCCGCTTGATACGGTGCCTGCAAGCTTCAATATTGCCAATCCGCCGCGCATCGCATTTGATTTTCCCGGAGTCGCGAATGCATTGGGACGCAGTTCCCAGTCATTCAACGAGGGGGATTTGCGTAGTGTAAGCCTTGTCCAGGTAGGCAATAGAACACGTGTCGTGCTGAATTTGAAACAGATGCATCAGGTGGCTTCGCGGATTGAAGGGAAAGACCTGTATATCACAATAGACGGGGCGTCCTCAGGTGGAGTTTCAAAGGCTGAGCCAGTAGCTGCGCAGAATTTTGCAGAAGCAAAGTCCCAGTCTGCAGGTTATATGCCTAACATCAGGGACATCAATTTTCGGCGTGGAAGCAACGGAGAGGGTCGTGTTGTTGTTGATTTGTCTGATAGTAATGTGGGTATAGATATTCGGCAGCAGGGATCGAACCTGGTTGTCGAGTTCATGAAAACGATCTTGCCTGAAACATTGCGTCGGCGCATGGATGTCACTGATTTTGCGACGCCCATCACCACGATAAACACTCTGCCACAGGGTGAGAACATACGAATGGTTATCTCGCCCAAGGGATTGTGGGAACACAATGCCTACCAGAGCGACAATCAGTTCGTGGTCGAGGTGAAGCAGGTTGTCGAGAATCCAAATAAGCTAGTGCAAGGCAGTGGCAAGGGTTACCAAGGCGAAAAACTGTCCTTGAACTTCCAGAACATCGACGTGAGAGCGGTGCTTCAGGTGATCGCGGACTTCACCGATTTCAATATCATCACCAGTGACACGGTGGGAGGCAGCCTGACGCTGCGTTTGAAGGACGTGCCATGGGACCAAGCGCTGGATATCATTCTGCAGGCGAAGGGTCTGGACATGCGCAAGAACGGCAACGTCATCTGGATTGCTCCGCGTGATGAGTTGGCAGCTAAAGAGAAGTTGCAGTTAGAGTCTCGACAGCAGATCACCGAGCTTGAGCCAGTCAGAACGGAGACCTTCCAATTAAACTATCATAAATCGAAATCCGTTTTCGATTTCCTGAAAAACAAGGACCAAACGGTTCTTTCCAAGCGTGGCTCGGTGATTGTTGACGAACGTACGAACAAGCTATTTGTAACCGATACACCTTCACGACTAGAGGATTTAAGAAGACTGATTGCTGAAATCGACATACCGGCTCGCCAAGTTATGATTGAGGCGCGTATTGTTGAGGCGGATGATAATTTCACTAAGAACATGGGTGTTCGTCTCGGCTTCCATGATGCAGCGCCACTAACTGGACGCAAGACGATTGGGGGGGGGGGTATTCGTTACGGCCTTGGCGGAGGGCTTGCGGATACGGGATTTCATACAGGGCAGGTTGCCTCGAATCCCGATTTCATTCGAGACGCCTCGTCGGTCAATCTGCCCGCGACCTCCATTGCCGGAAAGCAAGCCGGGCAGTTCTCATTCGTGCTCTTCAATAGTGCAGCCACGCGGTTTTTGAACCTGGAGTTGAGTGCATTGGAGGCAGATGGCAAAGGCAAAATCATCTCCAGCCCACGCATCGTTACGGCAGACCAGGTCGAAGCGCTGATTGAACAGGGGGTTGAAATCCCCTATCAACAGGCAACCAGTTCCGGCGCGACCAGCGTTTCCTTCCGGAAAGCCAACTTGGCACTGAAGGTCAAACCGCAAATAACCCCTGATGGCAGGGTCAACCTGACTGTGGACGTCAACAAGGATTCGCCGAACACACAAATTGCTACGGGTGCCGGTGTGGCCATTGATACCAAGCATGTCAAGACGGAAGTGCTGGTCGACAATGGGGGTACGGTTGTCATCGGCGGCATTTACACCCAAGATGAGCGGAACATTACGACGCGGGTTCCGGTACTGGGTGACATGCCCTATGTCGGTTTCCTCTTCAGGCATAACGAGAAAAAGGATAACAAGACAGAGCTGCTGGTCTTCATTACACCGAAGATCATTAGCGAGTCGCTTAGCATGCGCTGAGTGCGCCGCGAGGCATTTCAGGGCCGGCATTGCCGGCCCTTTGTTTTTGCATCCCGGCGCCTGATAGAATTTGCCCGTGAAAACCTGCGACAACATCTACTTCGTGGGAATGATGGGCGCGGGCAAGACGACGATCGGGCGGCACTTGGCGCGGCGGCTGAAGAAACGCTTCGTCGATTGCGACCATGAAATCGAGGCGCGCACAGGAGTGCGCATTCCGCTGATTTTCGAGATCGAAGGCGAGGTGGGTTTCCGTCGCCGCGAATCGCAAGTCTTGTACGCTTTGTCTGAAGAGCATGAATTGGTTCTGGCGACGGGAGGGGGTGCCGTGCTTGACCCCAATAACCGCAAGCGCCTTGCCGATACAGGCCTTGTTATCTATTTGTGCGCTCAGCCGGAAGAACTGTATGCACGCACCCGGCATGACCGTAATCGGCCCTTGCTGCAGGTGGCGGATCCGCTGTCTAAGCTCCGCGAGCTGTACTCCCAGCGCGATCCCTTGTACCGGGAAATAGCCGATATCGTGCTGGAAGGCGGCGGGCGTACGCCGCTTGCGGTGGCACGCCTGATCGAACAGGAAATTGGGAAAACATGCAAACCCTGAATGTCTGGCTGGATGCACGCAGCTACCCCATCCATGTCGGTGCAGGCCTGCTTGGCCGAAGCGAGCTGATCCTGACGCTGCTGAAAGTTCCGGCAGTGGCAATCGTCAGCAACCAGACCATAGCTCCGCTTTATCTTTCGACCCTGGCGGACGGCCTGCGAGCTGGCGGAGTCCGGATTGCCGAAATCATTTTGCCCGATGGCGAGCAGCACAAGAACTGGCAGACGCTCAATCACATCTACGACGCGCTGCTGGAGAACCGTTGCGAGCGGGCGACGACGGTTATTGCCCTTGGTGGCGGCGTGATTGGCGATTTGGCCGGTTTTGCGGCGGCGACCTATCAGCGCGGGGTGCCCTTCATTCAGATTCCGACCACGCTGCTGGCGCAGGTCGACTCATCGGTCGGCGGCAAGACCGGTATCAACCACCCGCTCGGCAAGAACATGATCGGCGCCTTCTGGCAGCCGCGCCTGGTGCTTGCCGACACCGATACGCTGAAGACTTTGCCCGACCGTGAATTGCGCGCCGGGCTGGCCGAGGTGATCAAGTATGGCCTCATCCGCGACCTGCCCTTTTTCGAATGGCTCGAAGCGAACATCGAGCGCCTGCTGGCCCGCGATGGAGATGCGCTCACTTATGCCATCCAGCGTTCCTGTGTTAACAAGGCCGAAGTGGTGGCGGCCGATGAAAGGGAAGCCGGTGAGCGCGCCCTGCTGAATCTCGGCCATACCTTCGGCCATGCCATCGAAGCCGGTCTCGGCTATGGGGAATGGCTGCACGGCGAGGCGGTTGCCGCCGGCACGCAAATGGCGGGGGAACTTTCGCGGCGGCTGGGCTGGCTGGGTAGCTCGGATTGCGCCCGGGTGGCAGGCCTGTTTGAGCGGGCGGGGCTGCCTGTGCGCGGACCCCGTCTGGGCGCCGACCGCTATCTCGAGCTGATGGCGCTCGACAAGAAAGTTTCTGCCGGCAGGCTGCGTCTGGTACTGCTGAAACGCATCGGGTTGGGCGTCGTCAGCGCCGAGGCCGGGGAATCCGATATCCGGGCCGCAATCGAGGCCTGCTGCCATGACTGAACTGGCGTCCCATGCCGTCAGCGGCGGGAATTCGCGCGGCCGGCGCCATCCCGAATCGGCGCCTGCATCGCGCAGCGAATTCCAGCGCGACCGCGATCGCGTCGTGCACTCAACGGCGTTTCGCCGCCTCGAGTACAAAACACAGGTTTTCGTCAACCATGAGGGCGACCTGTTCCGCACGCGACTGACGCACAGCATCGAGGTGGCGCAGATCGCGCGCACCCTGGCGCGCGCGCTGAGGTTGAACGAGGATCTGGCCGAGGCTATCGCCCTCTCGCACGACCTCGGCCATACGCCCTTCGGGCATGCCGGGCAGGACGCGCTGAATGCCTGCATGCGCGACTACGGTGGTTTCGAGCACAATCTGCAGAGCCTGCGCATCGTCGAACTGCTGGAAGAGCGTTACGGCGCCTTCGACGGCCTCAACCTGACCTATGAAACGCGCGAGGGCATCCTCAAGCATTGCGCGCCGAAAAAGGCGCAGGAGCTCGGGGAACTGGGCCGGCGCTTCCTCGACGGGACGCAGCCCTCGCTGGAGGCGCAGCTGTGCAACCTGGCAGACGAGATCGGCTACAACAACCATGATGTCGACGATGGCCTGCGCTCTGGCCTGATCACCGTGGAGCAGTTGGAAGAGGTCGGCATCTGGGCGCGCCATGTTGCCGACGTCCGGCGGGATTTCCCGCAGATATCCGGCCGCCGGCTGATCCACGAGACGGTGCGCCGCATGATCAATTCGCTCGCCGTGGACCTGATCGGGCAGACCATGAAGAACATCGCCGAGGCGGGGGTAGTCAGCCTGGACGACGTCCACCGCGCGCCGCCGCTGGCAGCCTTTGGCGTTGGCATCCACGCGGAGCACAGGGAACTGAAGCATTTTCTCCGCATCAACCTCTACCAGCACTACCAGGTGCTGCGCATGACCAACAAGGCCCGCCGCATCGTCACCGACCTGTTTGGCGCCTTCAAGGAAGACCCCCGCCTGCTGCCGCCGCAGTATCAGGAAATGGCCAAGGCCGACAAGCCACGCGCCATCGCCGATTACATTGCCGGCATGACCGACCGCTACGCCATCCGCGAGCACCGCCGCCTGTTTGCCGTGGGCGAGATCTAGCACGCAGTCGCGCTGACATGACCCGGCTGTTCACGCCCACCACCGGCTTGCCGGAACTCGATGCGGTGCTGTGCGGCGTGCAACGCGGCGACAACATCGTCTGGCAGATCGAGTCCCTTGAGGATTACCTAGCCTTGGTCAAACCTTATGCCGGGGCCGCCCGCGACTCTGGAAGGCGCCTGATCTATTTTCGTTTCGCCGACCACCCCGCCTTGCTGTCCGGCGTGGAGACGCATTGCCCGGAAACGGCGGCCGGTTTCGAAGTGTTCGTCGATCAGGTGCACTCCGTCATCGAGTCCGCCGGCCGGGAAACGTTCTATGTCTTCGACTGCCTGTCCTGTCTTGCCGACATCTGGCAGTCGGACCGCATGATGGGAAACTTCTTTCGGCTGACCTGCCCGCGCCTGTTCGATCTCGACACCGTCACCTATTTCGGCCTCTACCGCAACCGCCACGCCAAGTCGGCGACGGGCGTGATTACCAACACCACGCAGTTCATGATCGATGTTTTTCGCTGTCGCGAGCGGCTTTATCTGCGGCCGCTCAAGGTGCAGCACCGCTCGGCGGCGGCCATGAACCTGATACACGCCTGGGAGGCGGAGGGCCGCTTCCGCCCGGTGCGGGACAGCGGCACCGTCGCCGAAATTCTCGCCAATTCGCGGTGGCCCGGCCTCGAAGACAACCAGAGCGCCAGCCATTGGCAGAAACAGTTCGCCGCCGCGAAACCGGTGGCAGCGGCACGCCGGGCCGGATTTCCGGATCCGGCCGAGTGGGAGTGGTTCGCGCGCCTCAGCCGCCTGCTGTTCGGCGACGATGCGGCCATGTCGCGCCTGATCGACGAATACCTCACGCTCGACGATCTGCTGACGGTGCGCAGCCGCATGATCGGCACCGGCGTGATCGGCGGCAAGGCGCTGGGCATGCTGCTGTCGCGCGCCGTCCTGCGCCGCGATGCGCCTCAGCTCGAAGCCCGCCTCGAGGCGCATGATTCCTTCTATGTCGGCGCCGAGGTGTTCGATACCTTCCTGGTGCACAACGGGCTGTGGTGGATCCGGCGCAGGCAGCGCGATCCGGCCACCTATCTGAACGAGATCGGCGAAGCGCGCAGACGCATGCTGGAAGGGAGCTTTTCGCCTTCGATCCTGCGCCAGTTCGAGGGCATGCTCGAATACTTCGGCGAGTGGCCGTTCATCGTTCGCTCCAGTTCCCGGCTGGAGGACCGTTACGGCAACGCCTTTGCCGGACAGTACGACAGCGTTTTCTGCGCCAACGGCGGCCCCTGGGAAAGGCGCCTGGGCGATCTGCTCGACGCCGTTCGGCAGGTCTATGCCAGCACCATGAGCGAGCAAGCGCTGCGCTACCGCGAGCGGCGCGGCCTGCTGGGCGAAAACGAGCAGATGGCGGTGCTGATCATGCGTGTTTCCGGCACCGCCGGCGGACGGTACTTCCATCCGCATGCGGCAGGCGTCGGCCTGTCGGTGAATCCCTATCGCTGGAACCCGCGCATCGACATGAAGGCGGGCGTGATCCGGCTGGTGGCCGGGCTTGGCACGCGCGCTGTCGACCGCAACGACGACGACTACACTCGCCTGGTGGCGTTGAACGCGCCCGAATTGCGACCGGAAACCAATTTCGGCGACATCGCCCGACATGCGCAGCGGCGCATGGATGCTATCGACCTGAAGGAAAAACGGCTCGTCAGCGGTCCGTTCGCCGAGATGGTGCGGGACCACCCCGATTTCCCTTTCGACTTGTTCACCACCCGCGAGGACTACGGCAAGCCGGCCTTTCTGACCTTCGATCGCCTGCTCGAAGACACCCCGTTCGTTGCCGACCTGCGCGCCATGCTGGCGCAATTGCACGCCGCCTATCGCCATCCGGTGGAAATCGAGTTCGCGCTCAATGTGCTCGCCGACGGCGACTACAGGGTCAACCTGCTCCAGTGCAGGCCCCTTCAGGTTCGCCGCCTGGATAGAAATGTCAGTGTCGAACCGCCTGCCAACTTGCCGCGTCTGTTCGAGGCGCAGGGCGCGGTGATCGGACCCAGCCGGGTCGTCCGGCCGGACCGGCTGATCTATATCGCCCAGTCGCGCTATGCCGAATTGCGGCAGGATGGCCGGCTGGAAGTGGCCCGCCTGGTCGGCGCCATCAACCAAGCCAGCGCCGACCGCACGACGGTGGTGCTGGGGCCCGGGCGATGGGGTACCCGGGATCCCTGGCTGGGCGTGCCGGTGAACTTCAACGAGATCAATCGGGTCGCGGCCCTGTGCGAAGTCGTCGCCATGAACGACAACCTGATTCCCGATGTGTCACTGGGCACCCACTTTCTCAACGAGTTGATCGAAGCCGACATGCTCTACTTCGCCTTGTTCCCGACCAGGGCGGGCAACCGGATCGACGAGGCCGGCATTCTGAATCGTCCGAACCGGCTGCGGGAATTGGTACCCAATGCGTCGCGGCTCGATGCCGTTGTGCATGTGGTGGATTTCGATCCTGGCGCAGCCACCTTGTATGCCGATGCGGAAAGACAGCAAGTGGTCATGACCTGCGCATGATTCGTGCCGGACATTGCATGCCGCCGATAGCGGAGTTATAGTTCCGTGCCCTAATTTGGTGCGCCGCTCCATTTTGGTGCGTTATGCCCTTGGGAAACTATTTTTCAGCAACGACGGGATGATTTGAGAGGGAGTCGAGAATGAAGTACAAGAATCTGTCCGATTTCATGGACTATGTCCGGGCGAGGGATCCGAATCAGCCCGAATTCCTCCAGGCCGTGCAGGAGGTGATGGGCAGCCTGTGGGCTTATATCAGCGCCAATCCGAAATATGCCGACGCGGGCCTCCTGGAGCGACTGGTCGAGCCGGAACGCGCCATCCAGTTCCGCGTGGCCTGGACGGATGACCACGGCCAGGCGCATGTCAATCGCGCGTTCCGCATCCAGCACAGTTCGGCCATCGGCCCGTTCAAGGGCGGGATGCGCTTTCACCCCTCGGTCAACCTGTCGATCCTGAAATTCCTTGCCTTCGAGCAGACCTTCAAGAACGCGCTGACCACGCTGCCGATGGGCGGCGGCAAGGGCGGCTCGGACTTCGATCCCAAGGGCAAGAGCCGCAATGAAGTGATGCGCTTCTGCCAGGCGCTGATGGTCGAACTCTACCGCCACCTGGGCCCGGACACCGACGTGCCGGCCGGCGACATCGGCGTCGGCGGCCGCGAGGTCGGCTTCATGGCCGGCATGATGAAGAAGCTCTCCAACAATGCGGCTTGCGTGTTTACCGGCAAGGGCCTGTCCTTCGGCGGCAGCCTGATCCGTCCCGAGGCGACGGGGTATGGGCTGGTGTATTTCGTCCAGGACATGCTGGCGCGCAAGAACATGACCTTCGACGGACTGCGCGTCTCGGTGTCCGGTTCCGGCAACGTTTCGCAGTACGCCATCGAAAAGGTGCTGGAGCTGGGCGGCAAGGTGGTGACCTGCTCCGATTCGCAAGGCAGCGTCATCGACGAAGCCGGCTTCACCCGTGAAAAGCTCGACGCCCTGATGGACATCAAGAACAACCATTACGGCCGCGTTTCCGAGTACGCCGAGCGCTTCAAGCTGAAGTACGTGCCCGGGCAGAAGCCCTGGGGCGTGCCGGTGGACATCGCGCTGCCCTGCGCGACCCAGAACGAGATCGACGGCGAGGATGCCAAGGTGCTGGTGAAGAACGGCGTCAAGTGCGTGGCGGAAGGCGCCAACATGCCCTCCAACCTCGATGCCGTGCACGTCTTCCTCGATGCCAGGATCATGTATGGTCCCGGCAAGGCGGCCAACGCCGGCGGGGTGGCGACCTCGGGTCTGGAAATGACCCAGAACGCCGAGCGCCTGCCCTGGGAGCGTCACGAGGTCGATGCGCGCCTGCGCATGATCATGACCGACATCCACAACAACTGCGTGCGCTATGGCGAAAAGGACGGCTTCGTCAATTATGTCGATGGCGCCAACATCGCCGGCTTCGTCAAGGTGGCCGATGCCATGATGTCCCAGGGCATCTACTGACCACCATCCCGGGCCGGCAGGCCCGGGCAAGCCGATCTTGAAGGAGGGGGCGATTCTGGGTATATTTACCAGTTCGCCCGAAAGGTTTCGCGAAAGCCGGTGCGCCTGAACGAGCACCGGCTTTTTATCGACCTCGGCCCGCATGCCGACCCGGCATGGGCAGGGCGACCCGGCCGACCGGCCGGTGCATTTGTGTCGAGGAAACTGAGATGGATCGCCCCCAGCAAGAAGGCCTCTATGATCCCCGCAACGAGCACGATGCTTGCGGCGTCGGCTTCGTGGTCAACATCAAGAACCGTAAAAGCCATGCCATCGTCGAGCAGGGCCTGCAGATACTGAAGAATCTCGAGCACCGGGGCGCGACCGGCTACGATCCGCTGCTGGGCGATGGCGCCGGCATCCTGATCCAGATTCCCGATGCCTTCTTCCGCGAGGAGATGGCCAGACAGGGCGTGACGCTGCCGTCGTCCGGCGAATATGGTGTCGGCATGATGTTCCTGCCGCGCAATACGGAGAGCCGGCGCGCCTGCGAGGCGGCCATCGAACGCACGGTGCGCTACGAAGGCCAGACGCTGCTGGGCTGGCGCGACGTGCCGTGCGACAACGCCGGGCTGGCCCAGGCGGCCAAGGACTGCGAGCCGGTGATCCGGCAGGTCTTCATCGGCCGCGGCGCCGACATGCGCGGACAGGACGCCTTCGAGCGCAAGCTCTACGTCATCCGCAAGGAGGCGGGCCATCGCGTCCAGGCGCTCAAGCTGGGCGAAGGCAAGATGTTCTACGTGCCGTCGATGTCCACGCGTACGGTGGTCTACAAGGGCATGCTGCTCGCCGACCAGGTCGGCCAGTATTTCCTCGACCTGCAGGATGCGCGCATGGTCTCGGCGCTGGCGCTGGTGCACCAGCGCTTCTCCACCAACACCTTCCCGACCTGGGACCTGGCCCATCCCTTCCGCCTGATCGCCCACAATGGCGAGATCAATACCCTGCGCGGCAACGTCAACTGGATTCGCGCCCGGGAAAACGACATCTCCTCGCCGCTCTTCGGCGAGGACCTGGAGAAGATCTGGCCGCTGATCTACGACGGCCAGTCGGACTCGGCCAGCTTCGACAACGCGCTGGAACTCCTGCTCATGGGCGGCTACAGCCTGCCGCACGCCATGATGCTGCTGATTCCGGAAGCCTGGGCCGGCAATCCGCTGATGGACGAGGACCGCCGCGCCTTCTACGAATACCACATGGCGCTGATGGAGCCGTGGGACGGCCCGGCGGCGGTGGCCTTCACCGACGGCCGCCAGATCGGCGCTACGCTCGATCGCAACGGCCTGCGTCCGGCGCGCTATCTGGTGACCGACGACGATCTGGTCGTGATGGCTTCCGAGATCGGCGTGCTGCCGATCCCGGAGGAGCGCATCGTCAAGAAGTGGCGCCTGCAGCCCGGCAAGATGCTGCTGATCGACCTCGATCAAGGCCGCATCGTCGACGACGAGGAGATCAAGCACACCCTGGCGCAGGGCAAGCCCTATCGCGCCTGGCTGGAGCGCTCGCGCCATTATGTCGACGAACTGCCGGAAGTCGCCTCGCCCGACCGCATCGGTGCGCCGCTGCTCGACCTGCAGCAGGCCTTCGGCTACACGCAGGAAGACCTCAAGTTCATCCTCGAGCCGATGGCGACGAACGGCGAGGAGGCGACCGGCTCGATGGGCAACGACGCCGCGCTGCCGGTGCTGTCGAACCGCAACAAGCCGCTGTTCAATTACTTCAAGCAGCTGTTCGCCCAGGTGACCAATCCGCCGATAGACCCGATCCGCGAGGAAATCGTCATGTCGCTGATCTCCCTGGTCAGCCCGAATCCGAACCTGCTCAAGATCGATGAAACCGAGCCGACGCCGCGCCTCGAGGTCAAGCAGCCGATCCTGGCGCCGGAGACCATGGCCAAGCTGAAGCGCATCGCCGAACTCACCGGCGGGGTCTTCCGCTCCAAGGTGATCGACATCACCACCCGGGCCGCGGAAGGCCCGGTCGGCCTGAGCCGTGCCCTCTACCAGGTCTGCGTCTCCGCCGAACGCGCCGTCGGCCAGGGCAGCAACGTCATCATCCTGTCGGATCGCGCCGTCGATGCCGGGCATGCCGCCATTCCCTCGCTGCTGGCCTGTTCGGCCGTGCACCAGTACCTGGTCAAGGCCGGCCTGCGCACCGCCTGCAGCCTGATCGTCGAGACCGGCGATGCGCGCGAGGTGCACCACTTTGCCCTGCTGGCGGGCTACGGCGCCGAGGCCATCCATCCCTGGCTTGCCTTCGCCAGCATCGACGCGCTCGCGCCGATGCTGCCCGGCCAGCCGGGCGCCGCCGAGTGCCACAAGCGCTACATCAAGGCCATCGGCAAGGGGCTGATGAAGGTGATGTCGAAGATGGGCATCTCCACCTACCAGTCCTACTGCGGCTCGCAGATATTCGAGGCGGTGGGCCTGTCCTCCGAGTTCGTCGCCCGCTACTTTACTGGCACGCCGACGCGCATCGAGGGCATCGGCCTGAAGGAGGTCGCCCTGGAGGCGCTGAACACGCACGCCGCCGCCTTCGGCAACGACCCGGTGCTGGCCAACATGCTCGACATCGGCGGCGAATACGCCTTCCGCATCCGCGGCGAGGAACACATGTGGACGCCGGACGCCATCGCCAAGCTGCAGCACGCGACGCGGGCCAACCAGTACGACACCTACGCGGAGTACGCACGCATCATCAACGACCAGAGCCGGCGCCACATGACCCTGCGCGGCCTGTTCAGCATCCAGCCGGCCGGCGCGCCGGTGCCGCTGGAGCAGGTCGAGCCGGCCGTCGAGATCGTCAAGCGCTTCGCCACCGGCGCGATGTCGCTCGGCTCGATCTCGACCGAGGCGCATACCACGCTGGCCATCGCCATGAACCGCATCGGCGGCAAGTCGAACACCGGCGAAGGCGGCGAGGATCCGCGCCGCTTCCGCAAAGTCAGTGCCGGCGAGACGGTGGCCGGCGTCATCGGCGCCAACCGCATCGAGCGTGATACCCCGCTCGAGGACGGCGATTCGCTGCGCTCGGCCATCAAGCAGGTCGCCTCGGGCCGCTTCGGCGTCACCATCGAATACCTGGCCAATGCCGACCAGCTCCAGATCAAGATGGCGCAGGGCGCCAAGCCGGGCGAAGGCGGCCAGCTGCCGGGCCACAAGGTCTCCGAGTACATCGGCTTCCTGCGCCACTCCGTGCCGGGCGTCGGCCTCATTTCGCCGCCGCCGCACCACGACATCTACTCGATCGAGGACCTGGCGCAGCTGATCCACGACCTGAAGAACGCCAATCCGAAGGCGTCGATTTCCGTCAAGCTGGTGTCCGAGACGGGGGTCGGCACCGTCGCCGCCGGCGTCTCCAAGGCCAAGGCCGACCACGTGGTGATCGCGGGCCACGATGGCGGCACCGGCGCCAGCCCGATCTCCTCGGTCAAGCACGCCGGCACGCCGTGGGAGCTGGGCCTCGCCGAGACGCAGCAGACGCTGGTACTCAACCGCCTGCGCGGACGCATCCGTGTGCAGGTAGACGGCCAGATGAAGACCGGGCGCGACGTGGTCATCGGCGCGCTGCTCGGCGCCGACGAGTTCGGCTTCGCCACGGCGCCGCTGGTGGTGGAGGGCTGCATCATGATGCGCAAGTGCCACCTTAATACCTGCCCGGTCGGCGTGGCCACCCAGGATCCGGTGCTGCGCAGGCGCTTTTCCGGCCAGCCCGAGCACGTGGTCAACTATTTCTTCTTCGTCGCCGAGGAGGCGCGGCGGCTGATGGCCGAGATGGGCGTTCGCAGCTTCGACGAGCTGATCGGCCGTTCCGACCTGCTCGACATGCGCGAGGGCATCGACCACTGGAAGGCGCGCGGCCTCGATTTCTCGCGCATCTTCCACATGCCCGAGGTGCCTGCCGAGGTGGCGCGCCGCCATGGCGAGACGCAGGACCACAACCTCGGCAAGGCGCTCGACCATGAGCTGATCGCCAAGGCCAGGCCGGCGCTCGAGAAGGGCAAGAAAGTCAGCTTCGAGGTCGCGGTGAAAAACCGCAACCGCACGGTCGGCACCATGCTTTCGCACGAGGTCGCCTTGCGCCACGGCCACGCCGGGCTGCCGGACGACACCATCCACATCCGCCTGAACGGCACCGCCGGGCAGAGCTTCGGCGCCTTCCTGGCGCGCGGCATCACCCTCGAGTTGGTCGGTGAAGCCAACGACTACGTCGGTAAGGGGCTGTGCGGCGGCCGCATCGTCGTCAAGCCGCCCAAGGCCTTCCGCGGCAAGCCCTGCGAAAACATCATTGTCGGCAACACCGTGCTCTACGGCGCCATCGAGGGGGAAGTGTTTTTCCGCGGCGTCGCCGGCGAGCGCTTCTGCGTGCGCAACTCGGGCGCCACCGCCGTCGTCGAAGGCACCGGCGACCACGGCTGCGAATACATGACCGGCGGCACGGTCGTCGTGCTGGGCCGCACGGGCCGCAACTTCGCTGCCGGCATGTCGGGCGGCATCGCCTATGTGCTGGACGAGGACGAATCCTTCGAGATGCGCTGCAATCCGTCGATGGTGAAGCTGGAGAAGGTGCTGCCGGCCGCCGAGCAGCCCGACGACGGCAGCCGCCACCGCGGCAGCGCCGACGAGACCCTGCTGAAGGGGGTGATCGAGCGCCACCTGGCGGAAACCGGCAGCGAAATGGCGCGTCGCGTGCTGTCCGACTGGCCGCGCTTCCGCGCCAGGTTCGTCAAGGTGTTCCCGAACGAGTATCGCCGCGCCCTGAAGGAAATGGCGGAGCGCTCGGCACAGCAAAAGCAGGAGGCGGCATGAGAAAAACCTTTCCCCCGGCCCCTTTCCCGAGGAAAGGGGTGACTCAGGTTCAGCCACGCTGCGCGTGGCTTCCGGACATTGAACGGCCGTCTCCTTGGGGCGGCCCGGAGGAGGCGGCATAATGGGCAAGCCGACGGGTTTCATGGAATTCGAGCGCCGGTCCGAGGCTTACGAGCCGGTCGAGCAGCGGCTCAAGCACTATCGCGAGTTCGTCGCGCATTTGTCGGATGCTGACGCCAAGGTGCAGGGCGCGCGCTGCATGGACTGCGGCATCCCGTTCTGCAACAACGGCTGCCCGGTCAACAACAACATTCCCGACTTCAACGACGCGGTCTATCGGGGCCAGTGGCGCGAGGCGATCGAGATCCTGCACTCGACCAACAACTTTCCCGAGATGACCGGCCGCATCTGCCCGGCGCCCTGCGAGACGGCCTGCACGCTGGGCATCAATTGCGAGCCGGTCGGCATCAAGTCGCTCGAGCGCGCCATCATCGACAAGGCCGGCGAGAGCGGCTGGGTGCTGCCGCAGCCGCCGGCCAGCAAGACCGGCAAGAAGGTCGCCATCGTCGGCTCCGGCCCGGCCGGCCTCGCCTGCGCGCAGCAGCTGGCGCGCGCCGGCCACGATGTCACGGTGTTCGAAAAGAACGACCGCATCGGCGGCCTGCTGCGCTACGGCATCCCCGACTTCAAGCTCGACAAGCGCCTGATCGACTGGCGCATGGCGCAGATCCAGGCGGAGGGCGTCACCTTCCGCACGCGCACCCTGATCGGGCCGGAATTGCCGCAGGGCATCGCCAGCGACGCCGTGCGGCGCATCGATCCGCGCGAGCTGATGAATGATTTCGATGCAGTGGTGCTGAGCGGCGGCGCCGAGGCGCCGCGCGACCTGCCGATCCCCGGGCGCGACCTCGAGGGCGTCCATTTCGCGCTCGAGTTCCTGATCCCGCAGAACCGCGAGGTGGCCGGGGGGCACAAGAACGTCATCAACGCCGCCGGCAAATATGTGGTGGTGATCGGCGGCGGCGACACCGGCTCCGACTGCGTCGGCACTTCCAACCGCCACGGCGCCGCCTCGGTCACCCAGTTCGAACTGCTGCCGCGCCCGCCCGAGCAGGAGAACAAGCCGCTGGTCTGGCCCTACTGGCCGATCAAGCTGCGTACCTCTTCCTCGCACCAGGAGGGCTGTCAGCGCGACTGGTCGGTCGCCACCAAGGCCTTCGTCGGCGACAAGGGCAAGCTGAAGGCGCTGAAGTGCGTCCGCCTGGAGTGGAAGGACGGCAAGATGAGCGAGATCCCCGGCAGCGGGTTCACCCTCAAGGCCGACCTCGTCTTCCTCGCCATGGGCTTCGTCTCTCCCACCGCCGGCATGCTCGACGCCTTTGGCGTGGCCAAGGACGCCCGCGGCAACGCACAGGCGTCGACCGACGGCGCCGGCTGCTACAAGACCAGCGTCGACAAGGTCTTCGCCGCCGGCGACATGCGCCGCGGCCAGTCGCTGGTCGTGTGGGCGATCCGCGAGGGCAGGCAGTGCGCCCGTGCGGTCGACGAGCACCTGATGGGGACGTCAACCTTGCCGCGCTAGGCGGCGGGACTGCATTGAGGCAAGGGCGGCTGCGGCCGCCCTTGCCTTTTCAGGGTGCCAGAGAGACGCATGCTAGAATTTCCCCACCGTCACTCCGTCCCTGCGTCATGAACGTCGTCATTCTCGCCGCCGGACAAGGCAAACGCATGCGCTCCGAGCTGCCCAAGGTGCTGCACCGCCTCGGCGGGCGGCCGCTGCTGGCGCATGTGCTGGAGACGGCGCGGGAACTGAAGGCGGGGAAAATCTGCGTCGTCTACGGCCATGGCGGCGAGATCGTGCGCGAAGCGCTCGACGGCCCCGACGTCATCTGGGTGCGGCAGGAGCCCCAGCTTGGCACCGGCCACGCCGTCCTGCAGACACTGACTTTTCTCGATCCTGACGCCCCCACCCTGGTGCTCTATGGCGACGTGCCGCTGATCGGCACGCCCACGCTGACGCGCCTGCTCGATGCCGCCGGCGACGGCCTCGGCGTGCTGACGGCGGTGTTCGACGATCCGTCCGGCTATGGCCGCATCCTGCGCGACGCGGATGGCCGGGTGCAGCGCATCGTCGAGCACCGCGACGCCAGCGAGGACGAGCGTGCCGTGTGCGAGATCAACACCGGCTTCATGGCCGCACCGACCGCTGCGCTGAAGCGCTGGCTGCCGTCACTGGGCAACGACAACGCGCAGGGCGAGTATTACCTCACCGACATCGTCCGTCTCGCCATCGGGGAGGGATTGCCGGTGGCGACGACGCAGCCCGAGGCGAATTGGGAGGTGCTCGGCGTGAACAGCAAGGTGCAGCTGGCCGAACTCGAGCGCGTCCACCAGCGCAACAACGCGCTGCTGCTGATGGAGAGCGGCGTCACCCTGGCCGACCCCGGGCGCATCGACGTGCGCGGCGAGCTGGATTGCGGCCGCGACGTGACGATCGACGTGAACTGTGTCTTCGAGGGCCGCGTCGCGCTTGGTGACGGTGTCGAGGTCGGCGCGAACTGCGTGCTGAAGAACGCCGTTGTCGGCGCCGGCAGCCGCATCGCCCCGTTCAGCCACATCGAATCGGCCGAAGTCGGCCCGCGCTGCGCCATCGGCCCCTATGCCCGCCTGCGGCCCGGCACGAAGCTGGGCGAGGACGTGCATATCGGCAATTTCGTCGAGGTGAAGAACAGCACGGTGGCCGAGCGCTCGAAGGCCAACCATCTTGCCTACGTCGGCGATGCCTCGGTCGGCAAGGACGTCAACATCGGCGCCGGCACCATCACCTGCAATTACGATGGCGCCAGCAAGCACCGCACGGTGATCGAGGACGACGTTTTCATCGGCTCCGACACGCAGCTCGTCGCGCCGGTCACCGTCGGCCGCGGCGCCACGCTCGGCGCCGGCACCACACTTACGCAAGACGCGCCGTCCGATAAACTGACCATCACGCGCGTCAAGCAGCTCACCGTTCCCGGCTGGAAGAGGCCGCAGAAGAAGAAATAGCCATGTGCGGAATCGTCGCCGCGGTCGCCGACCGCAACATCGTCCCGGTCCTGATCGAAGGCCTGCGCAAGCTCGAGTACCGCGGCTACGATTCGGCCGGTATGGCCGTGCATAACGGCGGCATGCATCGCCTGCGCGCCGTCGGGCGCGTCGCGGAGCTGGCCACACGGGCCGAGGGCCTCTCGGCCGGCACCGGCATCGCCCACACGCGCTGGGCCACGCACGGCGTACCCTCCGAGCGCAACGCCCACCCGCACGTCTCGGGCGGTCTGGCGGTGGTGCACAACGGCATCATCGAGAACTACGGCGAGATCAAGGCCCGCCTGGCCGGCCTCGGCTACGTCTTCACCTCGGAGACCGACACCGAGGTCATCGCCCATCTCATCGAGCACAAGCTGAAGTCGCAGGCCGATCTCCTCGCCGCCGTGCGCGCCGCCTGCGCCGAACTGGTCGGCGCCTACGCCATTGCCGTCCTCTCTGAAAAGGAGCCGCAGCGCGTCGTCGTCGCGCGCCACGGCGCCCCCCTCCTGCTCGGGCTCGGCGAGGACGGTCATTACGCTGCCTCGGATACCGCCGCGCTGCTGCAGGTGACGCGCACCCTGATCTACCTCGAGGACGGCGACATCGCCGAAATCGCCCGCGGCGGCGTGCGCATCGTGCGCGCCGACGGCTCGCCGGTCGAGCGACCCAGCCATGAGAGCACGCTGGCGGCCGACGCCGTCGAGCTGGGGCACTATCGCCACTACATGCAGAAGGAAATCTTCGAGCAGCCGCAGGCGCTCGCCAACACGCTGGAGATGATCGGCACGGCGCAGTCGGCGGCGCCGCAGCTCTTCGGCGCCGGCGCCGAGGAAATGCTCGCCGACGCCAAGAGCGTGCTGATCCTCGCCTGCGGCACCAGTTATCACGCCGGCCTCACGGCGCGCTACTGGATCGAGCAGCTGGCAGGCCTGCCCTGCAGCGTCGAGATCGCCAGCGAGTACCGCTACCGCAACTCGGTGCCGAACCCGGAGGCGCTGGTGGTGGCCATCTCGCAATCCGGCGAGACGGCCGACACCCTGGCGGCGCTCAAACACGCGCGCGTGCTCGGCCAGTCGCGTACCCTGGCGCTCTGCAACGTGCCCGAATCGGCCATCGTGCGCGAGGCGGCGCTGAAGTTCCTCACCCGCGCCGGCCCGGAGATCGGCGTGGCGTCGACCAAGGCCTTCACCACCCAGCTGGCCGCGCTGTTCCTGCTGGCGGTGACGCTGGCCAGGGTGAATGGCCGCATCGATGCGCGCGAGGAAGCGGCGCATCTCACCGCCATGCGCCATCTGCCGCTGGCGGTGGGACGCGTGCTCGAACTGGAAAAGGACATCGCCGCCTGGGCAAAACAGTTCGCCGGCAAGCACCACGCGCTGTTCCTCGGCCGCGGTCTGCATTACCCGATCGCTCTCGAGGGCGCCCTGAAGCTGAAGGAAATCTCCTACATCCACGCCGAGGCCTATCCGGCCGGCGAGCTCAAGCACGGTCCGCTGGCGCTGGTCGACAAGGAGATGCCGGTGATCGCCGTCGCCCCCAACGACGCGCTGCTGGAAAAACTCAAGTCCAACCTGCAGGAAGTGCG
>WYAY01000223.1 GCA_011526165.1 Sulfuritalea sp.
ACCTCGTCGTGTACTTCGCCCTGACGCGCTACGCGCTGATCGGCACCACCGCGGCCTTCGCGTGCTTCGTGCTGCTCGGCATCGGCGGCATGCTGCTGGCGGCCGTGCAGGATGGCCGCTCGCTGGCCGTGCTCGGCCTGGTCGGCGCCTTCCTTGCGCCGATCCTCGCCTCCAGCGATACCGGCAACCACGTCGTGTTGTTCTCCTATTTCACGCTGCTCAACCTGTTCATCTTCGGCCTGAGCTGGTTCCGTTCCTGGCGCTCGCTCAACGTGGCGGGCTTCCTGCTCACCTTCGCCATCGGCGTGAACTGGGGATTGAAGTTCTACCGGCCGGAATACTTCGACACCACCGAGCCCTTCCTCGTCGTGCTGTTCCTCATCTACAGCCTGATCCCGATCGTGTTCGCGCTGCGCGCGGCGCCGGGCACCGCGGCGGTCGACCGCATCGATGCCATGCTGATCTTCGGCACGCCGGTGGTGTGCGGCTTCCTGCAGGTGCCGCTGGTCGAGCCCTTCGAATACGGCCTCGCCTGGTCGGCGGGCATCGCGGGGCTGTATTACCTTGCGCTCGCCTACATCGTCGCCAGCCGCAAGCGGGAGGAACTGTCCGTGATCGCGGAAAGCCTGCGCTGGGTGGGGGCGGCGCTGCTCACGCTGGCCGTGCCTTTCGCCTTCGGCGCGCGCGCGACGGTGGCGCTGTGGGCGCTGGAAGGCGCGGCGGCGGCATGGATGGGCGCCAGACGCGAGCGCACGCGCATCGCGCTGGCCGGCCTGGCGCTTCAAATCGTCGCCGGCGGCCATTTCCTGCTGCACATCGACGAGCTCAAGCATGTGACCGCACTCGCCAACGATGTCTTCGTCGGCGGCATGCTGGTGGCCATTGCCGGATTGATCGGGAGTTACGCGGCCAGCCGCCTGAATCCGAAGGCGTCGCCGCAGCTCCTGTCGGCCGCAATGCTGGTCTGGAGTGCGCTGTGGCTCTACGGCACAGGCCTCAACGAGATCGATGTCTTCGTCGAGCGGCCCTGGCGCTTCGCCGCTTCGCTGGCGCTGGTCGCCCTGCCGCTGGCGGCGGCGGAATTCGCCGGCAGGCGGCTCGACTGGCTCGTGCTGCGGCGGGCCGCCGTCCTGCTGCCGCTGGTGCTGGCCGGCGGCGCCGTGGCGGTGCTGGACCTGAAGCGCCATCCCTTCGCCGACGCTGCCTGGATCAGCTGGCTGCTGGCCTACGCCGGCCACTTCATCGTACTGAGACGCCAGGAGGAGGAAGAGAATCTCTGGCGCGACGCGCGGCATGCGCTGGGCTTCTGCGTGCTCGCCGCACTCTCCGGCTGGGAAGCCAGCTGGCAACTGAAGGAACTGTTGCCGGAAATTCGCCTGGCACGCATGCTCGGCTGGGGCGTCGTGCCGGCCGCGCTGCTTGCCGCCGCGCATTACGCGGCACGTGCGCAAGCCTGGCCGCTAGTGACGAATCGGGGCGCTTACCTGAGCCTGGGCGCAGCCCCGGTGGCGCTGGCGCTGGGAGCGTGGACGCTGGTGCTCAACTTCGACTACTCCGGCGCAGCCGGCGGATGGCGGTATGTGCCCGTGTTCAGCCTGCTCGACCTCGGCCAGGCGCTGGTGCTGGCGGTGCTGTTCGCCTGGGTGCGCGAGCAGGCGCGCGCGAGGGGATTGTTGTACGCCGTGCTGGGGGGACTGACTTTTGCCTGGGTCAGCGCCGGCGCGGCGCGCACGGTACACCACTGGCTGGGCGTGCCCTTTGTCTGGGACAGGCTGATCGACTCGGTGGCGCTGCAGGCGAGCTGGTCGATCCTGTGGACGCTGCTCGCCCTCGGCCTGATGATCCAGGCCACCCGGCGCGGCCTGCGCACGTTGTGGTTCGCCGGCTTCGGACTGCTCGGCGTGGTCGGCTTGAAACTGATGCTGGTGGACACGGCCCACGTGAACACGCTGGGCCGCACGGTGTCGCTGCTTGGCGTGGCGCTGCTGGTGATCGCCGCAAGCTACTTCGCACCGACGCCGCCGAAATCTGCGACGTCTGGCGAGGAAGGCTAACGCAACTTCTCGAGCAGGCCGTCGAGCTGGTCGAGGCTGGAGAAGCCGATGGCGATCTGGCCGGCGCCCTTGGCGCTCACCTTGATCTTCACCTGCGCGCCGAGCGCATCGGCGAGTTCCTCTTCGAGGCGCGCCACATCGCGGTCTTCCCTTTTC
Organism: Sulfuritalea sp.; assembly: GCA_011526165.1. Taxonomy (GTDB): domain Bacteria; phylum Pseudomonadota; class Gammaproteobacteria; order Burkholderiales; family Rhodocyclaceae; genus Desulfobacillus. Next base: position 2,211 of record WYAY01000223.1, read on the forward strand.
GCCGCGGCGGCCTTCTGCTTGGGCGGATTGAGTTCGTGCTGCACCAGGCGCTCGGCCTCGCGCACGGAATAGCCCTTGGCGGAAATGCGGTGGGCAAGCTGCACCTGGCTGGCCTTGGCCAGCGGCAGCAGCGCGCGGGCGTGGCCCATGTCGATCTGGCCGGCCATGAGCAGGTCCTGCACCGGCTTGGCGAGATGCAGCAGGCGCAGCAGGTTGCTCGCCGCCGGACGCGAGCGGCCGACTGCATCGGCCGCCAACTGATGCGTCATGCCGAATTCGTCGATGAGGCGCTGGATGCCCATCGCCTCTTCCAGCGGGTTGAGGTTCTCGCGCTGGATGTTCTCGATGAGCGACATGGCGAGCGCCGCGTCGTCGGGGATGTCGCGCACCAGTACCGGCACTTCGTGCAGGCCGGCGAGTTGCGAAGCGCGCCAGCGCCGTTCGCCGGCGATGATCTCGTAGCGGCCGCCGTCGACCGGACGCACCAGGATCGGCTGCATGACGCCTTGCGCCTTGATGGAAGCGGCCAGCTCGTTCAAGGACTCCTGGTCCATGTGCGTGCGCGGCTGGTACTTGCCGGGCTGCAGGTAGTCGACGCGCAGGGTATCCTGGCGCGTCGGTTCGCTGCTGTTGCCGGCCAGGAGGGCGTCGAGCCCGCGGCCGAGGCCTTTCGGTTTGGTAGCCATGTATTTTGTCTCCCTTAAAACGTCTTGACGCGTTCGATCATCTCGGCGGCGAAGGCGAGGTAGGCCTGCGCGCCCTTGGCGGCGCGGTCGAACACCACGCCGGGCATACCGTAGCTGGGCGCCTCGGCCAGGCGCACGTTGCGCGGCACGATGGACTTGAAGACCTTGTCGCCGAAATGCTGCTCCAGTTGCGCACTGACCTGGTTGGACAGGGTGCTGCGCGTATCGAACATGACGCGCAGCAGGCCGATGATCTTGAGGTCCGGGTTGAGGTTGGCGTGCACCTTCTTGATGGTGTTCACCAGGTCGGAGAGGCCTTCCAGCGCGTAGTACTCGCACTGCATCGGGATGATGACGCCGTTGGCGGCGCACAAGCCGTTCAGCGTCAGCATGCTGAGGGAGGGAGGGCAGTCGATGAGGACGAAGTCGTAATCCTGATCGTGCATCGCGAGGGCATGCTTCAGGCGCGTCTCGCGGTTGTCGAGGTCGACCATCTCGACTTCGGCGCCGGCGAGGTCACGGTTGGCCGGCAGGGTGTCGTACTTGCCGGTTTCGGAAGCCTGGCGCGCCTCGGCCAGCGAGGCGAGGCCGAGCAGCACGTGGTAGACCGAATTCTTCAGCGTGCGCTTGTCCACGCCGCTGCCCATGGTGGCGTTGCCCTGCGGGTCGAGGTCGACCAGCAGCACGCGCTGGCCCTGCGCGGCGAGCGCGGCGGCGAGGTTCACCGTGGTGGTGGTCTTGCCGACCCCACCCTTCTGGTTGGCGACTGCGAATATGTACGACATGTTGTTATGGCTCCCTTTTCACGCGCACCAGGTGGCGCGCGCCCTCCACGCCCGGCACTTGCAATGGCGTCACCTCCGCCACGCGCCAGCCGGCCGGCAGCTGGGCGATTTCCTCGTAGGGGTGCACCCCCTTCATGGCCAGCAGCGCGCCGCCTTCGGCGAGCAGATGGCCGGACAGCCTGACGAACTCGGCCAGGTCGGAGAAGGCGCGCGAGATCACCGCGTCGAACTTCTCCGCCGGCTGCCAAATCTCGACGCGCGTGCAGTACACGCTGACGTTGGCGAGGCCCAACTCGATCTTCGTCTGCTGCTGGAAGGCCGATTTCTTCTGGCTCGTTTCCACCAGCGCCACCTGCAGGTCCGGCCGCACGATGGCGAGCGGGATGCCGGGCAGGCCGCCGCCGCTGCCGATGTCGGCCAGACGCTTCGCCGCACCCAGCTGCGGCAGCACCGCCAGCGAATCCAGCAGGTGGTGGCTGACCACCTGTTCCTCGTCGCGCAACGCGGTGAGGTTGTACACCTTGTTCCATTTGCCCAGCAGCGCGGCGAAGGCGAGCAGCTTATCCTGCGCGGCGGGCGGCAAATCCAGACCCAGCGCGGCGAGCCCGCGCGCCAGTTGTTCTTCGGATTTCATGCGCGCTTGCGGCCCTCGCGCACCGGGGAACCGCGCCGCTTGAGGTGCACCAACAGCAGCGAGATCGCCGCCGGTGTGATGCCCTGTATCCGCGAGGCCTGGCCAAGCGTTTCCGGCTTGTGCTGGTTGAGCTTCTGCTGCACTTCGATCGAAAGCCCGCGCACCGTGCGGTAGTCGAGGTCGTCCGGCAGCGGTGTGTCCTCCTGCTCGCGGCTCTTGGCGATCTCCTCGGCCTGGCGGTCGATGTAGCCCTGGTACTTGGCCTGGATCTCGAGCTGCTCGACGGCCTGCAAATCGCATATCGGTTCGCCGGTACCGGGCAGGGTCATCAGGCTGGCATAGCTCACGTCGGGCCGGCGCAGCAGCTCGGCCAGGCTGTATTCGTGCTCGAGCGGCTTGCCGAGGACGCGTTCGGCGTTCGCTGCGTCGACGAACTTGGGATTCACCCAGGTCGTCTTCAGCCGCTCCTGCTCGCGCGCGATGGCGTCGCGCTTGCGGCTGAAGGCATCCCAGCGCGCGTCGTCGACGATGCCGAGGCGGCGGCCGGCCTCGGTCAGGCGCAGGTCGGCGTTGTCCTCGCGCAGGCTGAGGCGGTATTCGGCGCGGCTGGTGAACATGCGGTAGGGCTCGGAGACGCCGCGGGTGATGAGGTCGTCGGCGAGCACGCCGAGGTAGGCTTCGTCGCGACGCGGACACCACGGCGCCTCGCCCTTGGCGCGCAGGGCGGCATTGAGTCCGGCGAGCAGGCCCTGGGCGGCGGCTTCCTCGTAGCCGGTGGTGCCGTTGATCTGGCCGGCGAAGAAGAGGTTGCGGATGGCCTTGGTTTCCAGCGAGGAATACAGGCCGCGCGGGTCGAAGTAATCGTACTCGATGGCGTAGCCGGGCCGCAGGATGTGGGCGTGCTCCAGGCCGGGGATGGAGTGCACCAGTTCGAGCTGCACGTCGAAGGGCAGGCTGGTGGAGATGCCGTTCGGGTAGATCTCGTGCGTGGTCAGGCCTTCCGGCTCGAGGAAGATCTGGTGGCTTGTCTTGTCGGCGAAGCGGTGGATCTTGTCCTCGATGGAGGGGCAGTAGCGAGGACCCACTCCTTCGATAACGCCCGTAAACATGGGCGAACGATCCAGCCCGCCGCGGATGATGTCGTGCGTGCGCTGGGTGGTATGCGTGATCCAGCAGGGCAGTTGCTGCGGATGCTGCGCAGCATTTCCGAGGAAGGAAAACACCGGCGCCGGGTCGTCACCCGGCTGCACGGTCATGATCGAGAAATCGATGCTGCGGCCGTCGAGGCGCGGCGGCGTGCCGGTCTTCAGGCGGCCGGCCGGCAGCTTCAGCTCGCGCAGGCGCGCGGCCAGGCTGACGGCGGGGGGATCGCCCATGCGGCCGGCCTGGTAGTGATCGAGGCCGACGTGGATCAGGCCGGCGAGGAAGGTGCCGGCGGTCAGCACCACGGTTTCGGCCTCGAAGCGCAGGCCGAGCTGGGTGACGGTGCCGGTGACGCGGTCGCCGGAAACGGTGAGGTCGTCGACGGCCGCCTGGAACAGCGTCAGGTTGGGCTGGTTCTCCAGGCGGCGGCGGATCGCCGCCTTGTACAGCACGCGATCGGCCTGGGCGCGCGTGGCGCGCACCGCCGGACCCTTGCTGGAATTGAGGATGCGGAACTGGATGCCGGCCTCGTCGGTGGCCGCCGCCATGGCGCCGCCGAGGGCGTCGACTTCCTTCACCAGGTGGCCCTTGCCGATGCCGCCGATGGAGGGATTGCAGGACATCGCACCCAACGTCTCGAGGTTGTGCGTCAGCAGCAGCGTGCGGCAGCCCGCGCGCGCCGCGGCGAGCGCCGCCTCGGTGCCGGCATGGCCGCCACCGATAATGATTACGTCATAGCGCGTGGGGAACAGCATCGGGCTCGCAGTCCTCGTGAAGAGGCGCAATCATACGCGAGGACCGGGCAAAAAAACAGGGAAATGTTTCACGTGAAACATTTCCCTGTTTAATCTTTAAATTACAGAAGCTTACTGCTTCTTGCCGCCCAATCCGAGGTAGGTTTCGACAACGCGCGGATCGTCGGCCAGCTGGCGGCTTTCGCCCTCCAGCGCGACGCTGCCGGTCTCCAGCACATAACCGTAGTCGGCGATCTGCAGCGCGGCGCGGGCGTTCTGTTCGACCAGCAGGATGGCGACGCCGGTTTTCTTCAGGTCGGCGATGATGTGGAAGATTTCGCGCACGATAAGCGGGGCGAGGCCGAGGCTCGGCTCGTCGAGCATGAGCAGCTTCGGCTTGGCCATCAGGGCGCGGCCCACCGCCAGCATCTGCCGCTCGCCGCCGGAGAGCGTGCCCGCCAATTGGGCACGCCGCTCCTTGAGGCGCGGGAAGGTCGCAAAGACCTGGTCCATGGTCTTGCCCTCGTCGCGGTCGCCGTGGCGATAGCGCTGGAAGGCGCCGAGCAGGAGGTTGTCCTCCACGCTCATCTCGCCGAACAGCTCGCGCTTCTCCGGCACCAGCGTCATGCCCATGGCGACGAGATGCTCGACCTCGATGTCCCGCTGGACTTCGCCCTGGAACTCGATCTCGCCCTTCGAGGGCAGCAGGCCCATGATGGCGGAAAGCATGGTGGTCTTGCCGGCGCCGTTGGGGCCGATCACGGTGACGATCTGGCCGGCGGCCACCTTCAGGTTGATGTGGTGCAGCGCTTCTACTTTGCCGTAGGAGACGCACAACTCGCGGATTTCCAGGATGGGGGTCGTCATCATTCAACCCCTCCGAGATAGGCTTCCAGCACCACCGGATCCTTCTGCACTTCCTCCGGCAGGCCTTCGGAAATCTTTTCGCCGAACTCCATGACGACGACGCGGTCGGCCAGGCCCATGACGAAATCCATGTCGTGCTCCACCAGCAGGATGCCCATGCCCTCGCTACGCAGCTTGCGCAGCAGTTCGGCCAGCGCCTGCTTCTCCAGATAGCGTAGCCCCGCTGCCGGCTCGTCAAGGAGCAGCAGACAGGGATCGGCGGCCAAGGCGCGGGCAATCTCCAGGATGCGCTGCTGCCCGAGCGGCAGGCTACCGGCTTCGTCGAACAGATGCTCACCCAGGCCGACGCGTTCGAGCTGGCGCTTCGCTTCGGCGAGCAGGCGCGCTTCCTCGGCGCGCTCCAGGTGAAGGGCGGCGGGAAGAACGCCCTTGCCGCCCCTGAGGTGCGCGCCGATGGCGACGTTCTCCAGCACGCTCATGGTGGGCAGCAGGCGCACGTGCTGGAAGGTGCGGCCCATGCCGCGCCGCGCGATGTCGCGCGAAGCCAGTGTCTCGATGCGCTCGCCCAGAAAGGCGATCTCGCCGGAAGTCACCGGGTCGACGCCGGAAATGCAGTTGAACATGGTGCTCTTGCCGGCGCCGTTGGGGCCGATCAGCGCCATCACCTCGCCGGCCTTCACGGTCAGGTTCATGTCGTTGTTGGCAACGAGGCCGCCGAACTGCTTGCGGGCGTTTTTCACCTCCAGCAGCACCGCGCCGACGACCGGCATCTCGCGCCGCGGCAGGGGCGCGGCGTCGGCGACGGCACGCTGTCCGGCCTTGACCGGCACCAGGCGCGCCAGCCACGGCCACAGGCCGTCGCGTGCGCGCTGCAGCACCAGGATGAGCAGGATGCCGAAGAAGATCACCTCGAAGTTGCCGCTCTGGCCGAACACCTTGGGCAGCAGATCCTGCAGCCATTGCTTGAGCACGGTGATCACGCCGGCGCCGACCAGCGCGCCCCAGACATGGGCCGCTCCGCCCACCACCGCCATGAACAGATACTCGATGCCGATGTGCAGGCCGAACGGCGTCGGGTTCACGAAGCGCTGCAGGTGGGCATAGAGCCAGCCCGAGACGCTGGCGTAGAGGGCGGCGATGAGAAAGATGACGATCTTGGTGCGGGCGGTATCGACGCCCATGGCCTCGGCCATCAGGCCGCCGCCCTTCAGCGCACGGATGGCGCGCCCCTCGCGCGAGTCGAGCAGGTTCTGCGTGGCGAAAACTGCGCCAAGCAGCGCCAGCCAGATGAGGTAGTAGAAGCTCCTGCCGGTGTCCAGTTTCAAGCCGAAGAACTCGAGGACGGGAATGCCGGTGAGACCGGTATGGCCGCCTAGGAACTCCAGATTGCCGAAGAGGAAATACAGGCTGATGCCCCAGGCGATGGTGCCCAGCGGCAGATAGTGGCCGGACAGCCTCAGCGTCAGAAAACCCAGTATGAGCGCCACGACGGCGGTGACGGCCAGGCCGATCAGCAAAGTCAGCCAGGGCGACACGGCGAAGGCCGTGGTGAGATACCCCGTGGCGTAGGCGCCCAAGCCGACGAAGGCGGCCTGGCCGAAGGAGGTGAGGCCGCCCACCCCGGTGAGCAGCACCAGGCCCACCGCCACGATCGAATACATGCCGATGTAGTTGAGCAGGGTGACGTAGAACTCGGGCAGCACTACGGGGCCAAGCGCCAGCACGGCGATGAAGACGATCAGCGGAAGGCGCTGCATCATTCCTCTTCCTCCACGTGATGGGAGGTAAGCGAGCGCCACAGGAGCACCGGAATGATCAGGGTGAACACGATGACTTCCTTGAAGGCGCTGGCCCAGAAGGAGGAAAAGGATTCGAGCAGGCCCACCAGGATGGCGCCGGCGGCAGCGAGCGGATAGCTCGCCAGGCCGGCGATGATGGCGGCAACGAAGCCCTTCAGGCCGACCAGGAAGCCGGTGTCGTAGTAGATCGTGGTGATTGGCGCGATAAGAATGCCGGAGAGCGCGCCGATGCCGGCGGCCAGCGTGAAGGACAGTTTGCCGGCCATGCTGGTGGAAATGCCCATCAGGCGCGCACCGACCCGGTTGATGGCGGTTGCCCGCAGTGCCTTGCCGTAGAGGGTGCGGCCGAAGAATAGCGCCAAGGCCACGATCAGCACGCAGCTTGCACCCAGCACCCACAGGGTCTGGCCGTTGACCGTCAGCGTGCCCAAGTTGAACTGCGCTTCGCTGAAGGGCGTCGTGCGTGAGCCTTCGGCGCCGAAGAAAAGCAGTCCCAGACCGACCAGCGCCAGATGCACCGCAACCGAGACGATCAACAGCACCAGCACCGAAGCCTCGGCCAGCGGCTGGTAGGCCAGGCGATAGAGCATGGGCCCCAGCGGCACGACGACAGCCAGTGCGAGCGCCACCTGCGCGGCCAGCGGCAGGGTGGCGGGTTGCAGCCCCAGTACGAGGCCGGCCACCACGGCTGGCAGGGCCAGATCCCACAGGGCGATGCGCTTCAGTCGGCCCGGTGCGCCGGCGCGCACGGCTATGACAGTGTCAATCAACGCCACCAGCACCCCGGCGCCTAGCAGCAGCCATAGCGTGCCCGGCGTCTTGCCGGCCTGGAAAGCCGCCAGGGTCAGCGCGCCATAGGCAACAAATTCACCCTGCGGTATGAAAATGACCCGGGTGACGGCGAACACCAGCACCAGCGCCAAAGCCAGCAGCGCATAGATCGACCCATTGACGATGCCGTCCTGGCTCAGGAGCAGCGCGATTTGCAGATCCATTGAATTTGTCTTATTGGATGAAATAAAGGGCGCAGCGTGAACGGCGATTGTACGTCGCCGCCACGCGCTGCGCCCTCTCCCGGATTTTCAGCCGGCGTAATCTATCACGCCGGTCGCAGGCCCAAGCGGGCCTAGCCAATTATTTCTGCAGCACCCACTTGCCGCCTTCGATCTTCACCATCACGCGCGAGCGCTGATCGAGGCCGAGGTGGTCGCTCGGCGTCATGTTGAACACGCCGTGCGCGGCATTCAAATTCTTCGTCTGCTCCAGCGCATCGCGCAGGGCGGTGCGGAATGCCTTGCTGCCCGGCTTGCCCTTCTTCAGTGCGGCGGGAGCGGCATTGGCCAGCAGCAGGCCGGCATCCCAGGCATGCGCACCGAAGGTGGACACGCTGCCCGCGCCATGGGCCTTCTCGTACTTGCCGATGTAATCCAGCGCGGACTTTTTCACCGGGTTGGAATCCGGCAGCTGCGTTGCCACCAGCACCGGACCGGCGGGCAGGAAGGTGCCCTCGCAGTCCTTGCCGCAGACGCGCAGGAAGTCGTTGTTGGCGACGCCGTGCGTCTGGTAGATCTTGCCCTTGTAGCCCTTTTCCTTCAGGGTCTTCTGCGGCAGCGCGGCCGGCGTGCCGGAGCCGGCGATCAAGACCGCATCAGGATTGGTCGACATGATCTTGAGCACCTGGCCGGTGACCGAGGTGTCGGCACGGTTGTAGCGCTCGCTGGCGACCATCTTGATCTTGCGCACTTCGGCGATCTTGCTGAATTCCTGCCACCAGCCTTCGCCATAGGCATCGGAAAAGCCGATGAAGGCCACCGTCTTCACGTTGTTGTTGCCCATGTGCTCGGTGATGGCGGTCGACATCTGCACATCGTTCTGCGGCGTCTTGAACACCCAGCGGCGCTTGGCATCCACCGGATCGACGATGCGCGCCGAAGCGGCCATCGAGATCATCGGCGTTTCGGCTTCGGCGGCAATATCCACCATGGCAAGCGAGTTCGGCGTAATGGTCGAGCCGATGATGACGTCCACCTTGTCCTCGGTGATCAGCTTGCGGGTATTCTTGACGGCGGTGGTGGTGTCGGAAGCATCGTCGAGAACGATGTATTTGACCTTTTCGCCCGCGATGGTGGTGGGCATCAGGGCAAAGGTGTTCTTTTCAGGGATACCCAGCGAAGCAGCCGGACCCGTGGCGGAAACCAGCACGCCCACGGTGATATCGGCATAAGCGAGCGAAACTGCTCCGGTGGACAACAATGCAGCTACCAGGGACTTGATCCTCATCGACTCCTCCTCAAAAAAACGGTTGCGGCACCGGCACGATGCGCGTGCTGGACCTTGCCGCAATCATACAAGCTATGTTTCGACGTGCAAAATCTTCACTCCGGCGCGATCATTGAATTATTTTCTTTATTCCTCAAATAATTGCCGGCATTTTCAATGATACAAGATGTAATACTGAGTTGTCCAATGTTGAATCATTTCTTGTTCGGCATCAAGTGAATGTGTCCCATGCGAACTTCAGGATGAAGATGCCAGCCACGCCAAGAAAGACGCGTCGCACGAAAGCGGCGCCGTGGCGAATCGCCAGATGCGACCCGACCAGCGAGCCGCCGATATTGAACAGCGCCATCGCCAGCCCGATTGCCAGCAGAACATGCGCATTAGCCCCAAAGAACATCAGCGCCGCCAGGTTGGTGGCGGCATTGACGATCTTCGCCGATACGGATGCCCTCAGAAAATCCAGCCCGAAGAACCGGACGAACACGAAGATCAGGAAACTGCCGGTACCAGGTCCGAAAAATCCGTCATAGAAGCCGATCACGCCGCCGAAAAGAATCGCCAGCAGCATGTCGCGTCGGCTGTGCACACGCCGCTGGTCGACAGCCCCCAGGTCCTTCCGCATATAGGTATACACGGTAACAACGATCAGGAGGACCAGCACCAGGGGTCGCAGCCATTCCTTGGGCAACAGCGCCACCGTCATGGCGCCAAAGTAAGACAGGATAAATGCCGCGATGGCGGCAGGCAGGGCGGCACGCCAGGGAACATCGATGCGCCGTGCGTAGCGCAGCGCCGCACTGGTGGTGCCAAAGATGCTGGCCAGTTTGTTAGTGCCGAAGAGGGTGGCCGGCTGCGCCTGGGGCAGCACATTGAAGAGCGCAGGAATCTGGATCAGGCCGCCTCCACCCACCACCGCATCGATCAGGCCTGCCGCGAATGCGGCGGCGCACAATAAAATTAGGCTACTCGGTTCCACGTGGAACAATCCGCCGGATGTCCGGGTTTCACTTGCCGATGCAGAAGCGGGAGAAGATTTCTCCCAGCAGGTCGTCCGGGGTGAATTCCCCGGTGATGCTGCCGAGGGCTTCCTGGGCCAGCCGCAGTTCTTCCGCCAAGAGTTCGGCTTGCGCTTGCCGGGCCTGCGCCTCGAGCAAGTGTGCCCGCGCTTCCTTGAGCGCAAGCAGGTGGCGCTCCCGCGCCATGAACACATCTTCTGCTCCCGCCTGCCAGCCCGCCACCCGCAGCAACTCCTGCTCCAGCAGGGACATCCCGTCGCCGGTCTTTGCCGACAACCAAAGTGCAACCCGTCCTCCGGCGACCTCCCGGGAAGCAGCATGCCCCGCCAGATCGGACTTGTTATGCAGAACGATCTGCTCGATGTTGCCGGGCAGGCGCGCCACGATGGTACGGTCGGCCTCGGTCATTCCCGTTCGCGCATCCAGCATATGCAGAACGACGTCCGCGCGCCCGATTTCCTTCCAGCTGCGGGCGATGCCTAGCTGTTCGATCTCGTCCTCGGTTTCGCGCAGCCCGGCGGTATCGATGACATGCAGCGGAATTCCCTCGATCTGGATCGTCTCGCGAAGGGCATCCCGCGTCGTGCCGGGTATGGCCGTCACGATGGCCCGCTCCTCCCCGGCTAGGCGATTGAGCAGGCTGGATTTGCCGACGTTGGGCTGGCCGACCAGGACGACATGCAGTCCCTTTCGCAACAAACTGCCTTGGCGCGCCTTGGCCAGTAATCGGTCGACGTCCCGGATCTGGGCCGATAACCTGCCGTCCGCGTCGGTCTGGTGCAGAAAGTCGACATCCTCTTCCGGAAAATCCAGCGTGGCTTCAACGAGGGTGCGCAGGGCAATGAGCTGTTCGACCAACTCATGGACGGCGCTGGAAAACTCCCCCGAAAGCGAGCGGATGGCGGAACGTGCCGCCGCCGCCGTCGAGGCCTCGATCAGATCCGCCACCGCTTCGGCCTGGGCCAGGTCCAGTTTGTCGTTGAAAAAGGCGCGACGGGTGAACTCGCCGGGCTCGGCCAGGCGCGCGCCCAGTTCGAGACAGCGCTGCAGGAGCAGTTCCATCACCACCGGGCCGCCATGCCCCTGCAGCTCGAGAACATCCTCGCCAGTGTAGGAATGGGGGGCCGGAAAATACAGCGCGATACCCTCGTCGATTTCCGCAGCTGCCGCATCGAGAAATCGGCCGAAAGTGGCAAGCCGGGGAGAAAGTTCGCGGCCGGTCAGCTGCCGGGCCTGCGAAGCGAGATCGGGCCCGGACAGTCGCACCACGCCAATGCCACCGCGACCCGGCGCAGTGGCGATGGCGACGATGACATCAGCTGGCTTTTTGCTTGCCACCCTCGATCAGGCGCGTGATCCGCCACTGCTGGGCGATCGACAGGATGTTATTGACCGTCCAGTACAGCACCAGTCCGGACGGGAACCAGAGGAACATGAAGGTAAACACGATCGGCATGGCTGTCATCACCTTGGCCTGGATCGGGTCGGGCGGGGTCGGGTTCAGCTTGGTCTGCACCACCATCGACACGCCCATGATGATGGGCAGAACGTAATAGGGATCCATGGCGGAGAGATCCTCGATCCAGAGAATCCAGGGCGCGTGGCGCATCTCGACGCTGCCCAGCAGGACCCAGTAAAGGGCAATGAACACGGGGATCTGCACGAGGATGGGAAGGCAGCCGCCGAGAGGGTTGATCTTTTCCTTGCGGTACAGCTCCATCATTTCCTGGTTCATGCGATTGCGGTCCGAAGCGAATTGCTCCTTGATTTTCATGAGCTTCGGCGTCACCACCTTCATTTTCGCCATGGAACGGTAACTCGCTGCCGAAAGCGGATAGAACATGCCCTTGATAAGTACGGTCAGGAGGATGATCGACCAGCCCCAATTGCCGACGAAGCGGTGGATCAGTTCGAGCAGCCAGTAGATCGGCGCGGCGATCACCGTCAGCCAGCCATAGTCCACCACCAGATCGAATCCGGGCGCAATCTTCTCCAGCTTGGCTTGTTCCTGCGGCCCGGCGTAGAGCGGCACGCCAACTCTGGCCGTCTGTCCGGGTGCCACCGCCGCCACCGGCAGGATGATGCCCGCCGAATACAGGTTGTCGGCCACCTTGCGCATGAAAAACTCGCGCTCTTCATTGCCCTTCGGCGTCCAGCCGGCGACGAAGTAATGCTGCACCATTGCCACCCAGCCGTCCCTGGCCTTCTGGACGAACTTGGCCTTGCCCTTTTCGATATCGGCGAAATCGATCTTCTGGAACTTGCCCTCATCCGTATAGATCGCAGGACCGGTAAAGGTAGCGATATTGGTCATGCTGGCTTCCGGCACCTTGCCATCGCGCGTCAGCTGGTAATAGGCGTGTGCAGCAAAGGGGTCCGGGCGCTGATTGACGATCTCATAACCGATGTCGATCTGGTAGCTGTTGCGGTGGAAGGTGTAGACCTTGACCACCCGCAGGCCATTCGCTGACGGCGCTTCGAGCCTGACCTCCAGCTGATCGGAATCCGCCTTCATTTCGTGGGGGCCCGGATCCAGCCTGAACTCCGTCTTGTGATTGGGCAGTCCTTCGCCGATCAGCCCGCTTTGCGCCAGATAGGTGCGATCCTTGGAAATCTCCATCAGGACAAAGGGCTGATCCTTGTCCTCGGTAGCCTTGTGGCGGATCAGTTCCAGACGCAGCAGATCCCCTCCGATGGATGAAATCTCGGCAAGGTAAAGATCCGTCTTTACCAGCGCCTTTGCGCCTGTTGCCGGCTGCCCGGGCGCAGGCACTGCCGAGGCGGACACCGCCGGCGCAACAGACAGGCCGGAAGAAGGCGTTGGGGGCGCCCCCGTATCTTGCTGTGCGGCCTGTGACGGTGCGTTCTGGCCAGCGACGGCGGGTGGGTTCGGCTTATTGTGCAACTGCCAGCCATCCCAAAGCATGAACAGGGAGAAGAGGAAGACCAGCAGGAGGATCAGGCGTTGATTGTCCATCAATCGGCTCTTGGAATCAGTAATGCTCAGGGAACGGGATCATATCCGCCCGGATGCCAGGGGTGGCAACGTGAAACGCGCTTGGCCGCGAGCCAGGATCCCTTGCAGCCGCCATGCTTCTCAAGGGCTTCAATGGCGTATTCGGAACAACTCGGATGGAACCGGCAGCTTCTTCCCAGCAACGGGCTGATGGCCAGACGATACGCGCGCACGATAAGAACAAGCAGTCTTTTCATTGAGAAAGGCGAGCAAACAGCCCGTCTATGTCACTTCGCAAGGCGCGGCGGTCCGGTGCATCCAGACGAATAGCTAGACGCACGACAATATCCCTTTGTGGAAGCCCGCCACGTGAAAGGCGGAAGGATTCTCGCACAATGCGCCGGATCTGGTTGCGGTTCACTGCGGAGCGGACGAACTTTTTTGCGATGACTACGCCGAGCCGAGCCGATACCGCGGCATTCGGCCTGTACAACAGCTCGAAGTACTTGCCGCGCAGTGCCCTTCGAAAAGCAAAAACGGATGAAAACTCATCCGTTTTGCGTAGCCGGTGTTCGCCGCGGAAGCCTAGATCGACAACCGCCGTCGGCACATCAAACGCCGAGTCGGCCGCGTCCCTTGGCCCGACGGGCACGAATAACTGCACGGCCGCCGCGCGTGCGCATGCGGACAAGAAAACCATGGGTGCGTTTGCGCCGGATTACGGATGGTTGGTAGGTGCGTTTCATGGCTGCCGTTTGTGCAAAAAAAGAACTCGCAATTACATCTTTTAATTACAGTTTTGTCAAGATCATTTTTTTTCCTGGCCTGTGGATAACTCTTGTTAAATAGCGCTAGAATTCGCCACTCGATGTGCGCGAAAGCGCTGCTTTCAGCACCCCGATATTATAAAAATAATCAAAATAAAACAATTGCTTATAAAAAACCAACCGGATTCAGGCGATCAGCATGCGGATAGCATGGTGACGGATCGATAAGAATGAATGCTTTTTGGTCATCCTGCCTGCAGCAATTAGAGCAGGAATTGCCCCCACAACAATTCAATACCTGGATCAAGGCGCTTCGGCTTGAGAAAGAAGACGCTGCGAACGGCCACGACCTCAAAATTGTCGCTCCCAACCGTTTCGTTCTGCAGTGGGTTCGTGAACGCTACCTGCGTCGGCTGGAAGACATGGCCCGTCAGTTCTTTGCCGAGCCGGTACAGATCTCGATCAATCTTCCGGAGGCATCTGAAGCCGAGCGGTTGGAAATCATGTCACCGGCAATTCAAGGCAGAATTGCCGTAGCGGACAGGCCGAATATCATTCCGGCCTATGCCAGTCCCGATGCCGCTTACGAAAAAACGCGCCTCAATTCGACCTTCACCTTCGACACGCTGGTTACCGGTCGCGCCAACGACCTTGCGCGCGCCGCTGCCTATCAGGTGGCCCTGAATCCGGGGACGTCCTACAACCCGCTGTTCGTCTATGGCGGGGTCGGCCTCGGCAAAACCCACCTGATCCATGCGCTCGGCAACGAGGTATACCGGGAGAACCCGGACAAAGTCATCCGCTACGTTCATGCCGAGGATTATTACGCAGACGTGGTGCGCGCCTATCAGCAGAAATCCTTCGATGTCTTCAAGCGTTACTACCGCTCACTCGACCTGCTGCTGATCGACGACATCCAGTTCTTCAACAACAAGAATCGCACCCAGGAAGAATTCTTTTATGCCTTCAACGCGCTGATCGAAGCAAAGAAGCAGATCGTCATCACCTGCGATACCTATCCCAAGGACATCACCGGCCTGGAAGATCGCCTCATCTCGCGCTTCGATTGGGGCCTGACCGTCGCCATCGAGCCGCCCGAGCTCGAAATGCGGGTTGCCATCCTTAAAAAGAAGGCTGAAGCGGAACGCATCGAAGTCAGCGAGGATGTCGCCTTCCTGATCGCCAAGCATCTGCGCTCCAATGTGCGCGAACTCGAAGGTGCGCTGAAAAAGGTACTCGCCTTCGCCCGTTTCCATGGACGAGAAATCAACCTCGAACTGGCCAAGGAAGCGCTCAAGGATCTGCTTGGCGCGCATAACCGACAGATCACATTCGAATCCATCCAGAAAACCGTTGCCGAGTACTACAAGATCAAGGTCTCGGACATGCATTCGAAAAAAAGGACGCGCATCGTTGCCCGGCCGCGCCAGGTTGCCATGTGGCTGGCGAAGGAACTGACGCCAGCCAGTTTGCCGGCCATCGGCGAAGCATTTGGCGGCCGCGACCACACAACCGTGTTGCATGCCTGTCGAACCATTTCCGATCTGCGCCTGAAAGACACCACTATCAACCATGATCTGTTGGTTCTTACCCAGGTTCTGAAAGGCTGAACAACCTGATGACGATTTGTGGATAAGCCCCGATAAACGCCTGTGCGCAAATTCTTTCAACAATCTCTACACAGCCATCTGCTACGCTTGTCCAGACACTTATCAACAAAATAACTATATGTTTTTTTAAACATTTAATGCTTTTTCCACACTTACGGCCGGTGTACTAATAACTAGTTGGAGATTTATATATGCTCCTTATCAAAACCAAACGTGACAACATTCTGACGCCACTCCAATCGGTTTGCGGCATCGTCGAGAAACGTCACACCCTGCCTATTCTTTCGAACGTACTGATCGAGAAAAGCGGCGATCAGTTGACCTTGCTGGCGACCGACATCGAGATCCAGATCAGGACGCATACGGATGGGGCGGCAGGAACGGAAAAAACCGCAGTTACGGTCGGCGCCAGAAAACTTCAGGACATCCTGCGTTCTCTTCCCGACAGTGCGGAAGTGAGTTTGGAGCTTTCCGACAAGCGCATGCAGGTGCGTGCCGGCAAGAGCCGCTTCAACCTGCAGACGTTGCCGGCGGAGGATTACCCGCGCATGGCCCAGGCAGGTAGCGAACAGACCGGTCTGCAACTGACGCAGAAACAGTTCAAGCGGCTGATCGGATTGGTGCAGTACGCCATGGCGCAGCAGGATATTCGTTATTATCTCAACGGCCTGCTGCTGGTGGTGACGGGCAACGAGATTCGCGTGGTCGCCACAGATGGCCACCGTCTCGCCTATGCCAGTGAGCAGCTTGCCGAGAACAAGCAGCGTATGGAAGTGATTCTGCCGCGCAAGACGGTTCTGGAACTTTCCCGCCTGCTGGCGGATAACGACGAGGCGCTCGACATCCGCCTGTCGCCGAACCAGGCTACCTTCCGCTTCGGCGAGATCGAACTCGTATCAAAGCTGATCGACGGAAAATTTCCGGATTATGAGAGGGTCATTCCGCAGAATCACACCAAGGTGATCACCCTGCCGAGGACGGTACTTCTGCAATCCCTGCACAGGGCGGCCATTTTGACCAACGAGAAGTTTCGCGGCGTCCGCCTGGTGCTTGCGCCCGGCAGCCTCAAGATCATCAGCAGCAACGCGGATCAGGAGGAAGCCCAGGAGGAACTGGAGATCAGCTACGACGAGGAAGCGCTCGATATTGGCTTCAACGTCACCTACCTGCTGGACGTGCTCAACAACGTATCCAACGACAATATCGAGGTTCGACTGGCGGACGCCAACTCGAGCGCGCTCATCACACTGCCCGGTAACGAGCAATTCAGGTATGTCGTCATGCCGATGCGCATCTGAGTCACCAATGGAGCAGTCATAGATGTCAGAACACACCCCCGTGGAAAACAACGGCAGCGACAGCAGCTACGATTCGTCCAGCATCAAAATCCTGAAAGGACTGGAAGCCGTCAGGAAACGTCCCGGCATGTACATCGGCGACACCTCCGATGGGACGGGCCTGCATCACATGATGTTCGAAGTGGTGGACAACGCCATCGACGAAGCGCTGGCCGGCTATTGCGACGACATCGTCGTCACCGTCCACCCAGACAATTCCATCTCCGTCTCCGACAACGGCCGCGGCATTCCCACCGACATCAAGGAAGACGACGAGGAAAAGCGCACCGCAGCGGAAATAGTCATGACCGAACTGCATGCCGGCGGCAAGTTCGACTCGAACTCCTACAAGGTCTCCGGCGGTTTGCACGGCGTGGGCGTGTCGGTCGTGAACGCCTTGTCGGACTGGTTGCGCCTGACTATCCGCCGCGACGGGAAGAAGCACACGATGGAGTTCCGCAATGGTGTCGCCGCAGTACCGCTCAAGGTGGTGGGCACGACGGAGAAGCGCGGCACCGAGGTGCATTTCCTCGCCTCCCTGGCCATTTTCGGGAACATCGAATACCACTACGACATCCTGGCCAAGCGCCTGCGAGAACTGTCCTTTCTCAACAACGGCGTGAAGATCAGGCTGGTCGACCAGCGTAGCGGCAAGGAGGAGAATTTCGCCTATTCAGGTGGCGTGAAGGGTTTCGTCGAGTACATCAATCGCGCCAAGACGGTCCTGCACGGCAACATCTTCCACGCCATCGGACAGAAGGACGGCATTACCGTGGAAGTCTCCATGCAGTGGAACGACACCTACCAGGAACAGGTGCTCTGTTTCACCAACAACATTCCGCAGAGGGACGGCGGCACCCACCTGACAGGCCTGCGCGCGGCGATGACGCGAGTCATCAACAAATACATCGAGGACAACGAGTTGGCGAAGAAGGCCAAGGTGGAGACCACCGGCGACGACATGCGCGAGGGCCTCGCCTGCGTGCTTTCCGTCAAGGTGCCCGAGCCCAAGTTTTCCTCACAGACCAAGGAAAAGCTGGTCTCCTCGGAAGTGCGTCCCGTCGTCGAGGAGATCGTCGGCCAGAAGCTGGCCGAATTCCTGCTCGAGAAGCCGGCCGATGCAAAGATCGTCACCGGCAAGATCATCGAGGCGGCACGGGCGCGGGAGGCGGCGCGCAAGGCGCGCGAGATGACGCGGCGCAAGGGCGTGCTGGACGGCATCGGCCTGCCGGGCAAGCTGGCCGACTGCCAGGAAAAGGACCCCGCCCTGTGCGAGCTGTATCTGGTCGAGGGCGATTCCGCCGGCGGTTCGGCCAAGCAGGGGCGCGACAGGAAATTCCAGGCCATCCTGCCGCTCAAGGGCAAGATCCTCAACGTTGAAAAGGCGCGCTTCGACAAGCTGCTTTCCTCGCAGGAGATCGCCACCCTGATCACGGCGCTGGGTACCGGCATCGGCAAGGGCGAGGACTACAAGCCGGAAAAACTGCGCTACCACCGCATCATCATCATGACCGATGCGGATGTGGACGGCGCGCACATCCGCACGCTGCTGCTGACCTTCTTCTACCGGCAGATGCCGGAACTGGTCGAGCGGGGCCACATCTACATCGCCCAGCCGCCGCTGTACAAGATCAAGCACGGCAAGAGCGAGCGCTACATCAAGGACGACCACGAGCTCAACCAGCATCTTCTCGGCCTGGCGCTGGATGGCGCCGAACTGGTGCCGCAGTCCGGCGTCGAAGCGATCCGCGGTGAAACGCTGGCCGAACTGGCGCGCGCCTATCTGCTGGCCGAGGCGGTGATTGACCGCCTGGGCAGCTTCATCGACGGTGAGGCGCTGCATGCCATGATGGCCCACGGCATCGTCATCGACCTGGCCGACGAGGCCGCCGCCCGCGCCTCCGCCGAGCGGCTCACGGCGCACCTGCCGGCTGCCATCCGCCCTGAGGCGCGCTTCGACGACAAGACCGAACGCTGGCAGCTCATCGTCGAGAAAATGCACCACGGCAATCTCAAGACCGGCGTCATCGACGAGGAGTTCCTGCTTTCAGGTGACTACCAGCAAATCCGCCGGACATCGCAGCTGGTGTCGGGGCTCATCGGCCCGAATGCAATGATGCGACGGGGCGAGAAGTCGCAGGCGATCGGCAGCTTCGCCGAGGCGATGGACTGGCTGCTCGCCGAAGTCGAGCGCAGCCTGTCCAAGCAGCGCTACAAGGGGCTCGGCGAGATGAATCCGGAACAGCTCTGGGAAACGACGATGGACCCGACGACGCGCCGCCTGCTCAAGGTGCAGATCGACGATGCGATTGCCGCCGACGAGATCTTCACCACGCTGATGGGCGACAACGTCGAGCCGCGCCGTGCCTTCATAGAGGGCAACGCGCTTTACGCGCGCAACATCGACGTCTGATGCAGTTCCGCGTCATTCCCGTCACGCCCTTCCAGCAGAACTGTTCGCTGCTCTGGTGCGAGCGGACCATGAAAGGCGCCGTGGTCGATCCGGGCGGCGATTTGGACGCCATCCAGGCCGCCGCCGCCCGGTTCGGCGTCGGCATCGAGAAGATTCTGCTCACGCACGGGCATATCGATCATGCCGGCGGTACGGCGGAGCTTCGGCGCCGCCTCGCCGTCCCGGTCGAGGGACCGCAGCGTGAGGAAGCGTTCTGGATCGACCAGCTGCCGCAGCAGAGCCAGATGTTCGGCTTTCCCCGCGCGGAAGCCTTCGTGCCGGATCGCTGGCTCGAGGACGGCGATGTCGTGACCTTCGGCGAGGTGAGGCTGGAGGTGATCCATACGCCCGGACATACGCCGGGCCATGTCGTCTTCTTCGAGCGGGCGGCAAGAATCGCAGTGGTGGGCGACGTGCTGTTCCAGGGCTCGATCGGTCGCACGGACTTTCCGCGCGGCGACCACGACACGCTGATCCGCTCCATCCGGGAAAAGCTGTGGCCGCTCGGCGACGACGTCACCTTCATTCCCGGCCATGGCCCCTTGTCCACCTTCGGCGACGAGCGGGCAAGCAATCCCTTCGTCGGCGATTTCGCCTGATTATTTTTTCGCGGTTTTCTTCTTCGCGGGCGCTTTTGCCGCCGTCTTGGCGCGACTGACTTTTGCCGGCGCCGCCGCGGGCTTTTCGGCGCTCTTCTTGGCGGCGGCCTTGGGCGCGCGCGGCTCGAACTCGAAGCCGACCTTGCCGTCGCTGCCGCTGACCAGATAGGCGGAGAACCTGCGGCGCGTCTTGTTCGAGATGAAGCCTTTGAGCAGGTCGGTGCGCCCTTCCTTGAGCAGCTTGCCCATCTGCGCACGCTCCACCGGCTGCTGCAGGATGATCTTGCCCGAGCGGAAATCGCAGGTCTTGTCGGCCCCGACGGCCTTCTCGCAGACGTAGGCCATGCCGTGCTCGTAGACCTTCTTGCCGCACTTCGGGCATTTGCCCAACGGTTCCTGGCCGCTGAAATCGATGGCTTCACCGTCGGCCTCGCCGGCGCTGCCCTGGCCGAAGTCGAACTCCGGCAGGTGCTCGGTGTTGAGGCGGATCATGGCGGCGAAGGGCCGCCCCATCTTGCTGCGGAAGCCCTGCAGGGGGCCGACAACGCCCCTGGAAAGAAGCTCATCGACTTCTTCCGGCTCATACTGGCGGCCGGCGACGACCTTCCATAGCGCGTAGCCGCACTTCTTGCACTGGAACTTCTTGTAGTTCTCCTGGATCACGCCGCCGCACTTCGGGCAGGGCGTGGTGAGGGTGCTGAAAACTTCCTCGGGGATCTCGCCGTGCTTGATGCGGTCGACCATTTCTCGTGTCTGCTCGACGATGTGGTCCATGAACTCGTCGCGCTCCAGCTCGCCGTGTTCCATCTGCTTCAGCTTGTATTCCCAGTGGCCGGTGAGTTCCGGCGAGTGCAGTTCGTCGATGCCGAGCGTGGACAAGGCCACCATCAGCGAGAAGGCCTTGGCCGTCGGCTGCAGCTCGCGGCCGTTGCGGTGCACGTACTCTTCTTGGATGAGGCCCTCGATGGTGGCGGCGCGCGTCGCCGGCGTGCCGAGGCCGCGCGCCGACATGGCTTCGCGCAGTTCCTCCTCCTCGATCAGCTTGCCGGCGCCTTCCATGGCGGTGAGCAGCGTCGCTTCGGTGAAGCGCGCCGGCGGCTTGGTCTGGTTCGCCTTGACCTCGACGTCGTTGGCCCAGACGCGCTCCTTCGGCTTGATGGGCACCAGGCTCGGCGTCTCGTCTTCCCCCTGCGCCTCCTTGCCATAGACGGCAAGCCAGCCCGCGGCGACCAGCACCTTGCCTTCCGACTTGAAGGCTTCGCCCTCGACGCGCGTGATGCGCGTCGTCACGTTGTATTCCGCCGCCGGGAAGAAGATGGCGAGGAATCGCCTGGTGACGAGGTCGTAGAGTTTCTGCTCGGCTTCGGAGAGATGCTTGGGCTCGGCCCCGGTCGGGATGATGGCGAAGTGGTCGGAGACCTTGGCGTTGTTGAAAATGCGCTTGTTCGGATGCGCCCAGCCGCCCTTCAGGATCTGCCCGGCGAAGGGAGCGTACGGCGTTCCCGAAAAGCTCTTCAGCGTCTCCTTCACCGTGGCGATGTAGTCTTCCGGCAGGTAGCGCGAATCGGTTCGCGGATAGGTCAGCGCCTTGTGCTTCTCGTAGAGCGCCTGCGCCAGGGCGAGCGTCGTCTTGGCGGAGAAGCCGAAACGGCCGTTGGCCTCGCGCTGCAGGGAAGTGAGGTCGTAGAGCAGGGGCGACAACTGGGTGGTCGGCTTGCTTTCCTCCTCCACCGTGCCGTGCTTGCCGAGGCATTTCTTGCGGATGGCCTCGGCCTTCCTGATGTCCCACAGGCGCTCTGCCTTGGCGTGCTCGTCGTCCGTCTTGGCGAATTTCTCGTCGAACCAGCGGCCGCGGTAGGCGCCGGCCGTGGCGGCAAATTCTCCCTCCACTTCCCAGTAGTCGCGCGGCCGGTGCGCGCGGATGCGCTCCTCGCGCTCGACCAGGATGGCCAGCGTCGGCGTCTGCACGCGGCCCACCGGCGTCTTGTGGAAGCCGCCCTCCTGCGAGTTGAATGCGGTCATCGCGCGCGTGCCGTTGATGCCGATCAGCCAATCGGCCTCGGAGCGGCAGCGCGCGGCATCCGCCAGCGGCCGCATCTCCTTGTCCGTGCGCAGGTGGGCGAAGCCCTCGCGGATGGCGCTTTGCGTCATCGATTGCAGCCAGAGGCGGCGGACCGGCTTCTCGGTTCCGGCATGCTGCACCAGATAGCGGAAGATGAGCTCGCCTTCGCGGCCCGCGTCGCAGGCGTTGATGAGGCCGCCGACGTCCTTGCGCTTCATCAGCCGCGTCAACAGCTTGAGGCGCTCGCCGGTCTTGTCGATCGGATTGAGCGTGAAATGCGGCGGGACCACCGGCAGATGGGCGAAGGACCATTTGCCGCGCTTGACCTCGTATTCCTCCGGCACGGCCAGCTCGAGCAGGTGGCCGATGGCCGACGACAGCACGTAGTCGTCGCTCTCGAAATATTCGCCCTGCTTGGCGAAGCCGCCCAGGGCCCGCGCGATGTCCTGGGCGACGGAGGGTTTCTCGGCAATGATCAGTTGTTTACTCATGCGGTCCGGCGGCGCGCCTAAGCGCCGCCGTCAAAGCGTGGAAAGGGCGGGATGATAAGGATTGCGCCGCGGACTGGCAAGCCGGGGCGCCGCGCGCTCAATGCAGGTAGCGCGCATCGTTGCCGGAAAGCAGCTCTTCCAGTATCAGGGAATCCATTGCCTGGTGCTGCTGCCACAGCACCATCAGGACGATGATTTTCAGCCTCGACAGCGGTACGAGGTGCTCGGACAGTGCCATGGCGCGCTCGATGATCAGTTCGCGCGTCAGTGGATTCAGCACGCCGGCGCTTTCGAGGAAGGCGATGAAGCCCCGGCAGTCCGTGTCGAGCCTGGCGGTCTCTTCGGCGGCGTAGCAGCGCAGCGAGTCGTTGTCGACGGCGATGGCGGGCAGGCTGTCGCCGCCGGCCTCCTGCAGTCCGTCCAGCCACTGCAGGGCTTCGCTGATTTCCTCGTCCTCGAAGCCGGCGGCGGAGAGCTTCAGGGCGAGTTGCTCGGGTTCGGGATAGGCGTCGGCGTGGAAAAAGTTTTCGAAGAGATAAACAAGTATGTCGAACATGGCGGCGTCGTGTCGTCTGTTCATGGGCCGATGCGTTGGAACCGTCCTCCCGGCAGGCTGGCGATCCTGCCGTCCAGCTCCAGTTGCAACAGAATGGCGTATAGCCTCTCGGCCGTCAAGCCGGAACGCGCCGCCAGCGTGTCGACATCGCAAGAATCGTAAGCAAGACAATCGAGTAGCTTCGAAGCCTGGGCATCGCTCGGCTGCGCGGCGGCGGCTTTTTCCGGCGGCGCACCGCTCATGCCGAGTTCATCGAGAATGTCGCGCGCGTCATCCACCAGCTTGGCGCCCTGCTTGATCAGCTTGTGGCAGCCCTTCGAGAGGGGCGAGTGGATCGAGCCGGGAATGGCGAAGACGTCGCGGCCCTGCTCGCCGGCCTGGCGGGCGGTGATGAGCGAGCCGCTGCGTTCCGCCGCCTCCACCACCAGGCAGCCGCGCGCAAGGCCGGAAATGATGCGGTTGCGGCGCGGGAAATTCTCCCGCAGCGCCGGTGTGCCGAGCGGGAACTCGCTGACGATGGCGCCGCGTTCGGCGATCTCGCGCGCCAGCGCCTGGTTGCGCGGCGGGTAGACGCGATCGATGCCGGTGCCGATCACGGCGATGGTGGATGCCTTGCCGCGCAGGCCGCCGCGGTGGGCCGCTGCATCGATGCCCAGCGCCAGGCCGCTGACGATGGCGAGCCCGGCGTCGGCGAGGGCCGCGGCGAAGGCCTCGGCGTTCGCTTCGCCTTGTGGCGTGGCATTGCGCGAACCGACGATGGCGATGGCCGGCGCATTCAGCAGTTGCGTGCGCCCCATCGCGTACAGCACGGTGGGCGGGTCCGGGGTGTCGAGCAGGCGCTGCGGATAGGCCGCATCGGCCAGGGTGAGGATGGCATTGCCGGGCGCAGCGGCCCAGGCGAGCGCCGCCTCGATTTCGTCCTGCGCGTCGTAGGAAAGCAACTGCTCCGCCAGCTTGAGCGGCATGGCGCTCGCCAGGGAGGCGGGACTGGCGGAAAAAATCCGCTCGGGAAGGCCGAATGCGGCGAGCAGCCTGCGTTGCGTCTCGCCGCCGATGCCTGGCGCAAGCGTCAGGCGCAACCAGGCGGCGAGTTCGCTGTTGCCGGGCACTTACGGCGTGCGGACGATATCGGAAACGATGACGGGCCGGGTGACGTCCATCACCAGCGCGTAGGAAATGCGCTCGAAGACACGGAACACGAACACCACGCCGTAGCGCTCGGACGGCAGTTTGACGGTGCTGGTTTCATTGCCGTCACGGTAGAGGCGCTCGCCGCCTTTGCGATAGAGGGCCAGCACGTGGCCGGCCTCGATGCCGTCACGGCTGCCGCGGTTGAGGGTGACGACGGAATGGCGTCCGCTTTCCTTGACGCCGCCGTACACGGTCGCAATCTGGCCTTCGATCTGCTTGGCGGGCGCGTGCGGGGCATAGTTCCCGATGTCGGCGCGCGCGGCCGGCAGCAGCCGGTCGTTGATGCCGATTTCCTGCACGGCCGTGGCAATGTCCACCGTCGCCGGGTCGCCTTCGGCGACGAGCGTGGCGGTGCCGAGATAGAAGGCCTCGTGGCCGATCGCTTCCCTTGTTTCCGGATCGAGGATCGGCTTGGTGGGACGGAAGACCTGCCACTGCTTGGTTTTTTCCTTGAGGCCGGCGACGTAGGCGCGGCCACCCGGGCCGATATACACGCGGTCTTCCTGCGTGGCGACGATTTTTGGCGCATTCTTCAGGCCGTCTTCGTCCAGCACGAGCGGCTTCGACAGGAAGGGCTCGATGACATTCTGCGGGATGCTCGGAATCGCCCGGGCCGGCTGCTCGGAATACACTTTCGGTTGGAGCTTGACGTCCTCGATGCGCAATTGGGGCGTGGCGCCGCTGCGGTCGAGCACCAGCACCTGGCCGGGATAGATGCGGTGCGGATTCTTCACCTGATCCTTGTTCATGCGCCACAGTTCGGGCCAGCGGTAGGGCTCCTGGAGGAACTTGCCCGAAATGCCCCATAACGTGTCGCCCTTGACCACGGTGTGGCGGTCGGGCGCGTCATTGGCGAGCTGGAGTGGCTTGGCGTCCTGCGCCAGGGCACAGGCGGTTGAAATACTCAGAAGCAGCGCAGATATAATGCGAATCATCGTCATGGCCTCGCACAAGGTTCCCGAGCCGGGAACCGGATTCTCGTCGAAGTCTAGCACGCTAGCCTCGATTTTTACAGGTTTGCATTAATTGTTGCACCTAATTACCTAATCTGCAAGCTTTTATGGCCCTGCTGCCGATCCTACGCTATCCCGACCCCCGCCTGCACAAGAAAGCCGTCCCCGTGCTGCGGATCGATGAGACCGTCCGCAAACTGATCGCCGACATGGCGGAGACCATGTACGAAGCGCCCGGCATCGGTTTGGCCGCCACCCAGGTGGATGAGCACAAGCGGGTGGTCGTCATCGATGTGTCGGAGGACAAGTCTAAACTGCTGGCCCTGGTCAACCCTGAAATCCTCGAGCGATCCGGCGAACAGGTCTGCGAGGAAGGTTGTTTGTCGGTGCCCGGCATCTACGACAAAGTCACCCGCAGCGAACGGGTCAGGGTGCGCGCCCTCGATGCGCAGGGCGAGCCGTTCGAGTTGGAAGCCGAGGGCCTGCTGGCGGTGTGCATACAGCACGAAATCGATCACCTCGACGGCAAGGTGTTTGTCGAGCATCTTTCACAGCTCAAGCAGGGCCGTATCAAGGCCAAGCTCGCCAAGCAGGCGCGCATCACAGCCTGATGCGTGTCATTTTCGCCGGGACGCCCGAGTTCGCGGCGCAAGCATTGGCAGCCATCCTGGCCTCCGGCCATGATGTGCCGTTAGTGCTCACTCAACCGGATCGACCCGCCGGGCGAGGCATGAGCCTGCAGGCCAGCCCGGTGAAGCAACTTGCCCAGAAACACGGCTTGGCGTTGCATCAGCCATCCTCGCTGAAGCCCGAGGAAGTGCGCCAGCCGATCATTGAGGCGCGGTCAGACGTCATGGTGGTGGCGGCCTACGGCCTGATCCTGCCGCAAGCCGTGCTGGACGTTCCGCGGCTGGGCTGCCTGAACATCCATGCCTCGCTCCTGCCGCGCTGGCGCGGCGCGGCGCCCATTCAGCGCGCAATCCTGGCCGGCGATGTCGAGACTGGCGTCACCATCATGCGCATGGAGGCCGGGCTCGACACCGGGCCGATGCTGCTCAAGGCAAATCTGCCCATTGCGGCCGCAGATACCGCCGGCACCCTGCACGACAAACTGGCGTCGCTGGGCGCGGGCCTGATTGCAGAGGCGCTGGCCAACTTGGAACGGGGCGAACTGCCTGGCGAAATCCAGCCGGCCGAGGGAGTGACTTACGCCGCCAAGCTGGACAAGCGCGAAGCCGCACTCGACTGGCGCCTGCCCGCCGCGCAGCTGGGCCGCGCGGTGCGCGCCTTCAACCCCTTTCCCGGTGCGACGGCGCAGCTCGACGGACAAGCCATGAAGATCTGGCGCGCCGAGCCGGTTTCGGGCAGCGGCGTGCCCGGCAGCATCCTGGCAGCTGGCGCCGACGGCATCGTGGTGGCTTGCGGCGAGGGTGCGCTGCGGCTGACCGAGCTGCAGAAGGCCGGCGGCAAGCGACTCAAGGCGGCGGACTTCCTGTGCGGCTTCGAGCTCGCGCCCGGCCAGCGCTTCGCCGTCGCGGCGGATTGAATTTTTCCGCATCCCCCTCATCTAAGTTCTGCGTTTGTTAACAGGAGACACGATTCCATGTTCGGCAACTGGCTGAAAACCGCGATCCTCATGGCCGGCATCCTGGCGCTGTTCGCCGCCGTCGGCGGCGCCATCGGCGGCGCCCAGGGCATGGTCATCGCCTTCCTGCTCGGCGCGGGCATGAATTTCTTCGCCTACTGGTTTTCCGACAAGATGGTGCTGCGCATGTACAACGCGCAGGAAGTGGACGAGGCCTCCTCGCCCTATCTCTACAACATGGTGAGGGAGCTCGCCCAGCGCGCGCAGATCCCGATGCCGCGCGTCTATCTCATCGACGAGGCGCAGCCCAACGCCTTCGCCACCGGGCGCAATCCGGAGCATGCCGCCGTGGCGGCGACCACCGGCATCCTGCAACTGCTGTCCGCACGCGAACTGCGCGGCGTCATGGCGCACGAGCTATCGCACGTCAAGCACCGCGACATCCTCATCTCGACGATCTCCGCCACCATCGCCGGCGCGATCTCCTCGCTGGCGCAGTTCGGCATGCTGTTCGGCGGCTCGCGCGACGGCGAGCGCGCCAACCCGATCGTCGCCATCGTCGTCATGATCCTGGCGCCGATCGCCGCCATGCTGATCCAGATGGCCATCTCGCGCGCGCGCGAGTTCGAGGCCGACCGCGGCGGCGCCGAGATCTCCGGCGACCCGCATGCGCTGGCCGACGCGCTGGCGAAGATCGACGCCTACGCCCGCGGCATTCCCATGCAGACGGCCGAGGCGCATCCCGAGACGGCGCAGATGATGATCATGAACCCGCTCTCCGGCGGCGGCCTGCGCGGCCTGTTCAGCACCCATCCGGCGACGGAAGAGCGCATCGGGCGCCTGCGCGCGATGGCCTGAGCGGAAACGAGAGGGGAAAGGGGCGGCCGCAGCCGCCCTTTTTATTTCAGTTTCTTCTGCAAATAGTCCAGCACGTCGCCCAGGGTGACGAGCTTGGCGTAGTCGGCCTCGGGAATCTCCACCTTCAGCTTCTCGTGCAGGCCGATGAGGAAGTTGAGCCAGTCCATCGAGTCGAGGTCGACCTGGTTTCTGAGCGGCCGGTCGGCGCGCAGGTCGCCGTCTTCCACTTCCGGCGCGATGGTCTTCAGCGTGGCGATGACCACGGCGCGCAGTTCTTGTTCTTCCATTACAGGGTCTCCGGTTGTTGCAGCATTTCGCGCAGCTCGGCGAGGAACAGCCCGCCGCGATGGCCGTCCGAGACGCGGTGGTCGGCGGCGAGGCTCGCCGTCACCACCGGCGTCACCGTCAGCGTGCCGTTTTCCACCCAGGGCTGCTCGACGATGCGGCCGAAGCCGACCAGCGCCACCTGTGGCGGGTAGATGACGCCGTACACCGCCGCCACGCCCTGCTCGCCGAGGTTCGTCACGGTGAGGGTCGGGTCGGACATCTCCGAGCTGCGCAGCGAGCCGGCGCGGGCGCGCTTCACCAGGTCGGTGAGGTCGAGCATCAGCTGCTCGAGCGATTTGTTGCCGACATCGTGGATGGCCGGCGCGATGAGGCCGCCCTGCCTGAGCGAGATTGCCACCCCGATGTGCGCCGCCGACGCGGGCTGGAAGGCGCCGTCGCGGAAGAAGCCGTTCATCTCGGGGAATTTTCTCAGCGCCAGCGCCACCGCCTTCAGCTGCAGGACGGCCATGAGCAGGCGCGCCGTGATCGGCCGGCTCTCGTTGGCCTGCGCCAGCCAGTCCGTCGCGCGGCGCATCGGCACCGGCTCGGAGAGATAGTAGTGCGGGATCTCGCGCTTCGAGCGGCTCATTGCCGCGGCGATGGCCTTGCGCATTTCCGCCGCCTTGTCGGGCACAGGCACCGCCCTGGCGGGACTGACTTTGGTCGCAGCCGCCTGCTCGACGTCCGCCAGCGTGACGGCGCCCTCCGGGCCGGTGCCGGCGACCGAGTCGATGTCGACGCCGAGTTCCTCCGCATGCTTGCGCGCCGCCGGCGAGATGCGGCGGCGGCCGGCGATCGCGGCAGCGGGGCGCGCCGCGGCTGCAGGCGCGGGGGACGGCGCTGCAGCCGCCTTGGGCGCTGGCGCCGCACGCGGCGTGCGCTTCGCCGTCTCCGGCGTTTCGCCCGCCTCGAGCAGGGTCGCCATCACCGTGCCGACGGGGATCGTCTCGTCCGGCTGGACCAGCAGCTCGAAGACAGTGCCCTCGCTCCAGATTTCGACGTCGACTGCCGCCTTCGAGGTGTCGACGATGGCCACCACCTGGCCCTTCTTCACCGTGTCGCCGGGACTGACTTTCCATTCGAGGAGCTTGCCCTCGTCCATGTCGGCGCCGAGGGACGGCAGTTTGAATTCGATCATTTCCCGAGTACCTGTCTGACTGCGGCGACGATCTTCGACACCTGCGGCAGCGCCGCTTCTTCCATGTGTTTCGCGTAGGGAATCGGCACTTCCTCGCTGCACACGCGCGCCACCGGCGCGTCGAGGTCGAAGAAGCACTGCTCGACGATGCAGGCCATCACTTCCGCCGCCAGGCTGCCGCTCCGCCAGCCTTCGTCGACCACCACCGCCTTGTGCGTCTTGCGCAGCGAGGCGGCGATCGTCTCGGTGTCGAGCGGCCGCAGCACGCGCAGGTCGATCACCTCGGCGGCGATGCCTTCGGCGGCGAGCTGCCCGGCGGCGGCAAGCACCTTCGGCAGCGAGCCGCCGTAGGTGATCAGGCTGACGTCCGTGCCTTCCCGGCGCACCGCTGCGGTGGCGATGTCGCAGCGCCAGTCGTCCGGCAGCTCGCCCTCCAGGTTGTAGAGCTGGGCATGCTCGAAGATCACCACCGGATCGGGATCGGCCAGGGCGGGGCCGAGCATGCCGCGCGCGTCCGCGATGGTCGCCGGCGCCAGCACCCGGATGCCGGGGATGTGGGCGTACCAGTTCTCCAGGCTGTGCGAGTGTTGCGCGGCGAGCTGGCGGCCGGCGCCGGTGGCCATGCGCAGCACCAGCGGCACCGAGAACTGGCCGCCCGACATGTGGCGCAGCGCCGCCGCGGTGTTCACGATCTGGTCGAGCGCCAGCAGGCTGAAGTTCACCGTCATCACCTCGACGATGGGGCGCAGGCCGCCCAGCGCCGCGCCGATGCCGGCGCCGACGAAGCCGAGCTCGGAGAGCGGCGTGTCGCGGATGCGCTCGGGGCCGAATTCCTCGAGGAAGCCCTTCGAGCAGGCGTAGGTGCCGCCGTACTTGCCGACGTCCTCGCCCATCAGGAAGACGCGCGGATCGGCGGCGAGCGCCTCGTGCATGGCCTGGCGGATGGCTTCGCGGTAAGTCATCTTCATGGCGGGCCCTCTCCCCCGGCCCCTCTCCCGCGCGCGGGAGAGGGGGGTGGATTGCTTCCCTCTCCCGCTGGCGGGAGAGGGATTGAGGGAGAGGGTGGCGTCACGACATCCTTGAGCAGATCCTCGACCGGCTCCCACGGCGCGGCTTCGGCGAAATCCACCGAGGCTTGCACCTCGGCGTTGGCCCTGGCATCGAGGGCGAGGAATTCCTCTTCCGTCAGCTTGCTCTCGGCCTTCAGCCGTGCCGAGAAAGTATGCAGCGGACCGCGCGTCTTCCATTCCTCCACCTCGGCCTTGTCGCGGTAGAGTTCGGGATCGAACATCGAGTGGGCGCGGAAGCGGTAGGTCTGCAGCTCGAGGAAGAAGGGGCCGAGGCCATCGCGCACGTGGCGGGCGGCGAGCTTCATGGCTTCGTGCACCGCGACGATGTCCATGCCGTCGGCCTTCAGCGTCGGCACGGCGTAGCTGGCCGCCTTGGCGCACAGGTCGGTCTGCGCTTCCGAGCGTGCCAGCGCCGTGCCCATGGCGTAGAGGTTGTTCTCGCAGCAGAACAGCACCGGCAGTTGCCACAGCGCGGCGAGGTTCATCGACTCGTGGAAGGCGCCCTCGGCCATGGCGCCTTCGCCGAAGAAAACGGCGGTGACCGCCTGCCGTTTCTGCAATTTGTCCGCCAGGCCGAAGCCGGCCGCCAGCGGCAGGCCGCCGCCGACGATGGCGTTGCCGCCGTAGAAGCGCGTGGCCGCGTCGAAGAGGTGCATCGAGCCGCCGCGCCCGCGCGAGCAGCCCGCGCTCTTGCCGAACATCTCCGCCATGATGGCGTCCATCGGGACGCCGCGCACCAGCGCGTGGCCGTGCTCGCGGTAGGTGGCGACGATGTTGTCCCCGGGCGCCAGCGCGTGCAGCGCGCCGACGGCGCAGGCCTCCTCGCCAATGTAGAGGTGCAGGAAGCCGCGGATCTTCTGCGCGCCGTAGAGCTCGGCGCACTTCTCCTCCATGCGGCGGATGCGCAGCATGTCGTGGAGCAGTTTCTGCGCGAAGGTCTTGTCGTAGGGGACGGTCATATCCCGTCATTCCCGCGAAAGCGGGAATCCATCGAAGTGTAACTGCCTGGATTCCCGCTTTCGCGGGAATGACGGTGAATCATCAAGCGCCTCCTTCCAGCGTGGACGTGTCGCCTTCCGGCAGCCCCAGCTCGCGCGCCTTGAGCAGGCGGCGCATGATCTTGCCGCTGCGCGTGCGCGGCAGCGAGGGCAGGAAGTCGATCTCCTTCGGCGCCACAGCGGCGCCGAGTTTCTTGCGGGCGTGGCCGAGCAGCTCCATGCGCAGCGCCTCGCACGCCTCGAAGCCCTTCTTCAGCGAGACGAAGGCCTTCACCACCTCGCCCACCATCTCGTCAGGCTTGCCGATGACGCCGGCCTCGGCCACCGCCGGGTGCTCCATCAGCGCGCTTTCCACCTCGAAGGGGCCGATGAGATGCCCCGCCGACTTAATGACGTCGTCGGCACGGCCGACGAACCAGAAATAGCCGTCGGCGTCGCGCTTGGCCAGGTCGCCGGTGAGGTACCACTCTCCGGCGAAGCATTTCCGGTAGCGCTCCTCGTTGTGCAGGTAGCCGCGCAGCATCGAGGGCCAGCCGCGCTTCAGGGCCAGTTCGCCTTCCGTGTCCGCCGTGTCGACGGGACTGACTTTTCCGTCCGATTCCTTCTTCACGATGGCCGCCTCGATGCCGGGCAGCGGCCGGCCCATCGAGCCGGGCTTGATGTCGAAGGCCGGCGTATTGGCGATCATGATGCCGCCCGTCTCGGTCTGCCACCAGTTGTCGTGGATCGGCAGGCCGAGCACTTCCTTGCCCCACCACACCGCCTCGGGGTTGAGCGGCTCGCCGACGCTGGCGACGAAGCGCAGGGCCGGATAGCTGTGCTTCTTCGCGATCTCGGCGCCGGCCTTCATCAGCATGCGGATGGCGGTCGGCGCCGTGTACCAGACGCTGACTTTCTGCTCGTCGAGGATGCGGTACCAGCGCTCGGCGTCGAAGTCGGCCTCGTCGACGATGGAGGTGACGCCGTGCAGCAGGGGCGCGATGATGCCGTAGGAGGTGCCGGTCACCCAGCCGGGGTCGGCGGTGCACCAGTAGATGTCCTCGGCGTGCAGGTCGAGCGCGTACTTGCCGGTGGCCCAGTGCGTCGCCACCGCGCCGTGCACGTGCATGGCGCCCTTCGGCGTGCCGGTGGTGCCGCTGGTGAAGTGCAGCAGCGAGAGGTCCTCCGGCCCGGTCGGCACGATGTCGAATTCATCGGAGGCCTGCGCCATCAGCGTGGCGAGGTCGAGCGTGCCGGGCACGTTGGTCGCCCGGCCCTCCTCGCCCACCAGCAGCACGTGGCGCAGCGTCGGCAGCTCACCGCGGATCTTCGCCACCTTGCGCTCGTAGAGCAGTTCCGTGGTCACCAGTACGGCGCCCTCGCCGAGCTTGATGCGCGTGGCGATCGGCTCCGGGCCGAAGGCGGAAAAGAGGGGCGAGACCACCGTGCCGTTCTTGAAGCTGCCCAGCACCGTGACGTACAGCTCGGGGATGCGGCCGGAGAGCAGGAACAGGCGCTCGCCCTTGCCGACGCCGAGCGACTTCAGCACGTTGGCGAAGCGGTTGGTCAGGCGCGACAGCTCGCCATAAGTGATGTCGCGGGTGTCGTGGGCGCCGAGGAAGCGGAAGGCGGCCTTGTCGCGCAGCGGGCCGACGGCGTGGCGTTCGACGGTCTCGTGGGCGATGTTCAGCCTGCCGCCGGGCAGGCCGGCCAGCTCGGCACGCACGGCGTCCCAGGAAAACGCCGCGCGCGTCGCGGCGTAGTCCGCCAGATTCGGCGGCAGGCGCAGGTCGGCTGCGGTCTTGCGGATGATCGCCGGACGGTCCATCGCGCCCTCCCTCGCGGATGATGGAAGGATTCTGCTGCGTGCGGCCGCCGCGCGACTTTGACTTAAATCAGGTGACGCGGAAGTTCTTGAACTGCCAGGGGTCGTCGCGGTCGAGGTCTTCCTCGAAGAACCGCCCGCGGTCGGCGAGCGGCGTCCACTCGCCGTAGGCGCCGGCCAGCTCGCCGAGATAGGGGCGGATAAAGGCCAGCACCTCGGCATGGTCCATCTCTTCCGGTTCGATGATGCCGCGGTCGGGGTTCTTCAGCGCCCAGATCACGCCGGCCGCCAGCGGCGCGGTGACCTGCAGGCTGGTGGCGCTGTTGTGCGGGCAGAGCGCGCGCGCCTGCCCGATCGACAGGCGCGAACCGTACCAGTAAACGCCCTTTTCGTGGCCCATCAGCAGCACGCCCAGCTCGTCGATGCCGGAGACGATTTCCTCCTTCACCAGACGTATGCGCGGCTGCATCCGCCAGTTGCGGCCGGCCAGTTCATGCACCGAGAGCACCGTGTCGTCCGAGGGGTGGTAGGCATAATGCACCGTCGGCCGGTATTCCGGGCTGTCGCCCTCGCCGAGCGTCAGGTAGTCGGCCAGCGAGATGGCTTCGCTGTGGGTGATCAGGAAGCCGTGGATCGGCCCGGCCAGCGGCGTCCAGGTGCGCACCTGCGTCGAGGCGCCCGGCCGCATCAGCATGATCGCCGCCCGGCTGCCGGCAGTGTGGCGGCAGCCGTCCGGCGGGAAATGCTTCTCGTGGCTGCCCCAGCCCAGCTCCGCCGGCTGGCAGCCCTCGCCGACGAAACCGTCGATCGACCAGGTGTTGACGAATTCGTCCGGCGCCTTGCGCGGCTCGGCCACCTGCGTGTCGCGCTCGGCGATGTGGATGGCGCGGATGTTGAGCGACTGCGCCAGCCGCGCCCAGCCGAGGCGGTCGCGGGGGGCATCGACCGCCCGGCCGCAGTCGCGCGCGATGTTCAGCAGCGCTTCCTTGACGAGGTGCGAGACCATGCCGGGATTGGCGCCGTGGGTGAGGATGGTGGTCGGCATGCCGGGGCGCTTGAGCGCCAGCGCCGCCTCGCGCAGGGCGTAGTTCGAGCGCGCCTCGGGTGGCACCGAGATGTCGGTGTAGCCGCCGGCCCAGGGCTCGATGCAGGTGTCGATGTAGAGGACGCCGCGTTCCTGGCAGAGGGAGATCAGGGCGACGCTGGAGACGTCGGTGGAGCAATTGACGAGGAAATCGCCGCGGGAGAGGCGCGGCTCGAGCACGCTGCGGTAATTCGCGCGGGTGAGCGGGATGACGTTGAACTCGACGCCATATTCTTCGGCCACCTGGCGGCCGTTTTCGTCGCCGGTGAAGATGACGATCTGCGCCGGGCGCAGGTCGATATGGCGCAACAGCAGGGGCAGGGTGCCCTGACCGATGGATCCGAAGCCCACCATGACGATGCGGCCGGAAAAGGCCAGCGCTTTGCGGTTTTCCCCCAATTTTCTCCCCTAAAAACCTTTCCGCAGCCCTGTGGGCGACATGCTGTTTTTATGATCTAAGGCCGCGAATGATAAAGGAAATTCCATAAAAACGCAATGCCGTGGAAGAAGCCCGGCAGACCCTTCCGGCGGCGCGTACAATCGGCCCTTCTCCGGGAAGGGATGCATGCGGAAGCGACGCCAGAAAGTCGATTACAGCGCCGAGATGAACAAGCACGACTCGCCGGCCGTGCGGCTGCTGTTCGCCTTCCTCGGCACCCTGTTCGTCCTGCTCGGCATCGCCGGCGCCTTCCTGCCGGTGCTGCCGACGACGCCGTTCATGCTGCTCGCCGCCGGCTGCTATGCGCGCGCCTCGACGCGCTTCTACAACTGGCTGCTCAACAACCCCGCCTTCGGTCCGACCATCCTCGAATGGCGGCGCCATCGCAGCCTGCCCTGGCGGGTCAAGCTCACCGCCATCGCCCTGATGGCGGCGACGCTGGGCATCTCCATCGTCTTCTTCGTGCCCTGGCCCGAGCTGCAGGCGGCGCTGGCCCTGTTCGGCCTGCTGCTCGCCACCTATATGTACCGCATTCCCTCGCGCGACCGGCCTGAATAAGCGATGCCCCTCGAAGACACATCGCTGGCCTTTGCCCTGCACGGCGCCGCCCTGGCCGTGGCCGAGGTGATGGCCGGCCGCAACCTGAACGAGGCGCTGGCCGAACTGTGGCGCCGATGGCCCAACCTGCCGCCCGGCCAGCGCGGCGCGGTGCAGGACCTGGCCTATGGCGCCTTGCGTCGCTTCGGCCGCGACGATTTCCACCTGGCGCGGCTGATGCAGAAGCCGCCGGCCGCGCCGGTGCGCGCGCTGCTGCTGGTGGCGCTCGCACGCCTGGCGGTGCGGCCGGAAGAAGCCCACACCGTCGTCGACCAGGCGGTCGAGGCGGCCGGCGCGCTCCAACGCGGCAAGTTCAAGGCGCTCGTCAATGGCGTGCTGCGCAATTTCCTGCGCCGGCGCGCCGAGCTGGAGGCCGCCGCCGGGGAAGACGAGGCGGCGCGCTGGCAGCACCCGCGCTGGTGGATCGCGCGGCTGCGCCGCGAACATCCCGGCGAGTGGCAGTCCATCCTTGAGGCCGGCAACGGCCGCCCGCCGATGACGCTGCGGGTGAACCGGCGCCGTGTCGCGGAGACTGACTTTCTGGCGCGGCTGCTCGCCGCGGATATCGAGGCCCGCCCGCTCGAGGGCGGTGCGATCCGGCTGGCGCGCCCGCTGCCGGTGGAGCGCCTGTCCGGCTTCGCCGAGGGGCTGTGCTCGGTGCAGGACGCCGGCGCGCAGCGCGCCGCTGCGCTGCTCGACGTGCACGACGGCCAGCGCGTGCTCGACGCCTGCGCCGCGCCGGGCGGCAAGACCGCCCATATCCTGGAGCGGGCGGCGGTGGAGCTGCTGGCGCTCGACGCCGATGCCGGCCGCGCCGTGCGCGTTTCGGAGAACCTGCTGCGCCTGGGGCTGACGGCGCGCGTGGCCGTGGCGGATTGCCGCGAGACCGCCGCCTGGTGGGACGGCCGCGCCTTCGACCGCATCCTCGCCGACGTGCCCTGCTCGGCCTCCGGCGTGGTGCGGCGGCATCCCGACATCAAGTGGCTGCGCCGGGCAAGCGACATCGCCCGCTTTGCCCGCGCCCAGGCGGAGATTCTCGACGCGCTGTGGCGGGTGCTCGCGCCCGGTGGTAAATTGCTGTACGCGACGTGCTCCCTGTTTGCCGAGGAGAACGAGCGCCAGGTCGCGGCCTTCGCCGCGCGACAAGAAGACTGCATGCGGCTGCCGGTCGCGGGCGCGCCCGGGCTGCAGCTGCTGCCCAACGAAGAACATGACGGCTTTTTTTACGCCCTTCTTGAAAAGCAGGCCTAGCGGACCTGCGAGCCGGGTTCTGCCGGCGCTGCTGTTCTTCGCCCTGCTCTTGCTGCCGTTCGCCGGCGGCGCCGCCGAGATCGAGGTGAGGCGCGCCGAGATCGTGGCCGGCGAGGAGGACTGGCAGCTCGACGCCGAGTTCGGCATCGTGCTCGGCCATCGCCTCGAGGAAGTCGTCTCGCGCGGCGTGGCGCTGTATTTCGTCGCCGAATTCACCCTGAGCAAGGCGCGCTGGTACTGGATGGACGAGCACGTCGCCGGCCGCACCCAGACCTGGCGTCTTGCCTACAACGCGCTGACGCGCCAGTACCGCCTCTCCTCAGGTGCGCTGCACCAGAACTTCGCTACCCTGGAAGAGGCGCTGGGCGTGCTCGGGCGGCTGCGCAACTGGAAGGTGGCCGACAAGGCGCGGCTGGCACCCGGCGAACCCTACAACGCCGCGGTGCGCCTGAAGCTCGACCTCACCCAGCTGCCGAAGCCCTTCCAGGTCAGCGCCATCGGCAACAAGGACTGGAACATCACCGCCGAGGTGAAGCGCTGGAGCTTCACCCCGCCGGCGGAGGCGGCGCCCAAATGAGGCTCGCCCTGTTCGTCGTAGCGGCGCTGGCGGCCGTCCTGCTTTTCCTGCTCACCTCCGCTTCGGCCAACACGGCGCTCTTCGCCGGCCATTACCAGCTGCTGCTCGGCGTCACTGCGGCGGTGGCGGCGGTGCTGCTCGGCCTGGTGCTGTGGCAGCTCGTGCGGCTCTGGCGCGAGCATCGCGGTGAGGTGTTCGGCTCCCGCCTCAAGCTGCGCCTGGTGCTGATGTTCGCCCTCATGGCGGTGGTGCCCGGCGTGCTGGTATACGCTGTCTCGCTGCAGTTCGCCGTGAAGAGCATCGAATCCTGGTTCGACGTGCGCGTGGACAAGGCGCTCGAAGGCGGCCTCACCCTCGGCCGCAACGCCCTCGACTACCTGCTCGCTGACCTTTCCGGCAAGGCGCGCGCCATGGCGCTCGAACTCGGCGACGTTTCGGAGGCCGCCCGCGCCGGGCAGCTCAACCGCCTGCGCGAGCAGACCGGCGTGCAGACCGCCACCCTGTTCTCCACCGGCGGCCAGGTGCTCGCCAGCAGCACCGCCGGCCGCGCCGCACTGCTGCCCGACCTGCCCTCGACGGCGCAGCTGCGCCAGGCGCGCCAGGGCGCCGGCGTCAGCGCGGCGGAAGGCGACGCCGCCAGCGGCCTGACGCTGCGCGTGCTGGTGCCGGTGGCCGCATCCTCCTTCTCCGGCGAGACGCGCGTGCTGCAGCTCACCCAGTCGGTGCCCTCCTCCATCGCCGAGAGTGCCGAGAGCGTGCAGGCGGCCTATCGCGACTACCAGGAGCTGTCGCTGGCGAAGAGCAGCCTGAAGCGGATGTACACCCTGACCCTGACGCTGGCGCTGCTGCTCTCGCTGTTCACCGCCATCGGGCTGGCCTTCCTGCTGGCGCGCCGCCTCTCCGCGCCGCTGTCCATCCTCGCCCGCGGCACCGAGGCGGTGGCGGCCGGCGACTATTCGCCGCGCGAGACCGTCGCCACGCGCGACGAGCTCGGCGTGCTGACCCAGCAGTTCAGCCAGATGACGCGCCAGCTCGGCGAGGCGCGCGTCCAGGCCGAGAAAAGCCGCGCCGAGACGGAAGCCGCGCGCGCCTATCTGGAGAGCGTGCTGGGCAACCTGTCGGCCGGCGTGCTGGCCTTCGACGCCGGAGGCTGCCTGCGCGCCGCCAACGACGGCGCGCGCGCCATCCTGCGCGACGATCTGGCCGCCGCGCAGGGGCAGCCGCTGCCGGCGTGGACGCGCCACGCCGAGCTGCGCGACGCCATCGCCGCCGGCTGCGGCGAGGCCTCGGGCGAATGGCAGCGCGAGATCGAGATGCAGAACGGCGCCGGCGTGCCGCAGGCGCTGCTGGTGCGCGGCTCGCGCCTGCCGGAGGCGACGGGCGGCGGCTGCGTGGTGGTGTTCGACGACATCACCCAGCTCATCGCGGCGCAGCGCTCGGCGGCCTGGGGCGAGGTGGCCCGGCGCCTGGCGCACGAGATCAAGAACCCGCTGACGCCGATCCAGCTCTCCGCCGAACGGTTGCAGCACAAACTGGCCGACAAGCTCGGCGGCGCCGAGCGCGAGATGCTCGAGCGCTCGACGCAGACCATCGTGAACCAGGTCGAGGCCATGAAGCACATGGTGAACGACTTCCGCGACTATGCCCGCCTGCCGCCGCCGCAGCTCGGCGCGCTCGACCTCAACGCCCTCGTCGAGGAGGTGCTCGGCCTGTATGAAACCTCCCGCGCCCGCCTCACGGTGGAACTGGCCGACAGGCTGCCGCGCGTGGCGGGCGACGCGGCGCAGCTGCGCCAGGTGATCCACAACCTGGTGGCCAACGCCGAGGATGCGCTGGCCGAGACGGCCGAGCCGGAAATCCGCATCGCCACGCGCGCGGAAGGCGTCGGCGCGGTGCTGGCGGTGAGCGACAATGGCGGCGGCTTTCCCAAGGAGATCCTCGCCCGCGCCTTCGAGCCCTACGTGACGACGAAGGCGAAGGGCACCGGGCTGGGCCTGGCCATCGTCAAGAAGATCGTGGACGAGCACCACGGTCAGATCGAGATCGCCAACGCCGCGCCGCGTGGCGCGCAGGTGAAAATTCGGCTGCCGCTGGCGGCCTGAACGGAACGGAGCAGCATGGCGAAAATTCTTGTAGTTGACGACGAAGTCGGCATCCGCGAACTCCTCTCGGAGATCCTCCGCGACGAGGGCCACGACGTGCAGCTGGCCGAGCACGCCGCCGCGGCGCGCACGGCGAGGAACGCCGCGCGCCCCGACCTGGTGCTGCTCGACATCTGGATGCCGGACACCGACGGCATCACGCTGCTCAAGGAATGGTCGGCCGCCGGCCAGCTCAACATGCCGGTGGTGATGATGTCCGGCCACGGCACCATCGACACGGCAGTGGAGGCGACGCGCATCGGCGCGCAGGACTTCCTGGAGAAGCCGATCGCCCTGCAGAAACTGCTGGCGTCGGTCAAGCGCGCCCTGCAAAAGTCAGTCGCCCCGGCACGGCGCAGCGAGCTCACCCTGACGGCCTTCGCGCGCAGCGGGCCGCTGCGCGACCTGAAGAAGCGCCTCGAGCAGATCGCCGCCCGGAGCCGCGTGCTGATGCTGAAGACCGGACCGGGCAGCCTGGCCGAACTGGTCGCGCGCAGCCTGCAGGCGCCGGGCAAGGCCTGGCTCGACCTTGCCGGCCACGGCCAGCCGCTGGCGATCGAGGCGCTGGAGCAGGCTTCCGGCGGCATGCTCTTCGCCGCCGAACTGGCGGCGCTTTCCCGTCTGCAGCAGAAGAACCTGGCCTTCGCCCTCGACCGGCTGGAGAAATTTGACCTGCGCCTGGTCGCCGCCAGCGCGCAGAGCATCGCCGAACTGGCGGCGGCGGGCTTCGACGAGGCGGTGCTGCGCCGCCTGAGCGAGACCAGCCTCGGCGCGCCGGGCCTGGCGGAACTGAAGGACGAGGTGCCGGAGATCGCCGCGCAGATCCTTACTCACCTCGTCGAGGCCGGCGAGGTGCCGCTGCGGCGCCTGTCTACCGCCGCGCTGAATGTCCTGCGCAACCAAGCCTGGGCGGGCGGCTATGCCGAGCTGCGCAACGCCGTGCGCTCGCTGGCGATGGCTGCCCTCGAGGAGGAAATCGCCGCCGAGGAGGCCTTGCGCCTGCTGGCGCCGCAGCCCTCCGCGGCGGCGCAGGCGCTGCCGCTCGATCTGCCGCTGCGCGAGGCGCGCGAGGCCTTCGAGCGGATCTACTTCGAGCATCACTTGCAGCTCGAAGCCGGCAACATGACGCGGCTCGCCGAGAAGACCGGCCTGGAGCGCACCCATCTCTATCGCAAGCTCAAGGCGCTGGGCGTCCCGCTCGGCCGCAAGGGGGAAGAACAATGACCTTCCCCCCAACCCCCTTCCCGGGGAAGGGGGTGATGGTTGATCGTTACACTCACAACCAAATGGCTGCGCCTTCTCGGGGCGGCCCAGCGGAGGCGCAATGAAAATCATCATCCTGGGCGCCGGCCAGGTCGGCACGTCGGTGGCCGAGAGCCTGGTCTCGGAGGCCAACGACATCACGGTGGTCGACACCGACCCGGCGCGGCTTTCCCTGCTGCAGGATCGTCTCGACCTGCGCACCGTCACCGGCAACGCTTCCAGTCCCTCGGTGCTGCGGCGGGCCGGCGCCGAGGACGCCGACATGCTGATCGCGGTGACGCAGAGCGACCAGACCAACCTGTGCGCCAGCAAGACGGCGCACGCGCTGTTCAACCTGCCGACGCGCATCGCGCGCGTGCGCTCGACCGACTACGCCGACCACACCGAGCTGTTCGACGAGAAGAACTTCGCCGTCGACTTCTCCATCTGCCCCGAGCAGATCATCACCGAGTACATCGTCAAGCTGATCGAGTTTCCCGAGGCGCTGCAGGTGCTGGAGTTCGCAAAGGGCCAGGTCAGCCTGGTGGCGGTGCGCGCCTTTGAGGGCGGGCCGCTGGTCGGCCATCCGCTCAAGGACATGCGCAAGCACCTGCCGCAGGTCGATGCGCGCATCGCCGCCATCTTCCGCCGCGATTCGCCCATCATCCCGGAAGGCGACACGGTGATCGAGGTCGGCGACGAGGTGTTCTGCCTCGCCGCCAGCAAGGACATCCGCAAGGTGATGCGCGAGCTGCGCCGCATGGACAAAACCGTCAAGCGCATCATGGTCGCCGGCGGCGGCAACATCGGCCACCGCGTCGTGCGCGCCGTCGAGGGCGACTACCAGGTCAAGGTGATCGACCGCAACAAGCGCCACGCCGAGTGGCTGGCGGAAAACGTGAAGAGCGCCCTGGTGCTGCAGGGCGACGCCACCGACGAGAAGCTGCTCGAGGACGAGAACGTCGACCAGATGGATTTTTTCCTCGCGCTCACCAACGACGACGAGAACAACATCATGGCGGCGCTGCTGGCCAAGCGCATGGGGGCGCGCCGCGTCGCGGCGCTGATCAACCGGCGCAGCTACGCCGACCTGCTGCAAGGCAGCCAGATCGACATCACCATCTCGCCGGCGCAGACCTCCATCGGCACGCTGCTCGCCCACGTCCGCCGCGGCGACGTGGCGGCGGTGCACAGCCTGCGCCGCGGCGCCGCCGAAGCGCTCGAGCTGGTGGTGCACGGCGACGAGAAGTCCTCGCAGGTGGTCGGCCGCCGCATCGAGGACCTGCCGGTGATCAAGGGCGCCACCATCGGCGCCATCGTGCGCCGCGTCCGGCCGAAGGAGCAGCCGGCGTTCACCGAGGACCCGGACAGCGCGCCCCAGTACAAGGTGATCATGGCGCACCACGACACGGTGATCAAGGCCGAGGACCACGTCATCGTCTTCGTCGTCTCCAAGAAGCTGGTGCCGAAGGTGGAGAAGCTGTTCCAGGTCGGCGTCGGCTTCCTGTGAACGTCATCCGCCGGGCCGTCACAAGGATGCCGCGGCCAGCACGCGGAGCCGCGCAGCGGCGAACCGCCGTCACCCCCTCCCCTGGGGAGGGGGTCGGGGGGAGGGTGGAATGAGCAATCCGCTGGCGGTTCTGCGCGTCTTTGCGCTGGTGCTGCTGGTGTTCGCGCTCACCATGCTGGCGCCCGCCGCCGTTGCACTCGTGCAGAACGATTCCGCCGCCGGCGCCTTCCAGCGCGGCTGCCTCGCCACGTTGGCTGCGGCCTTGTTGCTCTGGGGGCTGACGCGCCGCCATACCGAGGAGCTGCGCATCCGCGACGGCTTCCTGCTGGTCTCCCTGGTCTGGGTGGTGGTGCCGGCCTTCGCCGCGCTGCCGCTGCTCATCCACTTTCCGGCGATGAGCTTCACCGACGCCTATTTCGAGGCGGTGTCCGGGCTCACCACCACCGGCGCCACGGTGATCGAGGGGCTCGACACGCTGCCCTACTCGATCAACCTGTGGCGCGCCCTGCTGGTGTTCC
This sequence comes from Sulfuritalea sp., assembly GCA_011526165.1. Classification (GTDB taxonomy): domain Bacteria; phylum Pseudomonadota; class Gammaproteobacteria; order Burkholderiales; family Rhodocyclaceae; genus Desulfobacillus. Next base: position 44,268 of record WYAY01000223.1, read on the forward strand.
TCGGCGGCATGGGCCTGATCGTGCTGGCGGTGGCCATCCTGCCGCTGCTCGGCGTCGGCGGGCGCCAGCTCTTCTCGGCCGAATCGCCCGGCCCGATCAAGGAAACCAAGCTGACGCCGCGCATGGCGCAGACGGCCAAGGGCCTCTGGCTGGTCTACCTGGGCCTGGCGCTCGCCTGCACGCTGGGCTATGTCTGGGCCGGCATGGGGTGGGGCGATGCCGTCATCCACATGTTCACCACGCTGGGCCTGGGCGGCTTTTCCAGCCATGACGCTTCCTACGCCTACTTCAACTCGCCGCGCATCGAGTTCGTCGCCATCGTCTTCATGACGCTGGCCGGCATGAACTTCGCGACGCATTTCATGGCGCTGCGCCAGCGCTCGCCGGCCTGCTACTGGGCGGACCCGGAGATCCGCTGGTACGTCGGCGTGATGTACGCCAGCGTGCTCGGCATCGCCGTCTTCCTCTGGCTGGACGGCACCTATGCGGAGTTCGGCACCGCGCTGCGTTTTGCCGCCTTCAACGTCATTTCCATCGCCACCACCACCGGCTTCGCCAGCACCGACTACGCCCAGTGGCCCTTCTTCGCGCCGCTGTGGATGCTGTTCCTCTGCAGCTTCGTCACCTGCGCCGGCTCGACCGGCGGCGGCATGAAGATGATGCGCGCCATCATCGTCTACCGCGAGGTGATGCGTCAGGTGGTGCAGACCGTGCACCCGAACGCCGTGCGCACGGTCAAGCTGGCCGACGCGCCGCTGCCCAACAAGATCGTCTTCGCCGTGCTGGCCTTCGGCTTCATCTACATGGCGATCATCGTCTCGCTCACCCTGCTGATGGCCTTTTCCGGGCTGGACATCGTCAGCGGCTTCTCCGCCGTGGTGGCGAGCTTCAACAACACCGGCCCCGGCCTCGGCCAGGTGGGGCCCGCGACCACCTACAAGTCTCTCGGCGACTTCCAGACCTGGGTGTGCACCGTCGCCATGCTGTTCGGCAGGCTGGAAGTGTTCACCCTGCTGGTGGTGCTGACGCCGGCCTTCTGGAGGAGATGAGCGCGCCATGGAACGCCTGCTCGCCGTCCTCAACGTCTTCGCCCGCATCGCGCTGATCTTCGGCCTGGCGCTGCTGCTGCCGATCGGCGTGTCGTGGTGGACCGGCGACGGCGCGCTCGGCGCCTTCGACGAGGCCCTGGTCGGCACCCTGGTCATCGGCGGCGCGCTGCTTCTCGCGACGCAGCGCTTCCGGCGCGAGCTGCGCGCCAACGACGGCGTGCTGCTGGTGGTGCTGTGCTGGGTGCTGCTGCCGCTGATCGCCGCCCTGCCGCTGCTGCTCGGCATACCCGAAGCGCGCTTCTCGGATGTCTATTTCGAGGCGGTCTCCGGGCTGACGGCGACCGGCGCCACGGCCTTTTCCGGGCTGGACAGGCTGCCGCCCTCGATCAACCTCTGGCGCACCGAGCTGCACTGGATCGGCGGCCTCGGCATCATCGTGCTGGCGGTGGCCATCCTGCCCCTGCTCGGCGTCGGCGGGCGGCAGCTGATGAAGGCGGAAGTGCCCGGCCCGGTGAAGGAAGCCGGCATCACGCCGCGCGTGACCGAAACCGCCAAGGGCTTCTGGATCATCTACGTAGTCCTGACCGTGCTGTGTACACTGGCCTACGGACTGTTCGGCATGAGCTGGCTCGACGCCCTCACCCACGCCTTCAGCACGGTGGCCCTCGGCGGCTTTTCCAGCCACGACGCCAGCTTCGCCTATTTCGACTCGCCCGTGCTGGAGGCGATCACCATCGGTTTCGCTCTGATTTCCGGCATGAGCTACGTGACGCACTTCGCCGCGCTCGCCGGGCGCAGCTTGCGGCCCTACCTGCGCGACGGCGAGGCCCCTTTCTATCTGGGCGTGCTCGGCGCCAGCGTGCTGCTGGTGGCCGTCTATGTCTGGCACCACGGCCACTACGACGAGTTCGCCGTGGCCCTGCGCCATGCCGCCTTCAACACGGTGTCGGTGGCGACGACGCTGGGTTATGCCTCCACCGACTATTCGAAATGGCCGTTCTTCGCGCCGCTGTGGATGCTGTTCCTGTGCAGCTTCGCCACCTGCTCGGCCTCGACCGGCGGCGGCATCAAGATGATGCGCGCCATAGTGCTCTACAAGCAGGTGTTCCGCGAGGCCGTGCATGCGATCCATCCGAACGCGACGACCTTCATCAAGCTGGGCGGCGCGGTGGTGCCCAACAAGATCATCCTGTCCGTGCTCGGCTTCGGCTTCCTCTACATGGCCTGCACCATATTCTTCACCCTGGTGCTGGCGGCCAGCGGCGCCGACATCCTCAGCGCCTTTTCGGCGACAGTGGCCTGCTTCAACAACACCGGCCCGGGCCTCGGCCTGGTCGGGCCGGACAGCAATTACGGCGTCTTCAGCGACTTCCAGATGTGGGTCTGCAGTTTCGCCATGCTGCTCGGCCGGCTGGAGATATTCACGCTGCTCGTCGTCCTCACGCCGGCCTTCTGGAGGAAGTGACGACCCACCCCCCGGCCCCCGCCCAATGGGCGGGGGTGACGGCGGTTCGCCGCTGCGCGGCTCCATGTGTTGACTGCGCCGTCCTTGGGGCGGCCCGGCGGACGGCGCTTACCGCCCCCATCCCCCGCCCATTGGGCGGGAGTCACGGCGGTTCGCGGGCTGCGCCCGCTCCGGGTGGTAAACTCGTGCGATGAACAAGCTCAAACACGACACCTTCCTGCGCGCCCTGCTGCGCCAGCCGACCGACTACACGCCGATCTGGCTCATGCGCCAGGCCGGGCGCTACCTGCCGGAATACTGCGAGACGCGCCG
>WYAY01000224.1 GCA_011526165.1 Sulfuritalea sp.
TCGACGTCTTCTACGACCACAAGGTCAAGCTCGTCATGACCGCCGAGTGCGAGGCCGCCGAGCTCTACCGCGAAGGCCCGCAGGCCACTGAGTTCCACCGCACCGTCAGCCGCCTCATGGAGATGCGCACGCGCGAATACCTCGGCGCGCAGCACCGCGCCGAGTAGCCGGCAAAGTCAGTCGCCGTGCCACGGCGGCTGACTTTCGGATTCACTGCGTGAAACTGCGCAAGGCGTCGAGGACGGCGTCGGGATATTCCGCCATCAGGGCGTGGCCGCTGCCTTCTATTGTGGCGATGCGGGCGTCCTTCATGGCCGCCGCCAGCTTCGGCGCGCCGCGCGGGCTGGTCATCAGGTCGCGGCTGCCGACGACGAGCAGCGCCGGGCAGGTCGCGGCGGCGGCGGCCTCCGTGCCGCGCGCGTACGCGTTGCAGGCATTGAGATCGTTGTGCAGCACCTCCGGCGCGGCGCGTTCCATCAGGCGCAGGCTTGCGCCCATCAGCCACATGCCGGGCACGGTGTTGCCGCCGATGGCGCCGCGCGGGCCGTGCGACCAGACGTTCACCATGCCCTCTGCCCTCGGCCGCGCCTCGCGCGCGGCGGTGAGGAGCGCCTCCGAGACGGGCATCGGCACGGCGGTGCCGACGAGCGCGATGCGTGTCACGCGCTCGCGGTAGCGCGAGGCGGTTTCCAGCGCGGCGAGCGAGCCCATGCTGTGGCCGACCAGCGTTGCCTCCTGCACACCGGCCGCATCCAGCAGCGCGACGATCCAGTCGGCCAGCGCCTCCACGCTGGCGAGCAGCGGCCCGGCGGAACGGCCGTGGCCGGGCAGGTCGACCGCGAGGACGCAAAAGCCGTGGTGGGCGAACCAGCGGCTTTGCAGGCCCCACACGCTGTGGTCATTCTCGGCGCCGTGGATGAAGACGACGGCGGGCAATTCAGGATTGAAGGGCTTGCCGCCGGTGTAGGCGTAGACCTGGGCATTGTTAACGATCAGTTCCATGATCAAGCCTTCTGGGACGCGCGCAGGCCGGCTTCGAGGTCGGCGATGAGGTCTTGCGGGTCTTCCAAACCGATCGACAGGCGCACCGTACCCTCGTGGATGCCGGAGGCGCGCAGGGCCTCGTCGGACATGCGGAAGTGGGTGGTGCTGGCCGGATGGATCACCAGCGACTTGGCGTCGCCGACGTTGGCGAGGTGCGAGAAGACGCGCAGCGATTCGATGAATTTCCTGCCGGCGGGCCGTCCGCCCTTGAGCACGAAGCTGAACACCGAGCCGCAGCCCTTCGGCAGCAGCCGCTGCGCGAGGGCGTGGTCGTGATGGCTCTCCAGCTCCGGGTAGGACACCGACTCGACCGCCGCATGCGCGGCGAGGTGGGCGACGATCTTGCGCGTGTTGTCGACGTGGCGCTGCATGCGCAGCGGCAGCGTCTCGATGCCCTGCAGCAGCTGGAAGGCGGTCATCGGGCTCATGCAGGCGCCGAAGTCGCGCAGGCCCTCGCGCCGCGCCCGCAGCAGGAAGGCGGCGACGGTGGACTCCTCGGCGAAATCCATGCCGTGGAAGCCTGCGTACGGTTCCGTCAGTGTCGGGAATTTGCCCGACGCCTCCCAGTCGAACTTGCCGCTGTCGACCAGCAGGCCGCCGATGGCGACGCCGTGGCCGCCGAGGAACTTGGTCGCCGAATGGAAGAGCAGGTCGGCGCCGAGGTCGAAGGGGCGCATGAGGTACGGCGTGGTGAAGGTCGAGTCGACCATCAGCGGCAGATCGGCGGCGTGGGCGATCTCCGCCACGGCCGGCACGTCGAGTACGTCCAGCCCGGGGTTGCCCAGCGTCTCGCCGAAGAGGAGGCGCGTCTCCGGCCGGATCGCCGCGCGCCAGGCGCCGAGGTCGCGCGGATCGATGAACGTGGTGGTGATGCCGAAGCGCGGCAGGGTGTATTCGAGCAGGTTGTGCGAGCCGCCGTAGAGCGAACGCGAGGCGACGATGTGAGCGCCTGAGCCCATCAGGGTGGCGATGGCGAGGTGCAGCGCCGCCTGGCCGGAGGCCGCGGCGATGGCGCCGACGCCGCCCTCCAGCGCCGCGATGCGTTCCTCCAGCACGGCGTTGGTCGGATTCGAGATGCGCGAATAGACGTGGCCGGCGCGCTCCATGTTGAAGAGGGCGGCGGCCTGGTCGGCGTCCTTGAAGACGAAGCTGGTGGTGAGGTAGATCGGCGCGGCGCGCGCGCCGAACTGCGGGTCGGGCTGCTGGCCGGCGTGCAGGCTCAGGGTGTCGAAGTTGAAGGCGGCGGTTTTGCTCATGGACGTGTCCGGATGGAAAAGCCCGGCTATGGTATGCGGCTCCGTTGCGAAAGACAATCGCGGCGGCGCTATTTTTCCGTCTGCACGAACACCCCGTTCCAGTCCGCCGGCGGCGGGTGGGCAAGATAGTCTTCGCACAGCGCGGCGAGGACGGCGGCAGGACCGTCATCCGGCTGTCGCGCCTGCACGGCGCGGAACAGGCTGAGCGCCGCGTCGAAGCGGCGCGCCATGTAGTGGGTCATCGCCGCCTCGAAATCGGCCAGGCTTGCGCGGGCGGCATCGTCCAGCTGGTCGCGCCGGCCGGCCAGTTCGAAGATGTCGAGCGGCTCGGCGCGGCCCTTCGGGCTGACGCGGCCGAGCGGGCGGAAGGCGAAGCGCCCGGGCCGATGTTGCTCCGTCTCGGCGCGCGTCGTCCCGGCGACGAGGATGCGCGTGCCGAAGGCCTTGTTGAGCGGCTCCAGGCGCGCGGCGGTGTTGACCTCGTTGCCGATCACGGTGTAGTCGAACACCTGGTGTGAGCCCATGTTGCCGACCACCATCTCGCCGGTGTTGATGCCGATGCGGATCTCCAGCGCGGCGCCGGCGCTCCGCCACGCCGTGTCCTGGCGGCTGACTTCTTCCAGCATCAGCAGCGCCGTCTCGCAGGCGCGCGCGGCGTGGTCGTGCTGCGCCAGCGGCGCGTTCCACTCGGCCATGACGGCGTCGCCGACGAACTTGTCCAGCGTTCCGCCGCTCTGGGCCACGCAGGCGGTCATGCGGTCGAGGTAGCCGTTGAGCAGCGCGCTGACCTCCTCCGGCGGCAGCTTCTCGGAAATCGTGGTGAAGCCGGCGACGTCGGAGAACAGCACCGTCATGCGGCGCCGCTCTCCGCCCAGGCGCAGCTTGTCCGGCGCACGCAGCACTTCCTCCAGCACGCTCGGCGCCAGGTAGTGGCCGAAGGCGGTGCGCAGCCAGCGCTTGTCCCGCTCGGCCAGCGCGGCGCGGGCCAGCAGCATGCCACCGTAGGCGATCGCCATGGCGGCGAGCGGCGGCACCAGCGGCAGCGCCCAGCCTGCCCCATAGGCGGTCCAGGCGGCGCCGGCATGGCCGCCGGTCATGGCAAGGAAGAGGGGCACGCCGAGGCGGAAACGCAACTTCTGCGCAGTGAAGGCGACGGCGAGGCAGAGGCCGAGCGTCAGCAGGAATGCCGTCCAGGCCGCCGGTGCGCGCAGGAAGCCGCCGGCGAGCAGGCTGTCGATGATGTTGGCGTGCAGTTCGATGCCGGGCGTGACCGGCGAGAAGGGCGTGGCGCGCAGGTCGGAGAGCCCCGCCGCCTGCGCCGAAACGAGGACGATCCTGTCGCGGAAGGTGCCGGCGGGCAGCGGCGACTCCTGGCCGGCGGCGCGCAGGTCCTTGGCGGCAAGAACCTGCTCGTAGGGGATGTGGCGGTAGAAGGAACGGAAAGTCTCGCTGCCGTCGGCCGCGCGCTGCAGGGTGCCGCCCTGATAGCGGATCCAGGCGCTGTCGTCGGAGGCCAGCGGCAGCACGGCATCGCCGACGGCCAGCCCTTCCGCCGTGCGCCGCAGCGAGGCGAGCGGCACGCCCTTGACGTGGGCGGCGATAGCCAGCCCGAGGCTGGGGTAGGCCGCCTGCCGGTCGGCCTGCCACAGCAGCGGCGCGAAGCGGCGGTAGGTGCCGTCGACGTCGGGCAGGGCGTTGATGTGGCCGATGCCGCGCGAGGCCTGTGCCAGATCGGCGAAGGGCAGCAGGGCCTGGCCGCGCAGGCTCGCCTCGGCGCGCGCGGCGACCGGCACGGGCGGCGCCAGCACCGCCGGCAAGTCCTGCATCCCGGGCGGGCCGGGGGCGAAGACGGCGGCCTGGAAGACGTTGCCGGCCCTGGCGACGGAGGCGACGAACTCGCGGTCGCCCAGGCCCGGCTGCAGGGCCTCGATGCGCCGGGCGAGTTCGCCGCGCACTTCGGCCAGGTCGGCGCTCTGTGCCAGTGCGGCGAGCGCTTCCCAGTCGGCGGCATCCACCTCGCGCCGCGTCGCCGCCTCGGCGAAGAGCAGGTCGAAGCCGATGGCGGCGGCGCCGTCGGCGGCCAGGTATTCCGCCACCTCGCCGTGCAGGGAACGCGGCCAGGGCCAGCGGCCATAGAGCGGGGCGAGGCGCTCGATCGTCTCCTCGCTGATGTCGAGGATGACGATGCGCCCGGTGTCGGAAGTCGGCGCGGCGTGGTGGCGGGCGCGGGCGTCGAGGGTGCGCTGCTCGAAGCTCTCCAGGTGGCCGCCGGGGTCGAGGCCGACCGCCGCGGCCGCCAGCAGTGCCAGCCCGAGCGGCAGCCTCACTGCCGCCAGTCGGCCTTCAGCTGGCCCTTGCCGCCGACGACATGGCAGGCCTGGCAGAAATCGAAGACGGTGCCCTTTTCCGCCAGGACCGGTGCGGAAGCCTGGGCCTTGGCCGGCACGGACTGGCCGGCGTCGATGGCGACGTATTCGCCCTTGGGTACATTCAACTTCCTGCCGTCGGGGGAGGTGACTTCGATGTTGCCGGCGCAGGTGCAGGCGCAAACGGCCTTTTCGCCTTCGCCGAAGACCATCGAGAAGGCCGTGCCGCGCACGCCGGCGATGGCGATCGGCGTGCTGATGGCGGCGCGGCCGCCGGCCGGCAGCGCCGATTGCATCCACAGTGCGCCGCGGTTCATCTTCGTCGTGAAATCCTTCGGCTCGCGGCCCATCTCGATCTCGGAGGCGGGGCCCATGACGAAGCGGCCGACGGCGGGGAACTCGATTACGGCGACGGCGGCCTTGCCGGTGCGCAGCCGCTCGCCCGTCGCCACCTTGTGCCCGGCGGCGAGCGGCTTCCAGGCGCCGTTGTCCAGGCGTTCCAGCGTGCCGCCGCGCAGCGAGACGACCGTGCCGCTCTCCGCCTTGGCGGCGAGTGCGCTGGTGCAGGCGAGCAGCAGGGCGGCCGACATCAGGCCGCCGGCCAGGGCGGATTTGGCGTTCATGGCATTACCCCCTTCTCCCGTATGGAATTTTCAGTCTAGCACGGGGTATGCCATTGTCCAGAGCGCGGAAAATCGGTCCGCGCGGGACGGCGAGGTGCGCTTCAGGCGGGGATGTCGGGCTCGATCATGCGCTCGAGGAGGGCCATGCGGTCTTTCAGCTGCAGCTTGCGCTTTTTCAGCCTTCGCAGCATGAGGTCGTCGTGCGGCGGGGTCTGGATCAGGCGCTCGATGATCTCGTCGAGGTCGCGGTGCTCGACCTGGATTTCGTGCAGCCTGAGGCGCAGCGCGGCGATGTCTTCGGACTCTTGCATCGGCCTATTATGCGTCGCTGCCGGGAAAAACAACAGTCCGCGCGGGGTTGAAAAACCTGCCGGAGCGCACAAATAAGCATCAGGAGGTGCCCGACATGATGATCGTCTTCGACAACCCGGTGATGCACGTCGTCGATTACCCGGCGCAGGATGCCGTGGAGGTGATCGACAAGCGCGTGAACAAGGGCGTGCTGATGCGCGACGGCACGGCGGAACGCTTCCGCGCCGAACTGAAGGCGCTCGTCTCCGGCGAACCCGACATCGACGCCTTCGGCGACCTGCTCGAGGAATACGGCACGCTGATTACCCAGCCCGCCGTCTATCACTGAGCGTCAAAGCAAGGTCAGTCCCCACAGCACGGCCATGCCCACCGCGATGGTGGCGAAGGTGCTGCGCGTGACGAGGGCCACGGCAAGGCCGGCCAGTGCCGCCGCCGTGCGCGGGCCGTCCAGCGTCGCTGCCAGTCCCGGCGCGCCGGCCAGCAGCTGCGGCGCGACGATGGCGGCGAGGATGGCCGGCGGCACGTAGTGCAGCACGTGGCGCAGCCAGACCGGCAGTTCGCCCTCGCCCAGCAGCGCCAGGAAGGACAGCCGGGTGGCGAAGGTCGCCGTCCCCAGCGCGGCGATCACGCCCCAGATCGCGATGTCGGCCACGATTGTCCAATCAGTCGCGCAAGCGACTCAGGGCGCTCCCCTCGCCCGCTTGCGGGAGAGGGGCGGGGGGAGAGGGTAACGGGCATGGATGAAGCATTCATCGCTTCCTTTTCCCCTGTTTCATGCCCGTCTCCATTGCGATGCCGACGGCGGCGCCGATCAGGGCGGCGGCCATCAGGTTGAGCTTCAGCGGCAGGACGAGGTAGACGGAAGTCAGTCCCCCCGCCGCGGCGGCCGCCGCCATGGCGCGGTTGCGCAAGAGCGGCGCCAGCACGCCGATGAAGGTGAGGGCGACGACAAAATCAATCGACCAGCTGGCCGGCACCCGGGCGCCGAGGAAGATGCCCGCCAGGCTGGCGACCTGCCAGAACACCCACAGCGTGGCGGCGATGCCGAGGAAGAACCAGGGGATGTCCTTGCGGCCGTCGAGTACCCGCGCCAGCGTCACGGCGAAGGCCTGGTCGGTGAGCAGATAGCCGGCCAGCCAGCGCTCCAGGCGCGTGGTGCCGCGGAAATGCTGGGCGAGGGTGGCGCTGTACATCATGAAGCGCAGGTTGACCACCCAGCCGGTGAGCACGATGACCCAGCCCGGCGCGCCGGCGGCGAAGAGCTGCGTGGCGACGATCTGCGAGGAGCCGGCGAAGACCAGCCAGGAGAGAGCGAAGGACTGCCCCGGCGTCAGGCCCGCCGCCGCGGCGGCGGCGCCGCACACCATGCCGAAGAGCATCACGCCGGGCGACAGCGGCAGGCAGGCGAGAATGCCGGCGCGGAAGGCTTGCTGTCGGTCGGAGGAGGGCATGGTGCTTGTCGTTCTTCTTCGATGGCTATAATTATCTCACCCGCAACGACTACCGCGCAGATGAACAAGGCCTTCGTCAAGGAAGATGCTCACGAGGAGGAGGACGCCCAGCCGTCCGCCCCGGCGCTGCCGCACGGCGCGAAGAACTACATGACCCGCCGCGGCTACGGCCTGCTCAAGGCTGAACTGGAGCAGCTGGTGAAGAGCGAGCGGCCGGCGCTGGTACAGGTCGTCTCCTGGGCGGCCAAGAACGGCGACCGCTCCGAGAACGGCGACTACATCTACGGCAAGAAGCGCCTGCGCGAGATCGACCGGCGCATCCGCTTCCTCATGAAGCGGCTGGAAAGCGCGGTGGTGGTCGATCCGGCGCGGCAGGAGCACACCGGGCGGGTGTTCTTCGGCGCCACCGTGACGGTATGTGACGCCGAGGGCAACGAAGCCACCTACCAGATCGTCGGCATCGACGAGGCCGACGCCGGCCGCGGCATGATCAGCTGGATATCGCCGCTGGCGCGGGCGCTGCTCAAGGCGCAGGAAGGCGACGCGGTGCGCTTCGCCAGCCCGGCCGGGCCGCGCGAGCTGGAGATCGTCGAGATCCGCTACGAGTAATCCCGCCGCGGGGCTTGAAAACGCGGCCGGCCGCCCCAATTTCCCCTCCCGTCTTCATCCGGAGCGCACCATGACCACAGCAACCAAAGAGACCCTCGGCTTCCAGACCGAGGTGAAGCAACTGCTTCACCTGATGATCCACTCTCTCTATAGCAACCGAGAGATATTCCTGCGCGAGCTGATCTCCAACGCCTCGGACGCCTGCGACAAGCTGCGCTTCGAGGCCCTGCACAACGGCAGCCTGTTCGAGTCCGATCCCGACCTGAAGATAAAAGTCAGTCTCGACAAGGCGGCGCGCACCCTGACCATCGCCGACAACGGCATCGGCATGAGCCGCGAGGAGGTGGTGAACAACCTCGGCACCATCGCCAAGTCGGGCACGCGCGAATTCTTCTCGCAGCTGACCGGCGACCAGCAGAAGGACGCCCACCTGATCGGCCAGTTCGGCGTCGGCTTCTACTCCTCGTTCATCGTCGCCGACCGCGTCACGGTGCTGACGCGCCGGGCGGGGCTGGCCGCCGACCAGGGCGTGCGCTGGGAATCCGAGGGCGCCGGCGAGTTCTCCATCGAGATAACGGACAAGCCCGCGCGCGGCACCGAGATCACGCTGCACCTGAAGGAAGGGCAGGACGATCTCCTCTCCGGCTGGAAACTGCGCGAGATCGTCCGCAGGTACTCCGACCACATCGTCCAGCCGATCGTCATGAAGAAGGAGGAATGGAAGGACGGCGAACAGGTCACGACCGACGAGGACGAGACGGTGAACCAGGCGAACGCCCTGTGGGCGCGGCCCAAGTCGGACATCAGCGACGAGCAGTACAAGGAATTCTACAAGCACGTCGGCCACGACTTCGACGCGCCGCTGGCCTGGCTGCACGCCCGCGTCGAGGGCCGCCAGGACTACACCCAGCTGCTCTACGTCCCGGCGCACGCCCCCTTCGACATGTGGGACCGCCAGCAGCGGCATGGGGTGAAACTCTACGTGCGGCGCGTCTTCATCATGGACGACGCCGAGCAACTGCTGCCGGCGTATATGCGCTTCGTGCGCGGCGTCGTCGACTCCAACGACCTGCCGCTCAACGTCTCGCGCGAGATCCTGCAGGAATCGAAGGACATCGAGGCGATCCGCGCCGGCTGCACGAAGAAGGTGCTGGGCCTGCTCGAGGACCTGGCCGAAAACCAAAAGGACAAGTACGCCACCTTCTGGAAGGAATTCGGCCGCGTGCTGAAGGAGGGCGTCGGCGAAGACCCCGCCAACCGCGAAAAGATCGCCGGCCTGCTGCGCTTCGCCTCCACCCACGCCGACACGGAGGAGGAGAGCGTCTCGCTCGCCGACTACATCGGCCGCATGAAGGACGGGCAGGACAGGATCTACTACGTCACGGCGGATGCCTTCCTTGCCGCAAAAAACAGCCCGCACCTGGAGATTTTCCGCAAGAAGGGCATCGAAGTGCTGCTGCTCTCCGACCGGGTGGACGAGTGGGTGCTGAGCCACCTCACCGAGTTCCAGGGCAAGCCGCTCGCCTCGGTGGCCAAGGGCGGCCTCGACCTGGGCAAGCTGGAAGACGAGGCGGAGAAGCAGGCGCAGCAGGCGCAGGCCGGCGAGTTCAAGGAACTCGTGGAGAAGATGCAAACCTCGCTCGGCGAGCGGGTGAAGGAGGTGCGCGTGACGCACCGCCTCACCGACAGCCCGGCCTGCCTGGTCGCCGACGAGCACGACCTGGGCGGCAACCTGGCGCGCCTGCTCAAGGCGGCCGGCCAGCAGGTGCCGGCGTCGAAGCCGATACTCGAGATCAATCCGGAACACCCGGTGGTGCAGCGTCTGAAATACGAGGAAAAGCGCTTCGACGACTGGAGCGCCGTGCTGTTCGACCAGGCGCTGCTGGCCGAGGGCGGCCAGCTGGAAGATCCGGCGGCCTTCGTCAGGCGCGTGAATGTGCTGATGCTGGAACTGGGCGACCATCCCATTAGGTCCTAGCAGCCGCCGTGCTGCAGGGACTGACTTTCCCATCCCTGCCATTGAGCGGGGCGGGCGAGTCGGCTATAGTGCAGCCAGTCCATCGACATCGGCCGCCATGAACAAGACCAGCGAGGAAACCCCGGTCCGCGAACATCGCCTGACCTTGCCCGAGGCGGTCGACAGCCTGGTTGCAGACGGACTCATCCCGAAGGGCGTCGGCGAGGACTTCAAGAAGGAGCGGCGCTACTTTCGGGGCGACATTCATCCGCTGGTCGTCATCGCCGACCAGAAGTGGAAGACCCTGGCCGAGCCGCACAAGGCGCTGACGCTGGAGTTCCTCACCGAGTGGCTGGCGAGGCGGGCCGGACTCGATTACCTGCACATCGATCCGCTGAAGATCAACTTCAGCATCGTGACGGAGGTGATGTCGAACGCCTACGCCACGCGCTTCAAGATATTGCCCATCGAGGTGAATACGCGCGAGGTGACCATCGCCACCGCCGAGCCGTGGGTGCGCGAATGGGAGGCGGAGCTGAAGCCGATCCTGCGCAAGGACATCCGCCGCGTCGTCGCCAATCCGCACGACATCGACCGCTATCTCGTCGAGTTCTACAACCTGGCGCGTTCGGTGAAGAAGGCCGAGCAGCAGGGCGAGATCCGCAGCGGCGCCTCCAACTTCGAGCAGCTGGTCGAGCTGGGCAAGACCAACCGCCAGTTCGACGCCAACGACCAGCACATCGTCAGCATCGTCGACTGGCTCTGGCAGTATGCCTTCGAGCAGCGCGCCAGCGACATCCACATCGAGCCGCGGCGCGAACTGGGCATCGTGCGCTTCCGCATCGACGGCGTGCTGCACCAGGTCTACCAGATCCCGATGTCGGTATTGAATGCCATGACCAGCCGCATCAAGATCCTCGGCCGCATGGATGTCGTCGAGAAGCGCCGCCCGCAGGATGGCCGCATCAAGACGCGCACCGCCGACGGCCAGGAGATCGAGCTGCGCCTGTCCACCCTGCCGACCGCCTTCGGCGAGAAGCTGGTGATGCGCATCTTCGACCCCGAGGTGCTGGTGCGCGACTTCGCCGAGCTGGGCTTCACCGAAGACGACAAGGCGCGCTGGTCACAGATGACCGAGCAGCCGAACGGCATCATCCTGGTGACGGGGCCGACCGGCTCGGGCAAGACGACGACGCTGTATTCGACGCTGAAGCAGCTTGCGACGCCGGAGGTGAATGTGTGCACCATCGAGGATCCGATCGAGATGATCGAAGCCTCCTTCAACCAGGTCCAGGTGCAGCAGAACATCGACATGACCTTCGCCGCCGGCGTGCGCGCCCTGATGCGGCAGGATCCCGACATCGTCATGGTGGGCGAGATTCGCGACATCGAGACGGCCGACATGGCGGTGCAGGCGGCGCTGACCGGCCATCTGGTGCTGTCCACACTTCACACCAACGACGCGCCGACGGCGGTGACGCGCCTGCTCGACCTGGGCACGCCGGCCTATCTGCTGAACGCCACGCTGCTCGGCGTCATGGCGCAGCGTTTGGTGCGGACCCTGTGCCCGCACTGCAAGCAGGCGGCGCCGATGACGCCGGAACAGGAGGAAATCTGGCAGGCGATGGTGGCGCCCTGGAAGGCGGTGCGGCCGCCGCAGATCTACCGGCCGGTCGGCTGCCTCGAGTGCCGCATGACCGGCTACATGGGCCGCGTCGGGCTCTACGAGATCATGCTGATGTCGCCGGAGCTGCGCAAGCTGGTGACGCCGACGACGGACCTGGCCAGGGTGCGCGAACTGGCCTATCGCGAGGGCATGAAGCCCCTGCGCATTTCCGGCGCCATGAAGGTCGCCGCCGGCCTCACCACTCTCGAGGAAGTGCTGCAGGCCGCCCCGCCGGCGGCGAGCGAGTGATCCTTTTCCAGCCCTAAGTAGCGCTAGTAACGATTGCCGCCCGAGAAGGGGGGCCAGCGGCCGACCGAATTCTCCAGCATGGTCAGCTCGGCGTCGGTGTGGTTGATCACCGTGGCCGGCGCCATCATGCGGTCGCCCGAGGCATGGATGTAGATCGGGTGGTCGTGGTGCTTCGTCTGGATGGTTTCCTTCTGCTTCGGATCGCCCTTCGGCGTCACCTCGGCTTCGCCGTAGCACAGGCAGAAATAGGTGCGCGCTTCCTCGGCCTCGATGTAGCAGCCGGTGCCGCGGATGCCGATGGTGGCGGTGGAGGTGACGAGCGACAGGTTGCGCTGTCGTTCCTTGTTCTTGCCGAAGACGCTGAGGATCTTGCCGGTGACGACGCGCATGATCTGGGCGCCGCCGCTCTCCTCGAAGATGACCTTGGATTTCTCCCGCTGCAGGAAGGCGTCGGGGCCGATGATGAAGACGGCCTCGCCGCCCTCGCCGGTCATCACCGCCTGGCCGGGCTTGATGTTCAGGCCGATCGAGGCGCGGGTGTTGTCGACGCCGACCGGGCCGCGGATGTGGCGGAACCCGGGCGTGGCCGGCAGCGAGCCGGCGGAGAGCGCGTCGCGCACCAGGCCGAGGATGCCGCCGGCGCCGAGCGCCCCCGTGGCGGCCAGCTTGAGCAAGGTCTCGCGGCGGGCGAGTCGCTGGATGTCCTGTTCGTTCATGTGGTTCTCCTGAGAAGGCCGCTATTGTCCCTCATTTGCTGAGCAGACGCATGGCCCGCTCAAGCCCTTCCAACGTCAGGGGGAACATGCGGCTGCCCATGATGTTGTGGAGGAGGGTGATGGAATGGCGGTAGGGCCACAGGTGCTCCGGCTCCGGATTGAGCCAGACGGCGTGCGGATAGGTGTCGAGCAGCCGCCGCATCCAGGTGGCGCCGGATTCCTCGTTCATGTATTCCACCGAGCCGCCCGGCTGCATGATCTCGTAGGGGCTCATGGTGGCGTCGCCGACCAGGATCAGCTTGTAGTCGGGGCCGTACTTGTGCATCACGTCCCACAGCGGGAAGCGCTCCGAGTGTCGGCGCCGGTTGTCGCGCCAGACGTGGTCGTACACGCAGTTGTGGAAATAGAAGTACTCGAGATGCTTGAACTCGGTCTTGGCCGCCGAGAACATCTCCTCGCAGACGCGGATGTGGTCGTCCATCGAGCCGCCGATGTCGAGGAACAACAGCACCTTGACCTTGTTGTGGCGCTCCGGGCGCATCAGGATGTCGAGCCAGCCGGCATTGCGCGCCGTCGATGAAATGGTGCCGTCGAGGTCGAGTTCTTCCTCGGCACCCTCGCGGGCGAAGCGGCGCAGGCGGCGCAGCGCCACCTTGATGTTGCGCGTGCCCAATTCCACCTTGTCGTCGAGATTGCGGAACTCGCGGTTCTCCCACACCTTGACGGCCGTGCGGTTGCCGGCGGACTCGGCACCGATGCGGATGCCCTCGGGGTGGTAGCCATGCGCGCCGAAGGGGCTGGAGCCGCCGGTGCCGATCCACTTCGAGCCGCCGGCGTGGCGCTTCTTCTGCTCCTGCAAGCGCTTCTTGAACTCCTCCATCAGCTTGTCCCAGCCGAGCGCCTGCAGCTTGGCTTTTTCCTCCGGCGTCAGGTGTTTCTTCGCCATCAGGCGCAGCCAGTCCTCGGGGATCTCCGCCTCCAGCCCCGGGATCCGCTCGACGCCCCTGAAGTACTCGCCGAAGGCCCTGTCGAACTTGTCGTAGTTCGTTTCGTCCTTGACCAGGCAGGCGCGCGAGAGGAAATAGAACTCGTCGATGCTGTGGCCGGCGACGTGCTTCTGCAGCGCTTCCAGCAGGGTGAGGAACTCCTTGGTCGACACCGGCAGCTTGGCTTGCTTCAGATGGTGGAAAAAATCGATCAGCATGCGTGCGGCCTACTTGTGCAATGGATGGTGGGCATGGAAGGTCTCGCAGCGGTTGCGGCCGCCATGCTTGGCGGAATAGAGTGCCTCGTCGCAGCAGCGCAGCAGGTCGTCCGGGGTGCGGGCGTGCTCGGGATACGACGCCAGGCCGCAGGAGAGGGTTGCACCGAGGTTGAAGTCGCCGAAGGGCACGCGCGTGGCCTCGAAGGTCTGCCGCCAGCCCTCGGCGCGCTCCAGGGCGATTTCCAGCGGCATGCGCGGCAGCATGACCAGGAATTCCTCGCCGCCGTAGCGGCAGGGCACGTCCTCGGCGCGGATGTCGCCCCACAACAGGGCGGCCAGCTCGCGCAGCACCTTGTCGCCGGCCTGGTGGCCGTAGGTGTCGTTGAGCTTCTTGAAATGGTCGATGTCGATCATCACCAGCGAGAGCGGGTAGCCCTCGCGCTTGGCCCGCGCCAGTTCGCGCTCCAGCGTCTCGTCGAGGTAGCGCCGGTTGAACAGGTTGGTCAGCCCGTCGCGCACCGCCTGCTCGCGCAGCTCTTCCTGCAGGCGTTCGATTTCCTGCAGCTGGTGCTGCAGCATGGCGTTGGTCTCCTGGAGGTCGGTTTCCATCCGCTTGCGCTCGGAGATGTCATGCTTGATGGCGACGAAACGGACGATTTCCCCCTTCTCGTCGAGCACCGGTGCGATGGCCTGGAGCTCGGTGTATTGGCTGCCGTCCTTGCGGCGGTTGACCAGCTCGCCGCGCCAGACCTTGCCGGCGAGGACGGTCTGCCAGAGGGCCTGATAGAAGGCCTGGTCGTGGTGGCCGCTCTTGAATACGCGCGTGTGGCGTCCGATGAGCTCTTCTTCCGTGTAGCCGCTGTTGCGGAGCAGGGCGGGGTTGACGTATTCGATGACGCCGTTCGGATCGGTGATGGCGATGCCCTCCGCCGCCGCCTCGATGGCGGCGCTGCGCACGAGCAGGGCGGTCTCCAGGCGCCTGCGCTCGCGCAGGTCGGAGATCGCCACGAACAGCGCCGGTTGGTCGGCCAGCGTGCCGAGGGTCGCGGAGCGTTGCGTCAGCACCGGCGTGCCGTCGGCGCGGGCGAATTCGACCACCTGGTTGCGGACGGTGCCGTTGGCGCGCAGCTCATCGAGGAAGCGCTGGCGCGCCGCCGGATCGGTATAGAAGCGGGTGACGTCGCTGCCGACCAGCTCGGCAAGCGGCAGGCCGCCGAGGTCGGCGGCGGCGGGATTGGCGTAGAGGATGCGGCCGTCCTCGGGACGGGTGATGAGCAGGGCGATCGGCGCCGTGTCGGCGATGGCGCGGAACTTCTTGTCGCTCTCGCGCAGCTCGGCCTCGGCCTGCTGGCGGACGTCGATTTCCAGGCGCAGCTTGCGCGTCAGGCCAACGAAGCCGACGATCACGGCGGCGAACACCAGGGCCACTCCCGTGCTTGCGGCGGCGGCGGCCGTCAGGCGGCGATCCGTCCGCGGCGCCGGATCGTAGAGAAAGCCGCCCAGCGAAAAATCGCGCTCGATCATGCCGAGATCGGCATAGACGTCCGCGATATGACGCCAGCGGCCGGGGTTCATGTGGCCGATCTCGACGAGGTCCGGCCGCAACAGGCTGTGCATCTCGCGCGCCTCGTAGAGCAGGTGCGCGCGGCTCTTGCGGTCGCCGTGACGGGCGATGATCAGGTCGGCCATCTCCTCAGGATGCCGCATGGCATAGTCCCAGCCGCGCAGGCTCGCCTCGCGGAAAGCCTTCACTAGGTCGGGTTTGCCGGCGACCAGCGCCTCGGCGGCGAACAGGTTGTCGCCGTAGAAGTCGATGCCGGCCGCGCGCGGCGAGAATTCGAGGAAGTCGAACTTCTTCTGCCTGAAGAAATACGGCTCGTCGGTGCTGTAGGCGGTCAGCACATCGGTCTTGCCGTCGATGAGGTCCTGATGGTCGAAACTGTGCGGCTGGATGGTCATCAGCTTCTCGCTGACGCCCTCCTGGCGCAGGTAGGCGAAGACCTCGTCGGCGTGCGGCTCGACCATCAGGCGCTTGCCGGCCAGGTCGTGCACGCTGCGGATGCCGCTTTCGCGCCGCGCCGCCAGGATGAAGGGGGAATGCTGGAAGACGACGGCCAGCGCCACCACCGGCTTGCCCTGGGCGCGGGCCAGGATCAGCGCCGAATTCGAGACGCCGAATTGCGCCCGGCCGTCGAGCACTTCGCGCACCGGATCGGTTTCCGGGCCGGCCTCGCGGATGTCGACTTCCAGCCCGGCCGCGCGGTAATAACCCTTTTCCTGCGCGGCGTAATAGCCGGCGAACTGGAACTGGTGTTTCCACTTCAGCTGCAGGACGACCTGCTCCAGCGCCCCCGCGGGCAGCGGCAGCAGGGCGGCAAGAAAAAGAAGCAGGCGCATCGCCGGCCGCCGCTCAGCGGTTCTGCCGGGCCATGAAGACGAGGCGCTCGAAGAGGTGCACGTCCTGCTCGTTCTTCAGCAGGGCGCCGTGCAGCGGCGGGATGGCCGCCTTCTGGTCCTTGGCGCGCAGCGCCTCGGGCGGAATATCCTCGGCCACCAGCAGCTTGAGCCAGTCGAGCAGTTCCGAGGTGGAGGGCTTCTTCTTCAGACCGGGGATTTCGCGCAGTTCGAAAAACACTTCCAGCGCCTCGCGGATCAGCGTCTTCTTCAGGCCGGGGAAGTGCACGTCGATGATGCTCTGCATCGTCTCCTTGTCGGGAAACTTGATGTAGTGGAAGAAGCAGCGGCGCAGGAAGGCGTCGGGCA
>WYAY01000225.1 GCA_011526165.1 Sulfuritalea sp.
TCCAAGGCGCTCTACATCGACCTGCTGTCGATGCTCTACGAAGTCCTCGCCAAGGTGCGCAAGGAGGGCCTGATGTCCATCGAGTCGGACGTGGAGAACCCCGAGGCCAGCCCGATCTTCTCGAAATACCCGCACATCCAGCACGACCACCACGCCATGGAGTTCCTCACCGACTACCTGCGCATGATGGTCGGCGGCAACCTCAACGCCTTCGAGATCGAGAACCTGATGGACAACGAGATCGAGACCCACCACCACGAGGGGGAAGTGCCGATCCACGCGCTGTCGAAGCTGGCCGACGGCCTGCCGGCCTTCGGCATCGTCGCCGCGGTGATGGGCGTGGTGCACACCATGGAATCGGTCGGCATCCCGCCGGCGGAGCTGGGCAAGCTGATCGCCGCGGCGCTGGTCGGCACCTTCCTCGGCATCCTGCTCTCCTACGGCTTCGTCGCGCCGCTGGCCTCGCTGCTCGAGCAGAAGCTGCACGAGGCGACCAAGATGTTCCAGTGCATGAAGGTCACGCTGCTCGCCAGCATGAACGGCTATGCGCCGCAGGTGGCGGTCGAATTCGGCCGCAAGGTGCTCTACTCGACCGAGCGCCCCGGCTTCACCGAACTGGAGGACGAGGTGAAGGCGAGGAAGGGCAAGTGAGCGCCGCCCGCCGGGAATTCGGCGTAACGCCCGCGCCTGCGAAGCTGCGCAGTGGAGCCGAATTATTGCCGCGCTCCGCTGCACACGTTCCGAGGCGCGACGCTCCCGCGCGGCCCCCAAGGGCGGCGCAGTCAGCAATTCGGAGCCGCGCAGCGGCGAAGGACCGTCACCCCCGCCCGCGGGGGTGGAGGCGGGGTTTCGGAAAGCAATGCTTTTCGCCGCCGGAACGGGCCCGCTGTGCAAAGCGGGCCCTGGAGCAGGGTTGGGGGGTGGGCTGCAAATGAGCGACGAGAACCAGCGGCCGATCATCGTCAAGCGCATCAAGAAGGGTGGTGGCGGCCACCACGGCGGCGCCTGGAAGATCGCCTATGCCGACTTCGTCACGGCGATGATGGCCTTCTTCCTGCTGATGTGGCTGCTCGGCTCCACCGCCAAGGGCGACCTGCAGGGCATCGCCGAATACTTCTCCACGCCGCTCAAGGTGGCCCTGCAGGGCGGCGTCGGCTCGGGCGATGCCTCCAGCGTGATCAAGGGCGGCGGCACCGACCTGACACGCACCAGCGGCCAGGTGAAGAAGGGCGAGGTCAAGGCGGAGAAGAAGACCATCAACCTGCAGGCGCTGAAGGCCGAGCTGGAACGCAAGGAGCGCGAGCGGCTGGGCGAACTGAAGCAGCGCATCGAGCGCGCCATCGAGGCCAACCCCTCGCTCGGCCAGTACCGCAAGCAGCTGCTGCTCGACATCACCAGCGAGGGGCTG
This sequence comes from Sulfuritalea sp., assembly GCA_011526165.1. GTDB lineage: Bacteria > Pseudomonadota > Gammaproteobacteria > Burkholderiales > Rhodocyclaceae > Desulfobacillus. Next base: position 1,409 of record WYAY01000225.1, read on the forward strand.
CGCATCCAGATCGTGGACGAGAAGAACCGCCCGATGTTCGACCTCTCCAGCGCCGAGGTGAAGCCCTACATGCGCGACATTCTGCGCGAGATCGGCAAGGCATTGAACGACGTCGACAACCGCATCGCCCTGTCCGGCCACACCGACGCCAAGCCCTTCGTCACCGGCGACCGCGGCATCGGCAACTGGGAACTCTCCGCCGGCCGCGCCAACGCCTCGCGGCGCGAGCTGATCGCCGGCGGCATGGCCGAGGGCAAGGTGATCCGCGTCGTCGGCCAGGCCTCCACGGTGCTGTTCGACAGGCAGGATCCCTTCAACCCGCAGAACCGGCGCATCGGCATCGTCGTGCTCAACAAGAAAACCGAGGAAGCCATCCTCGCCGACGGCCTACAGCCGCCCGAGGCGCCGGCCGAAGCGGCTGCCGGCACTTCCTGATCTGCATGAGCGCCGCCGCCAAAACCTCGCCGCCCAGGGAATTCGCGTTCACCGGCGCCGATTTCGAGCGCGTGCGCCGGCTGATCCACGCCCATGCCGGCATCGCCCTGACCGACGCCAAGCAGGACATGGTCTACAGCCGGCTGGCGCGGCGGCTGCGCGCCTGCGGCGACAAGACCTTCGCCGAGTACCTGGCCCGCCTTGAGCGCGGCGACGAGCGGGAGTGGGAGACTTTCGTCAATTCGCTGACGACCAACCTCACTGCGTTCTTCCGCGAGGCGCACCACTTCGAACAGCTGGCCCTGCACCTGAAGCGCATCGGCGCCAGGCGTCCGATCCGCATCTGGTGCAACGCCGCCTCGACCGGCGAGGAGCCCTATTCGATCGCCATGACCGCGGCGGAGGCCTTCAACGGCTTCGACATCCCGGTCTCGATCCTCGCCAGCGACCTCGACACCCATGTGCTGGAGCATGCCCGCAAGGGCGCGTATGCGCCGGAGCGGGTGGACAAGCTCTCGCGCGAGCGGGTGGCGCGCTTCTTCCTGCGGGAGGGCGGCGCCGAGGCGGGTGCGCTGCGGGTGCGGCCGGAGCTGCAGAAGCTGCTCTCTTTCGCGCGCATCAACCTGCTCGACGCGCGCTGGCCGGTGGAGGGGCCGCTGGATGCCATCTTCTGCCGCAACGTGATGATCTATTTCGACAAGGCGACGCAGCACGCCATCCTGAAGCGCTTCGCGCCGCTGCTGCGCGAAGACGGCCTGCTGTTCGCCGGCCACTCGGAGAACTTCCTGCACGCGCAGGACCTGTTTCGCCCGCTGGGCCGGACCGTCTACGCGCGCGCCGACTGCCCCGCCTGACCGGACGCCGTCCGCATGACCATCAAGGTGCTCATCGTCGAGGATTCTTCCGTCATGCGGCTGGTGCTGCGCGAGATCGTCGATGGCGCCCCCGACCTGCGCGTGGCCGGCACGGCGGCCGATCCGGTCGAGGCGCTGGCGTTGATCGGGGCGCTCAATCCGGATGTGCTCACGCTGGATGTCGAGATGCCGAAAATGAACGGCCTGGATTTCCTGCGCCAGCTGATGAAGACCGCACCGATGCCGGTGGTGATGGTTTCGGCCACGACCGAAGGCGGCTCGCGCGCGGCGCTGGAAGCGCTCGAACTGGGCGCGGTGGACGTCGTGCCGAAGCCGGCCGGCAACGCGCTGCACGCCTTCAAGCGCAACGCCGAGGAGATTCGCGACAAGATCCGCGCCGCCCATGGCGCGCGGGCGCGCTTCCGGCGGCCCGCCGCGGCCGCAGCGGCGTCGGCACTGCCCGAGGAAGCGTCACCGGCGCTGCAGCGGGTCGATCCTGCCCGCCTGGTGGCGATCGGCGCCTCGACCGGCGGCACCGAGGCGATCAGGGAAGTGCTGACGCGCCTGCCCGCCGCCATGCCCGGCATCGTCATCGTGCAGCACATGCCCGAGACCTTCACCACCTCCTTCGCCAAACGGCTCGACGGCCTGTGCCGGGTGCGCGTCAAGGAGGCCGAGCACAACGAGCGCATCCTGCCCGGCACCGCCTATCTCGCGCCGGGCCATTCCCACCTCATCGTGCGCCGCTCGGGCGGCGGCTACTACGCCGAACTGTCGCGCGGCGAACCCGTCAACCGCCACCGGCCCTCGGTCGACGTGCTGTTCGAATCGGTCGCGGCGGCGGCCGGCGGCCAGGCCATCGGCGTGATGCTGACCGGCATGGGCAAGGACGGCGCCCGCGGCATGCTGGCGATGCACCGCGCCGGCGCCTGGAACATCGCCCAGGACCAGGCGAGTTGCGTTGTATACGGCATGCCGCGCGAAGCGGTGGCGCTTGGCGCGACCGACGAGAGCCTGCCGCTGGGCGAGATTGCCGGCCGGGTCGTCGCGCGTCTTGGCGTCCAAGGCAGGCCTGCTTGCGACGAAAACACTAAAGCCCCCCTGCCTTTCTGCCGTAATTGAAATCATGCCGCCCCGTACCGGGGCGGCTCCCTGGACGGCAGGGTGCCGGCAACACCGACGGCGAACCGGGTCCCAGTCCATGACCCGGGCAGAGAGGATAGAAAACATGAATACGACAGAAAATCACACGGGAACGACGGCGAAGATCATGACCGGCTTCCTCCTGCTGGGGCTCGCCCTGGCGGGTGGCGGCCTGCTGGCCCTGCACCTGTCCGGCGCGCTGACGGTCGGTCTGGCCGTCTATCAGGTCGTTGCCGGCCTGGCGGCCGCCATCGTGCCCTTCCTCGTCCTCAAGGCCCGGCTGCTCGATCCCTTGTCGGAGCTGCGCCGCACCATCCAGTCGACGCGCGGCGACGGCGACCTGTCGCGCCGCTCGCCGCTGGCCGGCAGCCTGGCCACGATCGAGACGGCGAAGGCCTTCAACGACCTGATGGAAAGCTTCCAGGGCATCGTCGGCAAGATCTGCTTCAATTCGGGCCAGGTCGCCGAGGCGGCGGAAACCCTGATGCGGGAGGCGAAAAGCGTCGCCGGCGGCTCCGGCCAGCAGCGCAGCGCCGCCGAGGCCGCCATGCACGCCATGGAAGAAATGAACATCGGCATCAACCAGGTGGCGGAGAACGCCGAGCTGACGGCGGCCAACGCCCAGTCGGCGCGGGAACTGTCGCGGCAGGGTGCCGAGATCGTCGGCCGCGCCTCGGCGGAAATCGAGCGCATCGCCCGCACGGTCGAGGAATCGGCCCGGGTGGTGGCGACGCTGGGGGAGCGCACGCAGGCGATTTCCGGCATCGCGCGCACCATCCACGACATCGCCGACCAGACCAACCTGCTGGCGCTCAACGCCGCCATCGAGGCGGCGCGCGCCGGCGAGCAGGGCCGCGGCTTCGCCGTGGTGGCCGACGAGGTGAGAAAGCTCGCCGAGCGCACCACCGCCGCCACCGGCGAGATTGGCGCCATGATCGCCGCCATCCAGAACGAGACCCGCACGGCCATCGCCAGCATCGAGCAGGGCAACGTCCAGGCCCGCTCCGGCGCCGACCTGGCGCGCCAGGCCGCCGAGTCGCTGCAGCAGATCAACACCGGCGCGCAGGAGACCATGGAGAAGATCGAGTCCATCGCCAGCGCCATCCAGCAGCAGAGCGCCAACGGGCAGAACATCACCGGCCACGTGCAGGACATCCTGAAAATGGCGGAAAGCAACAATGCCAACGCCGGCCGCACCCTGCAGGAGGCCGGCCAGCTCGATTCGCTGGCGCTCAACCTGAAGGAGGTCGGCAACATCTTCCGTCTCGGCGAGCGCGGCGAGCAGGCCATGGCCATCCA
>WYAY01000226.1 GCA_011526165.1 Sulfuritalea sp.
CCCCCCCCCGCCCCCCCCCCCCCCCCCGCCGGGGGGCGGGGGGGGGCGGCCCGCGCCCCCCCCCCCCCCCCCTAGCCGCCGCTCACCCTCTCCCCATCCCTCTCCCTCGGAGGGAGAGGGAGTAACGCTGTTCCACCGCCTGCAGGACCATTCCCTCCGCGTCTCCTGGAAACAGGAGCTCAAGCCCCAACTCGAGGACATCTTCGACGGCGTGGTGTTCGGCCCGGTACTGGAACGCATCGAAGGCCTCCACCGCGAGGTGCTGCGCGGCCGCGTCTTCGTCGCCCTGCACATGCACGCCGGCGACGGCAACGTGCACACCAACATCCCGGTCAACTCCGACCGCTACGAGATGCTGCAGGAGGCCAACGCCGCCGTCGACCGCATCATGGCGCTGGCGAAAAGCTTGGGCGGGGTCATTTCCGGCGAGCACGGCATCGGCATCACCAAGCTCGATTACCTGGCGCCCGAGGAACTCGCCCCCTTCGTCGACTACAAGAACCGCATCGACCCGGAGGGCCGCTTCAACCGCGGCAAGCTGCTGCCCGGCGCCAACCTGGGCAATGCCTACACGCCCAGCTTCAGCCTGCTCGGCGTCGAGTCGCTGATCCTCGAGCAGTCTGAAATCGGCAACATCGCCGCCAGCGTCAAGGACTGCCTGCGCTGCGGCAAGTGCAAGCCGGTCTGCTCGACCCATGTGCCGCGCGCCAACCTGCTCTACTCGCCGCGCAACAAGATCCTCGGCACCGGCCTGCTGGTCGAGGCCTTCCTGTATGAGGAGCAGACGCGGCGCGGCGTCTCGCTGGCGCATTTCGACGAGTTCAACGACATCGCCGACCACTGCACCATCTGCCACCGCTGCGTGAAGCCCTGTCCGGTGGACATCGACTACGGCGACGTCTCGGTGGCCATGCGCAACTTCCTGCGCGAGCAGGGCCGCAAGAAGTTCGTCCCGGCCAAGGCGGCGGCGATGGCCTTCCTCACCCTGAAGGACCCGGCGACGATCAAGCTGATGCGCAAGGGCATGATCGAGTGGGGCTACAAGGCGCAGCGCCTCGGCTACCGGCTGGCGAAATGGTCGGGACTGGCCGCGCGCAGCACGCGGCAGCCGGCCGCCACGCTGGGCGCGCCGACGATCCGAACGCAGGTCATCCACTTCATCAACCGGCCGATGCCGGGCGGGCTGCCGAAGCGCACCTCGCGCGCACTGCTCGACATCGAGGACGCCACCGTCGTGCCGGTGATCCGCGACCCGCGGAAGGTCACGGAAGAGGATTACGATGGGGACGCCGTGTTCTACTTCCCCGGCTGCGGCTCGGAGCGCCTGTTCTCGCAGGTGGGGCTCGCCACCCAGGCGATGCTCTTCGAGCTGGGCGCGCAGACCGTGCTGCCGCCCGGCTACCTCTGCTGCGGCTACCCGCAGACGGCGGCGGGCGAGGCCGACGAGGGGCAGAAGATCACCACCGACAACCGCGTCCTGTTCCACCGCGTCGCCAACACGCTCAACTACCTCGACATCCGCACGGTGATCGTCTCCTGCGGCACCTGCATGGACCAGCTGCAGAAGTACGAATTCGAGAAGATCTTCCCCGGCTGCCGCCTGCTCGACATCCACGAGTACCTGATGGAGAAGGGGGTGAAGATCGAAGGGGCGAAAGGCGTGCGCTATCTGTACCACCAGCCCTGCCACGACCCGATGAAGGTGCACAACGGCACCAGGGTGGCGGCACGGCTGCTCGGCAGCCGCGTCGACCTCAACGACCGCTGCTGCGGCGAGTCCGGCACCCTGGCGGTGGCACGGCCCGACGTGTCCACCCAGGTGCGCTTCCGCAAGCAGGAAGAGATCGCGCGCGGCATCGCGCGCTTCCCCGGCGACGAGCCGGTGAAGATCCTCACCTCCTGCCCGTCCTGCCTGCAGGGCCTGCACCGCTACGCCGACGACACCGGCACGGACGCCGACTACATCGTCGTCGAGCTGGCGAAGCACCTGCTCGGACCGGACTGGCTGGAGAACTACGTCGCCCGCGCCAACGCCGGCGGCATCGAGCGCGTGCTACTGTAAGCGCATGATCGACGTCACCTTCGCCCAGGTCGCCGGCTTCCTGCTGGCCGCCGCGCTCATCACGCTGGCGCCCGGCCCGGACAACCTGTCCGTGCTGAGCCTCGGCCTGTCGCGCGGGCGGCGCGCCGGCATCGGCTTCGGCCTCGGCTGCGCGCTGGGCTGCTTCATCCACACCCTGCTCGCCACGCTCGGCGTGACTGCCCTCATCGCCGCCTCGGAAACCGCCTTCACCGCCCTCAAGCTGGCCGGCGCGGCCTACCTGTGCTGGCTCGGCTGGAAGGCATTGCAGAGTCCGGGCGCAACGCTGGGTGCGGAGGAAGAAGTCCTGCAGATCGACCAGGCCATGCGGCCCTATCTGATGCGCGGCTTCGTCGCCAACGCCATCAACCCCAAGGTGGCGCTGTTCTTCCTCGCCTTCCTGCCGCAGTTCATCGATCCCGCGCGCGGCAACGCCGCAGCGCAGACGGCGCTGCTCGGCACCCTGTTCGCCGCGCAGACGGTGCTGATCTTCGGCGCCATCGGTTATTACGCCGGCACCGTCGGCGGCTGGCTGCGCGGCCGTCCCGCCGTCGGCCGCTGGCTCGACCGCGCCACCGGCGTGCTGTTCATCGGCCTCGGCATCCGCCTGGCGCTGGCCGGCAAGGATTGACCGTGCGTCAGGCGACGCACATCCTGCGGATCGCCACGCGCGGACGGGGCCTCGCCGACATCACGGAAAAAGTCAGTCTGTGGACCACGGCGAGCAGCATCGCCACCGGCCTGCTCACGCTGTTCATCCGCCACACTTCGGCCAGCCTGCTCGTGCAGGAGAACGCCGATCCGCAGGTGCAGCGCGACCTGGAGCGTTTCCTGGCCCGCCTGGTGCCCGACGGCGATCCGCTCTTCGCGCACACCCTGGAGGGGCCGGACGACATGCCGGCCCACGTGCGCGCCGCGCTCACCCAGACCCAGCTCTGCATTCCGCTCGTCGACGGCCGGCTCGCACTCGGCACCTGGCAGGGCATCTACCTCTATGAGCACCGCCGGCGCGGTTCGCAGCGCGAGGTGGCACTGCATCTCATCGGCGAATGACTACTCCGGCAGGCCGTTGAGGAAGTAGAGCGACTTCAGCAACGGCCCCGGCGTGCCGAGCACGCCGAGCCAGCGATCGTAGATCGCGTAGATCTCCTCGCTGCGGTAGAGGCGCGCCAGCTCGCGGTTCACCGCCAGGCGGAAGGCGGAGTCGTTCCGCCGCAGCATCAGCGCGTACGGCTCGTAGGAGAACAGGTCGTGCGACAGGCGCAGGCTCTTCTGGTTGCCGGAGCCGAGCACCAGGCCGACCAGGATGACGCGGTCGGAAGCGTAGGCGTCGATCTTCCCCTCCATCAGCGCCACCAGGCCCTCGGCGTGGTCCTTCAGCTTCACCGCCTCTGCCTTCACTTTGTGGCGCGCCAGCGCATCCTGCAGGCTGCCCTCCGTGGTGGTGCCGGGCACCACGCCGATGCGCTTGCCGCCCATGTCGGCGATGCCCAGCAGTCCCGAGTCGACCTTCATGAGCAGGCTGCCGCCGTCGGCGAAGGTGAGCAGGCTGAACGACACCTGCTCCTGGCGCGACAGGGTGTTGGTCGTCGAACCGCACTCCAGGTCGATTTCGCCGCTGGCGAGCTTCGCCACCCGGTTGCCCGGCGTCACCTGCACCCACCTGATCTGGAGATCCGCCAGGCCGAGTTGCCGCCTGACGCTCTCCGCCACCCGCTGGCACAACTCGACCGAATAACCCGCCGGCTGCCGGTTGTCGCCGACATAGGAGAAGGGAATGGACGCCTCGCGGTGACCGAGCGAGATCGCCCCGCTGCGCTTGATCTTGTCCAGCGTGCCGGCCTGCGCCCAGGCGCCGGCGGCAGCAAGCAGGAGAATGGATGCGGCAAGCCACTGCCGGGCTTCACTGCGGAACGAAAAGATCGGGGCGCGCATGGGGGCTCCTTGGGTTGAAAATGGCGACGATGCCATCCGATTGTAGCGGCGGGCGGAGTAGAATGCACCCATCCTTATCGCATAGGCAGGGACGATGTCGGTGGCGGATGCGTGCGAGCTGTGCCGCGGGACGGGCGGAGAGATTGTCTGGCAGGACGAGTTGTGCCGGCTGGTGCTGGTGGCGGATGCCGACTACCCCGGCTATTGCCGCGTCGTCTGGCATCGCCATGTCGCCGAGATGACCGACCTCGATGCCGCCGAGCGCCGCCATCTGATGTCGGTGGTGTTCGCCGCCGAGTCGGCGCTGCGTGCCGCCGCGCGGCCAGACAAGGTCAATCTCGCCAGCCTCGGCAACCTGGTGCCGCACCTACACTGGCACGTCATCCCGCGCTGGCGCGGCGACCGCCATTTCCCCAATCCGATCTGGGGCGCGGCGATGCGCGAAGCGGAAGGCGGCCATCCGGTCGACCGTGCCGCGCTGCGCGCGGCCTTTGTCGAGACCCTCGCGGAAGAACGGGGCGGAGCTTGAGCATGAATCACGCCGATTTCGATCTGCCGACGCTCGGAGCCGACCCGCCGCCGGCCTTCACCAGCGCCCGCGGCTGCCGCGACTGGCTGGCCGTGCAGCCGCTGGCCAATCCGTCCCATGCGCAGGCCATGCTGCTGCGCCAGCTCAACCTGCTCAACCGCTTCGTCCTGGCGCCGGCCGAACGGCTGAAAATCCTCGAACTGTTGCGCGACCCGATCGCCTTCGCCCAGGCGGAGTCGGCGCGCAAGTTCGCCGGGCGGCCACTGCCGTTGGCGCCACCCGAGCAGTCCGGCATGGACACCAACCGCACCCTCTGGCAGGCGGTGCGGACCGGTTACCTGCATTGCCTGGCCGCCTGCCTGGAAGGCCACGCCGAGCTGCGACCCCACGCCGCGCTGATCGTCCAGCGCGTGATCAGCGCCGTGCGCGCCGAACTTTTCGACATCTATCGCGCCCCGACCGACCCGCCCGCCCAGCTGTGGCGGCTGCTGCACCGCACCTACGCCGCCGCCGAAAACCTGGCGGCGCTCTCCCAGCCGGTCAATGACAGCCTGCAGAGCACGCACCCCGCCACCAGCGTCGTCGCCGCCTATGCGCACACCCTGCTGCTGCACCGGGCCAGCCCTTACGAACTGTCCGGGCGCCAGCTCGCGCAGGCCGAGCGCTGGCTGCACCGCTGGAGCGGCAAGGTGGCGGCGCTCAATGCGCCGCCTGTCGAGCCGAGAGTGCCGCCGCTCGTGGTGGATCTTTCCGCCGACGCGCCGGAAACATCCGCGGAAGGCGGGGAGCAACTGCGCTGGCTCGACCTGTCCGAGCTGTCGCGCAGCGTGAAGCGGCGCATCGCCCACCTGCAGAAGGGCGAGTCGCCGGCCTCGCTCGGCCTCGGCGAGGATTGCGTGCAGCCCGCCTGCGAGAACCTGCTGCGCCATCTCTACCGCAACTGGTTCAAGGGCGGCGCGCCACGTCAGCACCCGCGCCATGCCGGCAGCGGCGCCTGCCAGCTCGTCACCGGCCTCGACGCGATCCAGTATTACCTGTCCGGCAAGATCTTCCGCCAGCCCGGCCAAGGCGATGCAATGTCGAAGACCCAGATCGAGGAAATCGCCACCTTCGGCCGCGTCGCCACGCGGCACGAGGACGACTACAGCAAGCTGCAGGGCTTCATGGTCGAGTCCTGGCGCGTGCTGGACGAGTCGGCCACGGGCTTCCGGCTGACCCGCCCCCTCAGCCAGGCCGGCGGACGCATCGGCGGCGGCCAGATGGTCGCCGTCCGCCCGGAGGGCAGCCGCGGCTATCTGCTCACCGTCGCGCGCTGGTCACGCATCACGGCAGGCGAGCTGCAGGCCGGCATCCAGATTATGCCGGGACAGCCGCATTCGGTCGCCCTGCGCGGCACCGGCCTCACCGCCATCAATGAGAAATACCGGCCCGGCTTCCGCATGGCGGCCGTGCCAGCCCTGGACTATCCCGAATCGGTCGTCGTGCCGGCCGGCTGGTTCCGCCCGGGCCGCGTTATCGAGATGTACGAAGAATTCTCGCGCCAGATCCGCCTAACGCGGCAACTCGACCGCGGCAGCGATTACGAGCGCTGCGCCTTCGAGGGCATATGAAGAACAACGGCGCCCCGCCCCAGCTGGCCATCGACACGGCCGACGCGAGCGCCTGCAAGGCGCTGATCGCGAGCCTGCCCCTCACCAATGCACGCGAGGCGCACCAGACCCTCGTTCTGCTGCTGACCGGCCTCGCCCACCGCCCGCCGTCAGCCGCAGCCTATCTCGAGGTGCTCGAAGCGACACGCGCGCCGGTCGCCTTCCTGCAGGATGAACTGGCGCAGCGCTATGCCGCCAAGCCCTTGCCGCCGTTGCCGGCCGAGGGCGAGGCCTTCCGTCAGGTGCTGGCGCTCTGGCAGGCCATGGCGCGCGCCTATGCCCAGGTGGCACAGCTCGGCGGCGCCGACCCGCGGGTGCAGGAGAGCCTGGCCCTCATCTGCCAGCGCTGCGTGCACTACGCCGGCAAGGTCATCCTCGAGTTCTTCCGCGCCCGCCGCGAACCCACGCCGGGTGCCTGGATCGACCTGCACGGCTACTTTGCAACAGCGGAGGAATGGCAAATCGACAGGACTACAGTCGTCGAGCCGCTCGGCGAAGTGCGCAAGAGCCTGAGCTCCGTCGAGGCCTATGCGGCCATCCTGCTGGTCGATCTTGCCAGCCCCTACAGCCGCAGTTCCCAAGAGTTCGCCTGGATCTGCCGCTGGGCGCAGGGTTTCGCGCCGCTGACCGCCGTTCGGCCGCTCGACGAATCGGCCGGCGCAAATACCTTTGGCATCGACCTGATGCGCGACGCAGGAGCGCGCCCGCTGGGGCTGCTGCAAAGAACCGAGGCGGTAAGATACTTCGACACGCGCTCGCTGGCGCCGACTATCCAGCAGGCCCTGACGCGGCTCAAGCAGGGCGAATCGGCCGCGGCGCTGGGCCTCGGCAGCGACTGTCCGGCCGCACCGGCCGGCCGCCTGCTGCTGCACCTGTACAAGCCCTGGTGCCTCTCCGCCGCGCCGCGCCGGTTTCCGCGCCGCGGCGCGGACGGCATCGCCCAGGCCTGCCTCGGCTTCGAGGCAATCCACTTCCATGTCAGCGGAAGCGAGTTCAACCAGCCGGAACACGTCCGCATCTATTCGCGCGGCGACATGGAGCGCATCTGGACCTTCCGCGACAGCCTGGAACCCGGGCAGCTCAACCTGCGTGCCGCCCAGGTGCAGCTCGGTTACCCGCTGGAGCGCTGGACCGTGGCCGACCAGTCGGTACTGGGCTTCCGACTCCGCCGCGGCGAGGCCGGCGCCCGCATCGCGCACGGTCAGCTGTTCTGTCTGAAGCCGCCGGACGGCGAGCATGTCCTGCTGAGCCAGGTCAGCTGGAACCTGATGCGCAAGGATGAACTGCACATCGGCATCCATGTCCTGCCGGGCGTACCGCAAGGCATCGCCGTCAGGTCGACCGGCGCCAACGTGTCGCCCTCCGAGCATTATGTACGCGCATTCTTCCTGCCGGCGGTACCGGCGCTGAAAGAGGAGCCGACCCTGGTCCTGTCGCGCGGCTGGTTCCAGCCCGAGCGCATCGTCGAGGTCTTCACCGACCGCCCGGCGAGGGTGCGCCTGAACGGGCTGCTGAACCAGGGACCGGACTTCGAGCGCGTCACTTTCACCCGCCTCTGAGCGGGGTTTTTCCGTCCCGCAACTGCTGTATCATTGACGGCCCAACACGCTTGGAGATAGGTTCTAAACATGGGCGGCATCGACAAGGACACCCCCATCCCCACCGAGATCAAGCTGCACCAGAAGTCGCGCCTGATGGAGATCGCCTTCTCCGACGGCAGCCGCCACGAGCTGCCTTACGAGCTGCTGCGCGTCTATAGCCCCTCCGCCGAAGTGCGCGGCCACGGCCCCGGCCAGGAGACCCTGCAGGTCGGCAAGCGCGACATCGAGATCGTCCAGATCGAGCCGGTCGGTGCCTATGCCGTCAAGCCGGTGTTCTCCGACGGCCACGACAGCGGCCTGTATTCCTGGGACTACCTCTACTGGCTGGGCGCCAACCGCGACCGGCTCTGGCAGGAGTACCTCGACCGCATGGCCGAAGCCGGCGCCAGCCGCGACCCGGCCGACTATCCCGCGTTGCCGAAAGAGGGCGGCTGCGGCAGCGGCGGTTGCGGTGGCGGCAGTTGCGGCAGTCATTGAAAAGCCAGCCCCCACGACACGGCTGCGGATGACGGATAAGACCACCCACTTCGGCTTCAAGGAGGTTGAAGAGGCCGAGAAGGCGAAGCGCGTCGCCGGCGTCTTCGATTCGGTCGCCGGCAAGTACGACCTGATGAACGATCTCATGTCGCTCGGCCTGCACCGCCTGTGGAAGGCCTTCGCCATCGAGGTCTCCGGCGTGCGGGCGGGCGACCGCGTGCTCGATGTGGCCGGCGGCACCGCCGACCTCTCGCTGGCCTTCGCCAGGCGGGTAGGCACGAACGGCCAAGTCTGGCTCACCGACATCAACAACGCCATGCTGACGCGCGGCCGCGACCGCCTCATCGACCACGGCTTCACGATGCCGGCGGCGCAGTGCGACGGCGAGAAGCTGCCCTTCCCCTCCGGCCACTTCGACTGCGTCACCTGCGCTTTCGGCCTGCGCAACATGACGCACAAGGACGAGGCCCTGGCCGAGATGGCGCGCGTGCTGCGCCCCGGCGGCCGCCTGCTGGTCCTCGAATTTTCCAAAGTCTGGCAGCCGCTGGCGCCGGCCTACGACTTCTATTCCTTCAAGGTGCTGCCCTGGCTGGGAGCCAAGGTGGTCAACGACCCCGGCAGCTATCAGTACCTGGCCGAATCGATCCGCGTGCACCCCGACCAGGAAACATTGAAGGGCATGATGGAACAAGCCGGCCTCGGCAAAGTCGAATACTTCAACATGGCGGCCGGCGTGGTCGCCCTGCACCGCGGTTACAAAACCTGAGAGGAAAGACGATGAAGAACGCACTGATCGCCGTATTCGCCGCCGTCGTCGGGCTGGGACTCGCCATCGGCGACGCAGAAGCCAAACGGCTGGGCGGGTCGAAGAGCTTCGGCATGCAGCGCAGCGCGCCGGCGCAGGCACCCGCCAAGCAGAGCGCGCCTCCGGCCGCCGCCCCGGCGCAGCCCGCCGCCGCCGGCAACCGCTGGCTCGGCCCGGTCGCCGGACTGGCCGCCGGCCTCGGCCTGGCCGCCTTGTTCTCGCACCTCGGCCTGGGCGAGGAACTCGCCTCCTTCGTCATGATCCTGCTGCTCGTCGCGGCGGCGGTGTTCCTGTTCCGGCTGCTCACGCGCAAGCGCCTACCGCAAAGCCAGCCACTGCAGTACGCCGGCGCCGGCAACGCCCCCGCGCCGATGAAGTTCGAGGCGCCGGCCGCGGGCGGTAGCGCCGCTTCGGCCGCCACCGCCGGCATCCCGGCCGGCTTCGATGTCGACGGCTTCCTGCGCCAGGCCAAGCTCAACTTCGTGCGCCTGCAGGCCGCCCACGATGCCGGCAACGTCGAGGACATCCGCAACTTCACCACCCCGGAGGTCTTCGCCGAAATCCGCCTGCAGATGAACGAGCGCGGCGGCGCGGCGCAAAAGACCGACGTCGTCACGCTGAACGCCGACCTGCTCGAGATCGCCGAGGAAGGCGGCCAGCACATCGCCAGCGTGCGCTTCCACGGCGCCATCCGCGAAACCGGGGACGCCGCGCCGGAAGCCTTCGACGAGCTGTGGCACCTGAGCAAGCCCATCGCCGGCAACCGCGGCTGGGTCATCGCCGGCATCCAGCAGGTTTCCTGAATGCGACAACCGTAGGCCGGCTCTCGGGCCGGCCTGCAATCATGCTCGACCTCGTCGTCCTGCCGATTTTCAACCACCTCCTCGACGCTGCACCCTGGGCGCGCGAGAAGCTGGCGCCCTTCGCCGGCCGGCGCGCCCGCCTCGTGCTGGGCCCCTGGCCGCTGGATTTCCGCATCGCACCGGACGGCCGCTTCGAATCGCTCGGCACGGATGCACCGGCCGTGGAAATCGTCCTGCCCCTCAGCGCGCCGCTCGGCCTGCTGGGAGGACGCGAAGCGATGTTGCGCGACGCCCGCATCGGCGGCGCCGCCGATTTCGCCGAGGCGCTCGGCGGTGTGCTGCGCAAGCTGGAATGGGACGCGGAGGACGACCTGAGTCGCATCGTCGGCGACATCGCCGCGCGCCGCATCGTGCGGGCCGCCGCCGGCTTTGCCGCCGAACAGGCCACCATCGCCCGCCGCCTCGGCGAAAACATTGACGAATACCTGCGCTACGAGCGGCCCGGCCGCACCGGCGACGGGCCGGCTCTGTAACTTAGGTTACATAAGGCACCCGGGCGCGCAGGGATAATCGGGCGCGCCGATCAAACACCGGGAGGAAACCATGGACACCATTCGCATCGCCCTGCCGCTGGCCGCGGCCATCGCAGCAAGCTTCACCGCAGCCGCCTTCGCCAACGACGACAAGTTGCTGAACGAGGCGCGCAGCGTGGCTTCCGCCATGCCGCCCAAGCTGCTCGCCGTGCTGCAGGAAGAGATCCAGAAAGGCGGCCCCGAAGGCGCCATCGGCGTCTGCCGCGAGAAGGCCCCGGCCATGGCCAAGGCCGCCTCGGAAAAGACCGGCTGGGCCATCCGCCGCGTCAGCCTGAAGAACCGCAACCCGAAGGCCGTACCCGATGCCTGGGAAGAGGCTGTGCTGAAGGAGTTCGACCAGCGCCTCGCCGCCGGCGAAAAGCCGACCGGCCTGGAAAAGGGCGAGGTCGTGACTGTCGACGGCAAGAAGATGTACCGCTACATGAAGGCCCTGCCGACACAGGACCTCTGCCTGCAATGCCATGGCACGCCCGACCGCATCAGCCCGGCGGTGCAGGCCAAACTGCAGGAACTCTATCCGCAGGACAAGGCGGTCGGCTACCACCCCGCCCAGATCCGCGGCGCCATGACGCTCAAGAAGCCGCTGTAGCTTTCCCTTTCAGGTAATCGGCGAGGCGGCCCCGTGCCGCCTCGTCTATTTTCAGGCCACATTTCGTCCTGCGCCAGAGGATGTCCTCGGCCGTCCGCGCCCACTCGTGGGCAGTCAGGTAGTTTACTTCCGCAGCGTAGAGGCCGGCGCCGAAATGTTCGCCCAGTTCCGCCTCCGTCTGCGCCGTGCCGAGGACGCGCGCGGCGAGCGTGCCGTGGCGACGGGCCAGGGCCTCGAGCAGTTCCGGCGACAGATGCGGGTGGCGCCGCGCCAGTTCCAGCAGCAGGCCGGGAAGCCCGTGCGGCCCCAGGCCGCCGCCGGGCAGGTGCACCTGGGCGCTCCAGGACGGGCGCAGGCCCGGCAGCCAGGGGCGCAGCCGCGCCAGCACGCGCTCGGCAAGATGGCGGTAGGTGGTCAGCTTGCCGCCGTAAATCGACAGCAGCGGCGGTTCGCCGGAACCGCCATCGACGATCAGGCGGTACTCGCGGCTCACCGCCGAAGCGCTGCCCCGGCCGTCGTCGTAGAGGGCGCGGAGGCCGGCGAAGGACCACACCGCCTGCTCCGGCCGCAGCGGCTTGCCGAAGAAGCAATTCGCCAGCGCGCACAGATAGTCCGCTTCGGCGCCATCCATGCGCGGCGCGGCATCGGGCGCCGCCAGCGGCACCTCGGTCGTGCCAAGCAGGCTGAAATCGTCCTCGAAGGGAATCACGAAGACGATGCGGCCGTCCTCGTTCTGCAGCAGGTAGGCCTGCTCGCCTTCGTAGAGCTTCGGCAGCACCAGGTGGCTGCCCTTCACCAGGCGCAGCGCTTCGGGCCCGGCGTCGCCGGCGATGGTCCGGCGCACCTCGGCGGCCCACGGCCCGGCCGCGTTCACCAGGATGCGCGCCGCGCATTCCTGCCGCGCGCCGTCCCCTGCCTGCAGCACCGCCTTCCATGCCTTGCCCTCGCGCCGCGCATCGACCAGCCGCGTGCGCGGGCGCACCTGCGCACCGAGCTGCGCCGCCGACACCGCGTTGAGCAGGGTCAGGCGCGCGTCGTCCGTGGCGAGGTCGGAATAGGCAAAACCGCGCGCGAATTCCGTCCGCAGCGGCTGGCCGAAGGGCGAGCCGCGCAGGTCGACGCCTTGCGCCCGCTTCAGGCTGGAGCCGCGCGCCAGGCCGTCGTAGAGGGCGAGGCCGAGGCGGATCATCCAGCGCGGGCGCTGCGACGGCGTGTGCGGAATGACGAAGCGCTGCTCGTGCACCAGGTGCGGGGCGATCGACAGCAGGATCTCGCGCTCGGCGAGCGACTCGCGCACCAGGCCGAATTCGTAATGCTCGAGGTAGCGCAGGCCGCCGTGGATCAGCTTGGTCGACGCCGAGGAAGTGGCGCCGCCGATGTCGCCCTGGTCGACCAGCAGCACCTTGAGGCCGCGCCCGGCGGCGTCACGCGCGAGGCCGGCGCCGTTGATGCCGGCGCCGACGACGAGCAGGTCGAAGACGGTTTCCGCGGAATCGGTCACGCGGCGATGTTACCCGCGCCGAGCGGCAAAGTCAGTCTCACCGACACGCCGCTGCCGTCGGGCAGGTTGGCGGCGGCGATGCTGCCGCCGTGGAACTCGGCGATCAGGCGCGCGATGTAGAGTCCGAGGCCGAGGTGCGGCTCGCTGCCGGCGCGCTCGCCGCGCGCCGAGATCATCGACTCGAACAGCCGCCCGCGCACCGCGTCGGGGATGGGCGGGCCGCTGTTCGTCACCGTGAGCTGGGCGGCGTAGCCGGCCTGCGCCAGCGCGATGCGGATCGGCGTGCCGGGACGGCCGAAGTCGACGGCGTTGGCCACCAGCTTGTCGAGCAGCTGGGCGAAGAGGTCGGGCGAACCGTCGACGGCGAACACCTGCGCCGGCGCCTGCAGCTCGAAGTCACGCTGCGCATAGGCCAGGCGGTAGCCGCTCACGCATTCCCGAACCACCTCGGCGAGGTCGAAGCGGCTGCGCGTTTCGGAGCGCAGGCTCTGCTCGAGGCGCGTCGCCTCGCTCATGCGCGTGAGGATCTTCGACAGGCGCGACAGGCCCTCCTCGGCGCGCTCGAGGTACACCTGCCGCTGCGCCGGGTCCTGCTCCAGCTTGAGGTTCTCCAGCGAGGAGCGCACCACGGCGATCGGCGTGCGCAGCTCGTGCGACAGCCGTCCGGCCAGGCTTTCCAGGTAGCCGTGGTGCTGGGCGAGCTTCTCCAGCACGGCGGAAAAGCTGCGCGACAGGTCGCCGATCTCGTCGCCGGCCTGCGAACCGGACGTCAGGCGCTTCAGGCGGCCGCGCGCGTCGACGGCGCTCTCCGCCTCGTCGCGCAGGCGGCGGATGCGGTTCGACAGGCGCGTGGCGAAGCCGAGCAGCACGGCGGCGGCCAGCGCGAACACCACGATGGTGGCGAGCAGCAGGCGCTCCAGCGCCTGGCTGCGCACGGCGAGGATCGAGTGGGTGGTCTCCTCGACGACGACGGCGCCGACCACGTCGTCGCGGCTCCAGATCGGGTGCGCCGCCGAGACGATGACGGCGCGGCCGTCGGCGCTGGCGCGCAGCCGGGTCGCCGGCGCGCCGAGCAGGGCGTGGGCGATCTCGCGCCCGGTGCCGAGCACGTCTTCATCCAGCGCCTCGTCGAAGTCCTCCGCCGGCCGCGGCACGATGCGGCCGAGGATGTCGCGCCACAGCCGCGCGGCGCCGTCGCCGGCGTCGTCCTCCGGCTTCGACTTCGGCTTCAGGCTGCCGGCCAGCGCCAGCAGCTTCAGCTCGCGATTCACCACCCAGATGCGCGAGGTCGAGCGCTCCAGGCCGCGCAGGATGGCGCCGATCTCCGCCACCGACTGCTGTTCCGACACGCCGGACTCGCGGCCGATCTCCTCGACCACCACCGGATGGCCGGACTTCTCGGCGCGCTCGGCCGCCTGGCGCAGGCGTTCCTCGGCGGCGCGCTGCGCCGCGTCGGCTTGCGCCGGCTTCACGCGCATCAGCTGCGGCCGCTCGTGCAGGGCGGTGGCCACCGCGCGCGCCGTGGCGAGCAGCGCCTGCTGCTGCGCCTCGAGCAGGAAGCGCTCCATCTCCTGCACGTAGCGATAGCCGACCCAGGGCAGGGCGAGCAGGGTCAGCGCGACGAGCGCCAGCTTGAGACGGAGCGTTGGCCGAAATCCAAGGGGCAGTCCCATTTCAACCCCGATAGTTCGCCCCCTCTCCCGCCCGGCCGGGAGAGGGCTGGGGAGAGGGTGGGCAGCCGTCTGCCCCTCTCCCTACCCTCTCCCCGGCGGGGAGAGGGGAAAAGAAATAAAGTCTCATGCCTTCCAGCGGTAGCCCATGCCGTACACCGTGTCGATGCGGTCGAACGCCGCGTCGACGGCCTGGAACTTGCGGCGGATGCGCTTGACGTGGGAGGTGATGGTGCCCTCGTCCACCACCAGCCTGGCGTCGTGCATGAGCTGGTCGCGGTCCTTCACGTGGCCGGGGAACTTCGCCAGGGTGTGCACCATCCAGAACTCGGTCAAAGTCAGTTCCACCGGCACGGCGTTCCAGCTCGCCACAAGGCGCTTGGCGTCGAGCCGCAGCGGTCCGCGCTCGAGCACCTCCTCCTGCGTCTCCGGCTCGCCCAGCACGTCGATGCGGCGGAACAGCGCGGCGATGCGCGCCGTGAGGTGCGGCAGGCTGATGTCCTTGGTCAGGTAGTCGTCGGCGCCGAGACGCAGCCCCGAGACGATGTCGAAATCGGAATCGCGCGCCGAGAGGAAGATGATCGGCAGGCGCGGGCTCATCGCGCGCAATTCGCGGCACAGCTCGAAACCGCCTTCCGGCTCGTCGCCGAGGCCGATGTCGATCACCGCCAGGTCGGGCAGGCGCGTGCGGCAGGCCGCCAGCGCCTCGGGCCGGCCGGCGTAGGCCGCAACCTCGTAGCCCTGGCGCGCCAGCGCCTCCGCGTAGTTGGCGCGGATGGCGGCTTCGTCCTCGACGATGGCGATGCGTTTCGGCATGCGGCGGACTATACCGAAAACACCGGGGGGCGGTGCATCGGGCCGCAAAAACCATGATTTCGCCACAATTCGCCGCCACCTTTCCAGCATGCGGCCCGACCCGGAGCGGATTACCCTGTTTCAATGCGCGCCAGGACGAAAAGAAAAAGGGCGCACGGCTTCGATTCCTTGCGGCTGTACACTAGAATTCATCCAGCATTCTCATCGGAGGTGCCATGCAATTCCTCGAACGCGCAAAGCAGGCCGGCATCGCGCCGCTCGCCCTGGTCGTCACCCTGGTGCTCCTGGCCGGGGGCTACTTCCTCGCCTCGCATCTGACGGGGAAGGAGGAAGGCGGCCCCTCCGCCGAGGGCGTCAAGTTCGAAGTGGTGGACGCGGCGCACCGCGAGCTCGACGGCTCGCCCGCCCTGGCTCTGTCGTTCAGCCTGCCGCTCGATCCGCGCAGCGACTACGGCAAATTCGTGCAGGTGCTGGAAATGCCCTCCGCTGACCAATCCGCCCCCGCCCCGGCGCGCAACGGCGAAGAGGAGGACATCGAGGAGGAGGAGGACAGCCCACGCCTGCCTGGCCAGATGGAGAGCCAGACCAGCCGCAGCGCGAAGGACACCGCGCTCGAGGGCGGCAAGCCGGTTGCCGGCGCCTGGGTGGTCGGCGAGAACCCGCGCCTGCTGTTCTTCCCGCACATCAAGCCGCAGACGCGCTACGTCGTGCGCGTGCAAGCCGGCCTCGCCGCCAAGGACGGCGCCGCGCTCGGCGAGGAAGCGCGCTTCTCGGTCCGCACGGCGGCGGTCGTGCCGGCCTTCTATTTCGCCAGCCGCGGCATGGTCCTGCCGGCGGAGCAGAACGGCGGCCTGCCGGTGACCACGGTGAACGTCCCCGAAGTCGACATCCAGTTCCTCAAGGTTAAGCCGGACCAGCTGCCGGCCTTCCTCGAGAAGGTGCTGGCCGGCCCGGTGCGTCAGGCGCGCGGCGGCGAAGGCGAGGACGGCGACGACGAGGATGGCGGCTACTACTACAGCCAGGGCACGCGCCTGCGCGGCGCGGTGAACGGCTGGGAACTCGACCAGCTCAACAAGATGACGACCAGCGCCTTCATCGGCCGCTTCGTCACCGAGCAGAAGCAGAACCGCCGCGGCGTCACTTTCATCCCGGTGGAGAGCATCCCGGCGCTGCGCGAGCCGGGCGTCTACGTTGCGGTGATGACGCAGCCCAACCGTTTCCGCTATGAGTTCCAGACGACCTACTTCTACGTCAGCGACCTCGGCCTGCATGTGCGCCAGTACACCAACAGCGGCGCCGACGCCTACGTCAGTTCGCTGGCCAACGGCAAGGCCGTCTCCGGCGTCGAGGTGAGCTGGATCGACGCCAAGGGCCGGACGCTGGCGCGCGGCGAAACCGACGGCGACGGCCGCAGCGCCTTCGCCGAGCGGCCGAAGGCGGCGCGAATGGTGATGGCGAAAAAAGGCGATCACATGTCGCTGGTCGCCTTCAAGGAGCCGGCGCTCGACCTCGCCGAATTCGACATCGCCGGCATGCCCTACGTGCCGGTGCGCCTGTTCGCCTACAGCGGCCGCAACCTGTATCGCCCGGGCGAACGCTTCGACGTCTCGGTCATGGCGCGCGACGCCGACGGCCGCGGCGTGCCGCCGCAGCCGGTCCAGGCGATCCTGCGCCGGCCCGACGGCAAGGCGCAGTGGACCGCCACCTGGCAGCCGGAGGCCGCCTTCCCCGGCTACTACCGGCGCGCCATCGAGCTGCCGGCCGATGCCGCGACGGGTTCGTGGAGCCTGGAGCTGCGCGCCGACCCGGCGGCCAAAGTCGCCGGCACCAGCATGCGCTTCAACGTCGAGGAGTTCCTGCCCGAGCGTATGAAGCTCGACCTTGCCAGCGAGAATGAACGGCTCGATGCCCAATCGGGCTGGCAGGTCGACGCGACCGGGCGCTATCTCTACGGCGCGCCCGCCGCCGGCAACCGCCTGCTCGGCGTCGCCACCGTCGAGCGCAACCGCAACCCGCTGGCGCAGAAGCTGCCGGGATTCGTCTTCGGCGACGCCGACGAAGACACGGTCCGCTCGCGCGCCGAACTGGCCGAGGCCCGCCTCGACGACAAGGGCAAGACGAGCATGGCGGTCGACCTGCAGCCCGTCGCCAAGCGTCGCTCGCCCTTCACGGTGCGCGCCACGCTGAGCCTGCTGGAAAGCGGCGGCCGGCCGGTGGTGCGCAGCATCGAGCGGGTCTATTGGCCGGCGCCGGTGCTGGTCGGCCTGCGGCCGCTGTTCGTCGGCACCTATGCGCGCGAAGGCGCGCCGGCCGACTTCGAGGTGGTGCGCGCCGACACCGCCGCGGCCCTGAAGGCCGGCACCGCCCTGCCGGTGCGCCTGTTCCGCGAGAACCGCAACTACTACTGGCGCTTCGACGACCAGCGCGGCTGGCATTCCGGCTTCAGCGAAACCGACGAACTGGTGGCGACCACCCAGGTCTCCATCCCCGCCGGCGGGCGCGGCAAGCTCAGCCTGCCGGTGAAGTACGGCCGCTACCGCATCGAGGTGCTCGATCCCGAAACCGGATTGACGACGCGCTTCCGCTTCTACGCCGGCTGGTCCGCCAAGGACGACGAAACGCAGGGCGTGCGGCCGGACCGCGTCGCGCTCAAGCTCGACAAGCCGGCCTACGCCGACGGCGAGAAGGCGCGCCTGACCATCACGCCGCCGCACGCCGGCGAGGCGCTGGTGACGGTGGAAGGCG
>WYAY01000227.1 GCA_011526165.1 Sulfuritalea sp.
GAAGGACGTGCAGGGCGGCATCGACCGCTGGAACAAGGTGCCGGAGAAGCTCGGCATCCCCTTCCGCTTCACGCTGCCGCACAAGGGCTTCCACCGCAAGATCGGCATCTTCGGCGAGCTGCACCTCAGCCCCGAAGGCAAGGTGATCTCGGAAGCCGAGTGGACGCACAAGCACCGCGACTGGCTGCCCACCGAGGAGGACCGCGCCTTCGTGCAGTCGCTCATGGGCCGCGTCGCCGAGCCCGGCAAGTTCGCCAACTGGATCGCCCCGCCGGCGCGCGGCATCAACAACCAGCCGGTGGATTTCGAGTACGTCAGATTCAACTGAGAAAGGCTTGACCACGGCGGGCACGGCGACACGGCGAAATTCATGAATTGGCTTTCGCCGTGTCCGCCGTGTCGCCGTGGTGAAAGGATTTTATGAGCACAGCCGAACTCGCCAAGCAACACCTCATCGACCCGGGCATCTGCATTCGCTGCAACACCTGCGAGGAGACCTGCCCGGTCAAGGCCATAACCCACGATTCACGCAACTACGTGGTGATGGCCGAGGTCTGCAACGACTGCCGCGCCTGCGTGCCGCCCTGCCCCACCGGCGCCATCGACAACTGGTTCCCCATCGCGCCGGGCAAACCGTACACGCTCGAGGAGCAATACTCCTGGGACGAGTTGCCGGCCGCGGCGCCGGTGGCAACCGCCGTCGGCGAACCGGAAGACGTGGCGCGCCTGACCACCGAAGCCACCGCCGGACAGGGCGGCCCGGTGGCCGCGCCATGGTCGGCGGAAAAGCCGGCGGTCAACCTCTACAGCGAGAAGGGCCCGATCACCGCCACGGTGGCCGGCAACTTCCGCCTCACCGGCGAGGGCGCCAGTGCCGACATCCGCCACATCGTGCTCGACTTCGGCGGCGTGCATTTCCCCCTGCTGGAAGGCCAGAACATCGGCATCGTCCCGCCCGGCAGCGACGCCCATGGGCGGCCGCACCACGTGCGCCTGTACTCGGTGGCGAGCCCGCGCGACGGCGAACGGCCCGGCTACCACAACTGCGCCATCACGGTGAAGCGTGTCGCCGAGGATCACGAGGGCAAGCCGGTCAAGGGCGTCTGCTCGAACTACCTGTGCGACCTGAAGAAGGGCGACAAGGTGCAGGTGATCGGTCCCTTCGGCGCCACCTTCCTCATGCCCAACCACGCCGGCAGCTCGCTGATGATGATCTGCACCGGCACCGGCTCGGCGCCGATGCGCGCCATGACGGAGCGGCGCCGGCGTCGCATGGAACTCAAGGAAGGCGGCGAACTGATGCTGTTCTTCGGCGCGCGCGCGCCGGACGAGCTGCCCTACTTCGGGCCGCTGATGAAGCTGCCAAAGGAATTCATCGACATCAACTTCGCCTTCTCGCGCGTGCCCGGCCAGCCCAAGCAGTACGTGCAGGACCTCATCCGCGCCCGCCACGATGCCGTCTGGCGCCAGTTGAACGACGCGGACTGCTACATCTACCTGTGCGGCCTGAAAGGCATGGAGAAAGGCGTCGACGAAGCCTTCCGCGACGTCTGCCGCCGGCACGGCGGCGACTGGGACGCGCTGCTGCCGCAGCTAAGGGAAAAGAGCCGGTATCACGTCGAGACGTATTGACGTAAAGCCGGGGCAATCACCCTGACATAATCCGTCCACTTGACAACCGTAGCCATATAACGGGTCCGGGACAGCTAGCGACCCGCATTGATATTTTCAGGGAATTCCATAACAATGTTCGTCGGTTGCCGTCGATCCCGACATTGAAACCTTCCGGTTGGAAAGGGCTGGTAGGCCATGACTCGCAGCGCAGGAAGATGCATCCGTGCAGCGTGCCTTGACATCGCGAGGGGCTAGTGGGAGAAAGAACTTCCACTGTCCTGTTTGCCCTCTCGCTGGCCTTTTCTCTCGTGTGTTTCGGTCCGGGGGTAGCCATTGCTAGGGTGTCGGCCAAAGCCGACCGGAAGGCCGATGCAGACACCATGTCCAGGCAGTCGGCGCTATCCGGCATTGCCGCCCATAAAGCCACGCTCCAGGCGCGCCGCAAGGCCGTCGATGCCTCGTACGATTATTTCACCGCGGCAGACACCTTGCTAAAGGCATTCCAGCGCAACGGCGTCACGGAACCCGCCGTTCTGGATTACGCCAAGGTATGGGGGCCGAACATCATCTACCTGACCCTGGATAACCTCCACGGCTTCTACGAATATCACCTACAGCAGCTGCACTTGTCCGAGTTGCATGTCAAGCAGGCGAGATCCGGTATGGTCCGCCTGGCTGATATGGATTACCTGGCACAGGGGATGCAGGCCTGGGAACGCGCCGAGCAACAGGCGGCCGCGGGCATGGACAAGATGACGGACCACTTCGCCCGCCAGGCCGCAATGCTCCAGCAGCAGCGCGAAGTGCAAAGGCAGATCGACGCCGCTTCGCCTGCGGCGAGGCGGAATCTGACCTTGCGTCATGAAGCCATCGGGGAGATGGCCAAGCATCACCGCCAGCAGGCCGCCGACATCGCGGCCCGGCTTGCCGAAGTGGGCGTGAAGACCCGGCTTTTTTCGGCAATCAACGCCAAAGACCGGATAGCAGCCGGCCCCTGCCAGGATCGCAGAGGCACCGATGCATCCGCCACGAGTCTGCAGTCTATCGAGCTGCCAAAATTCTCCTCTCCGCCTGTCGCGGGGCCAGCCAGATGAAGCGCTTCCGTTTCTCAACACTTTTGCAATCGCTTGCCGCGCTGATTGCGCTGACATTCCTTACCGAAGTTACTCTGGCGCAAACCGGTGAGCTGAGTTATCGAAACTCGCCCCGATACAAGCAAGAACTTCGGGAGTTCGTTGATGCCGGAGGCAGAAACATCGAGCATTTCGACAAGTACTACCTTGCGTACATCGAGCCGTTTGAGCAATCAAGGCTGGACAGGTTCCAGAACTTGGCTAATCTCCCGACGGATATAACGGAAGCCTTCTGGGCAACCGTCAAGCAGAACCTGAATCTGAATCCCAATCGCCCGATTTCCGAACAACTTGAAATCCGTTCGACAAATTACGTGACTCTCTATGTGCCGGTCAAGGGTGCCGAGAAACTGACTCCTTCGCGGATGGATTTCTACCACCGGTTCTTGTTCACCGATCGCCTCCGGCCGATCGCAGATGGAATTTCTCCAGCACTCGAAAGGGCGCAAGTCGCTCTCCAACAATGCGACCAATCTCTCCTTGACCAGGCTCAGCGAGAGATTGAATTCGTCGTGGCTGAATTCGAGCGAATGTGGGAATCAGCCCAGGAGCAAAAATCGCTGATAGCCCACCAGATCCGCTATTACGAGCAAGAAGTTAATTGGCTGGATCCCGAAATGGCCCGTGAAGACCCCCGCCGTGAATGGCGCAACAGGTTAGGCATCAATCCCGGCGCTGACAAGGCACCGCCGAACATCGCCGAATATCTTGGCCTTCCCGAGGGACAGGACCACTATGTGAGTAATTCGCAGGCAAGGAACGAAGTGGTCCGTACGGTCAACGCTCGGATCGACGTGCTGAACCGATGGAAAAGTCGCATCGACGAAGTCACGAACTACTTGGACAGGAATTTACCAAGACTGAAGGACAACCAGCTGCGCATTCGCCTAGCATTCAGGAACAGCTGTTCCGAGTGCCGCTAGACGAAACGCTCGGGTGCTACCCGGTGCCTCGATGCACCTTTATTCCCTCATCAGCTCGACCCGGCGGTTCTTCGCCCGCCCATCCTCGCTGTCATTCGAAGCCAAGGGCTGCTTCATGCCCATGCCCTGGGCGCGCATTCTCCCGGCAGATATCTTGTGCCTGCTGGACAGCGCTTGCGTCACAGCCTGGGCCCGCTGCTGGGAGAGCTTCTGGTTAAATACCTCCCCGCCCACGTTATCTGTGTGCCCGATCACTGCGAGCTTCCAATCAGAATTGCGTACCAACAGCCTGGCTACCTCGGCCAGGGTGGCGTCGGATTGCGGACGAATAGTCGCGCTTCCCGTGTCGAATTGAATTCCGTAGAGGGATATCCGCCCGGCCTTTTCAATCTCGAGTTGCATCGTGCCGGCATCTACAAAAGCCATTTTCTGTTCCAGTCTCTTTACCTGCACCACGTCAAGCACGGCCGAAGCGCGGCCCTCGAACTTGGCGTTCTGGGAACCTCCCATCTTGACGAGGAATAGCGAAACGTAGACGTCTCCCGTCGGCCGGGTCGCGCGGCCTGAAATGAAGAACAGATCCTCGGCGCCCGATCCCACCCATTTGGCCGCCTCGTGCTGGTCTTGCAGCCAGTTTTCCTGAGTGTAGAGCTTCCCGCCCACTAGTCGGCGACCGCAATCGCCTACTTGTGTTCCGGGATTCCGGCATTTGAAAAGAGTCTCGAAGCCCATCGCCGCCAACTCGTTTTCGTAATTGCGAAATGCCTCGAGCGGAGAAACGCCGGCAGGCATGAGATAGACCGTCCGGACATGCTTGCCATCGAGTTTCTTCACCGGTTTTGGGCCGGCTTTGTCTTCCCAATCGCCCTTGCCTACGATGAGTTCAAACTCGGCGTAATTCTGCGCACGCTGGGCAGTGATGACGGAACCGGAGAACCGCTTGAATCCATCGGGATCCTTCGTTCCCTTGAAATCACCCGCGATGGGCGTTTGCGCATAGGCGTATCCGTTGGCCAGGAGCAAGAGAATCAGGAATGATGAACCGAAGCGAATTGCGAACGACCGGAAACATCCCATCGCATCCTCCTTATTCCTATTCGCGACACCGACTCGCATTGGCCAATCCGCGAGGCAGCGAAGGCAAAATTCTTTGTTGTCCGTCAGGGCAGCCCGGGACCATGCTAGCAGACAGAATTTGCGCCTGCAACGTCGGCAAGCTCACCCCGCCAGAAGAAGCTCCTTCACGATCGCCACCTGCGCCTCGTCGAGGAACTTGAAGCTTGGCCGACGCCGGGGATTTCGGCAATCGTCGTCTTCGGGCCGCGCACAGCCCAAGCAGTACGTGCAGGACCGAATCCGCGAGCGCCACGACGCCGTCTGGCGCCAGTTGAACGACGAGAACTGCTACATCTACCTGTGCGGCCTGAAAGGCATGGAGAAAGGCGTCGACGAGGCCTTCCGCGACGTCTGCCGCCAGCACGGCGGCGACTGGGATGCGCTGCTGCCGCTGCTGCGGGAAAAGAACCGGTATCACATCGAGACGTACTGAGCCGGCTTGGCTTGCATTGACTGCTGTGGGAGGGGCCTATGGCCACGATCATCGCGGCCATAGGCCCCTCCCACTAAAGTCAGTCCCTGCAATACGGCGACGGGCCAAGCCGCACTACTCCTTGCTGCGCGGTGCCGGCGCAAGTATCGCTTCGATTTCCCGCATCAGTTCGGGAACACCCTTCGTGGCCACGACATACAGACGCTCGTAGTTGATCTCGCCGTATTCGTGCGCGAGCACGTTGCGGAAGCCGATGATGGGCGCCCAGGGAATGCTGCCATGCCGGCGCCGGCACTCCGCCGAGACGCGCCTGGCGGCTTCGCCGACGATTTCCAGCAGCCGCTCGACGGCGAGCCGGGTGCGCTCGTCGGCCATCAGGGCATCGTAGGACATCCCCTGCATCATGTCCTGCGTACGACGCGCCGCATCCAGCATGTCCCAGAGGTGGGCCGCATCCCGCTCACTGGGCTTCATACAGTACCCTGAGGTCCGACTGGATCGCTTTGCGGCGATAGGGATTGCGCAGGATGCCCGGCGGCGCCAGGTCGATGCGCCGCTTGCCGAACAACTCGGATAGCGCGCCCTCCATCTCCGGCGCACTCCACAGCGAGGGTGCCTTCTCCGGCTCGAACTCCACCATCAGGTCGATGTCGCTCTCGGGCGTCAATTTGTTGCGCGCCGCCGAACCGAACAGGCTCAATTTCCGGATGCCGTACTTGCGGCACAGTGCCGCCAGTTTCGCGCGTGGAATCCGCAGCGCCTGCTGGCCGGCGGCCCGATAGGGCGCGACCGGGCTGTGCAGGACCTGAGCCGGAGCTGAAACCACGGCCACCCGCCGATAGTCCGCCGGCACGACTTTGGCGTTCATCGTCTTCTTCACCAACCCGGCGATTTCGCGGAAAACCGGCGAGCGCCTATTCGCCTGGTAATGCTTCTGGTTGCCGATCCAGGCGACCGTCAGCAATTCAGCCGCCGCAAGCCGCTCCAGCTCGCGCTGCACCGCGCCGATGCCGGCACCGGCATGACGTACGATCTCATTGGCGTAAAAACTGCGCTCCGGATGGCCAAACAGCAGCCCCAGTACGCGCCGCTGCGTCCCGGTAAACAGCGCCTCGGAAGGACCCGTCTCTATAGCTCCCATATTGGGAATGATAACTCCCAATACGGGAATCATCAAGGCCGGAAAATCAGGCTGCGGCTTTCACCTCGACCACCACCTTCCCGGTGGCGTGGCCGGCCTCGCTGTACGCCAGCGCCTCGCGCACCTGATCGAGCGGAAAAACCTTGTCGACGATCGTCCTGACGCTGCCCTCCGCGAGCAGGCGGCCGAGCTGCGCCAGCTGCTCGCCGCTCGGGTGCATGAAGAGGTACTCGTAGCGCACGCCGTGGCGCTTGGCCAGGCGCAGGGACTTGCGGCTGAGGAAGTCGAGCAGCACGCCGAGCAGGGGATTCAGTCCGAACTCACGCACCAGCCGGCCGTCCGGCTTGCCGGCGATGCTCACCAGCACGCCGCCGCGCTTGAGCACGGCGAAGGAGCGGTGCAGGATGTCGCCGGCCTGGGTGTCGAGGACCAGGTCATAGCCGCTGACGACGTCCTCGAAGCGCTGCGTCTTGTAGTCGATGACGATGTCGGCGCCCAAGCGGCGGGCCAGCTCGGCGTTGCGCGCGCCGACGGTGGTGGCGACCGTCGCGCCGGCATGATGCGCGAGCTGGATGGCGAAGGTGCCAACCCCGCCCGAGCCGCCGTGGATCAGCACCTTCTGCCCGGCTTTCAGTCCGCCGATCTCGAACAGCGCCTGCCAGGCGGTGAGGCCCGCCAGCGGCACCGCGGCCGCTTCGATGTGAGTGAGGTTCGTCGGCTTCGCGGCGGCATCCGCCTCCGCCACCACGGCGAACTCGGCGAAGGCGCCGATGCGCCGCTTGTCCATGCGTGCGAACACCGCGTCGCCGGGCCTGAAGCGCGTCACGCCGGCGCCGACCGCCTGCACCACGCCGGAGAAGTCGTTGCCGAGGATGAGCGGGAAGCCGAAGGGAATGATCATCTTCAGCATGCCGTCGCGGATCTTGAAGTCCACCGGGTTCACGCTGGCGGCCTGCACCGCCACCAGCAGCTCGCCCGGCCCCGCCTGCGGCGCCGGCAGTTCGCCCAGCTCGACGACGTCGTTGCCGCCGTAGCGGCGGATGAAGGCGGCCTTCATTTCGAAAGCAGGAATTCGCGCACCACCGCCACCTGCGCGTCATCCATGAACATCGGCGCATGGCCGACGCCGGGGATCTCGGCGACGATGGCTTTCGGGCCGCGGCGGCCCATCTCCAGGCAGGTCTCGTGGCTGAGGAGGTCGGATTCCGCGCCGCGCACCACCAGGGTCGGGCAGCGGATGGCGTCGTAGAGCGGCCACGCCTCGACGTCCTTGCCGGTGTCCAGCGCCTGGCGGAAGGGCACGGCGATGCCCGGGTCGTAGACGAACTCGTAGCCGCCGTCGGCCTTCTGCCGCGTGACGTGCTCGGTAAGGTGCTTCCACTGCGCATCGGTAAGCTTGCCGAAGGGCGCGCTGACGAGGCGGACGTACTGCTCGGCTTCCGCAAAGCTGGCGAACTGCGGCATCAGGCCGACGTATTCGCCGATGCGCTTCACCGCCGCGGCGGAAATCACCGGGCCGACGTCGTTCAGCACCAGGCGCGCGATCGGCGTCTCCGCCTGCGCGGCGAGCGCCATGCCAATCATGCCGCCCATCGAAGTACCGACCCAGTGCACTTCCTCCACGTTCAGGCGCGCAATCAGCGTCACCATGTCGGCGGCGTACTGCTGCACCACGTAATGCTCCTTGAGGCGCAGCCAGTTGCTGCGGCCGCGACCGACCACGTCCGGGCAGACGACGCGGAAGTACTTCGAGAGCGTCTGCGCCAGGAAATCGAAGTCGCGCGCATTGCGCGTCAGGCCGTGCACGCAGACCAGCACGCGCGGATTGGCCGGATCGCCCCACTCGACGTAGGCCATGCGGTGCAGGCCGCCGGGGCTGAGGCACTGGACGGTGTGTTGGCGCATTTCGCTCATGGGCATCTCCTTTGGCGGAAGTTTATCAGACGCTTTTCCCTCTCCCCCGGCCCCTCTCCCCGAGGGGAGAGGGGAAGTTCTCGGCTAAACTCTCCCGCATGAAACTCACCCGCCGCGGCTTCCTCACCGCCGCCCTCGCCGCCTGCGCCGCGCCGCTCTTCGCGCAGCAGGCGCCGGCGCTGCTGCCGGCCTCGAAAGGCCGCCGCGTAGTGGTGGTCGGTGGCGGCTGGGGCGGCCTGTCTGCGGCACGCCAGCTGCGCGCGCTGGCGCCGGAGCTCGAGGTGGTGCTGCTTGAGCGCAACCCGTCCTTCTTTTCACTGCCGCTCTCCAACAAGTGGCTGGCCGGGCTGGTGGATGAAAAGCTGCTGGAACACGACTACCGCGCCGCGGCGCAGGCCTTCGGCTATCCGTTCCTCCAGGCTGAGGTATCGGCCATCGACCGCGACAGGCGCCGCGTGCACACCGCGCGCGGCACGCTCGACTACGACTGGCTGGTGCTGGCGGTGGGCATCCGCCACGACTACGCCGCCTGGTTCGGCGACGACCGGCGCGCCATCGACGAGGCGCGCACGCGCTTCGCCTGTGCCTGGACACCCGGCGACGAATTCCGCGCCCTGAAAGCCCGGCTGGACAATTTCAAGGGCGGCGAACTGGTCATGACGATTCCGCCGCCGCCCTACCGCTGCCAGCTCGCGCCCTACGAGCGGGCGCTGGTGATCGGCCATCTGTTGAAGACGCGCGCCGTCCCAGGGAGACTGACTTTGCTCGACCCGAATCCGCCGCCGCAGCGCTTCGCCGAGGTCTTCGAGGAACAGTACCGCGGCCAGATCGAAGTGCTGCCGCATGCGCGCATCAAGTCGGTGGACCCCTTCGCGAAGACCGTCGCCACCGAGTTCGACGACCTGCGCTTCGACGAGGCCCTGCTGATGCCGCCGCAGCAGGCCGCCGAGCCGGCCTGGCAGGCAGCGCTGATCGGCCGCGACGCGGCGGGCAAGCCCACCGGCTGGGCGGCGCAGGACCCGCTGCACCTCAATGCCGCGGACGACGAGCGCGTCTTCCTCGTCGGCGACCTGATCGGCGCGGCCTCGCCGCTGTTCGGCCATTACCCGAAGAGCGGCCACCTGGCGGTGCATCTCGGCCGCATCGCCGCGCGCGAAATCGCCGCCCGCGCGCGCGGCCGCCTGCCCGAAACGACCCTGCCGGAGAGCAGCTGCTTCGTCGCCGCCCGCCTGGCGCCGTCCGAGTCGCTGCGCGTCGACACCCACTATCGCCTGCGCGGCGACGGCCTCATCGTGCAGACGACGAAGCAGCACTTCGACCCCAACCCGCGCGGGGAGGATGTCGCGTGGGCGAAGGGGATGTTCGGGGAGTTGTTCGGCTACAGATAACCCCCTCTCCCGCAAGCGGGAGAGGGGAGAGTGTTCAGTGCCGCGCCCACACCTTGGTGCTGCCGTCCGGCAGCACCAGCAGGGTGTTGAAGAACTCGCGGCGCGGAATGCGCTCGCCGCTGTTGGGGTCGAGTATGGTGCAGCCGCTCTCGCAGCTGGCGTCGGCGCCGGTCGGCTCGTAGCCCGGCGCGCCCATCGGCAGGCCGGGCACGGCGATGCCGCGCGCCCTGGGTTTCTCTTTCAGCAGCGTCTTGATGTCGCCGGCGGGCACGTGGCCCTCGACGAAATACCCCGCCACCTTCGCGGTCATGCGCGATTCGACATCGGCCGGCACCCTGAAGCGCCGCTTGACGGCGTCGATGTCCTCCGCCTCCCGCACCGTCACCCTGAAGCCGTTCTGGCGCAGGTGCTCGGCCCACTCGACGCAGGACAGGCAGACCCTCGGCACGAAAAGCTCCACCGGCGGCAGGGTTTCCGCCGCCGCGGGCAGGGCCGCCAGCGCGGCGAGCAGGACGATTTTCTTCATGCGCGCATTCTCTTCGAAACTCATTGACCGTGCCAGTAGCGCCTGCGTTCCCCGCGCTGGAAAGTCAGTCGCCGCGGCACGGCGAAGTCGACCGTGACGGCGCCGTCGCGGTCGGTTCGCAGCAATTGCGCGCCGGTTTCTTCGTGGCGCCGCCAGACGGCCTCGTGCGGATGGCGGAAGCGGTTGCGGTAGCCGACCGGAAAGATTGCCGTCTGCGCCCCCGCCGCCGCGAGGAACGCCGGCGAGGACGAGGTGCGGCTGCCGTGGTGCGGCGCCAGCAGGACGTCCGTGCGCAAGCGCGCACCATGCCGCCGCACCAGCGCCTGCTCGGCGGCGGCCTCGATGTCGCCCGTCAGCAGCGCGCTGCCGTGGGCGGCCGTCAGCTTCAGCACGCAGCTCATGTCGTTGCTCTTGCGCTGCGAGCCTTCGTAATCGCCCGGCGCCGGATGCAGCAGCTCGAAGCGCACGCCGTCCCATTCCCATTTCTCGCCGTCCGCGCAGGTTCGGTGGCGCGGTGCTTCGCGGAAAGGGTGCTCCGCCGGCAGGGAGCTCATGGTCCAGCCGAGCGGCAGCGCATCGACCAGCGACAGCGCGCCGCCGGAATGGTCCTTGTCCTCGTGCGTGAGGATCAGCCCGTCGAGGCGGCGCACGCCGGCCGCGCGCAGATAGGGAATCAGGATGCGGTTGCCGCTGTTGGCGTCGGCCGAGTATTGCGGGCCGGTGTCGTAGAGCAGGTCGTGATGCGCCGTCTGCGCATGCACGGCGAGGCCCTGGCCGACGTCGAGCACGGTCAGGCGCAGTTCGCCCGGCGCCGGCCGCGCCGGCTCCACCAGCGCCAGCGGCAGCATCAGGAACGCCCCCGTCGCGCGCGCGGGGAAGCCGCGCGGCATCAGCAGCCAGGCGCAGCCCGCCACGCCCAGCGCCACCGCCCAGGCCGGCGGCGCGGCCTGCTGCCACACCGCCAGCGGCAGCGCCGCCAGCCATTCGACGAAGGCCATCAGCCCGGCAAGGATGCCGTGCGCCAGCAGCAGCAGCGCGTCGAAGGGCAGCGCGGCGGCCGCCAGTGCCAGCGGCGCGACGACCAGGCCGACGACGGGGATCGCCACCGCGTTGGCGAGCGGCGAGACCAGCGAGAACTGCTGGAACAGCGCCAGCAGCGCGGGGACCAGGCCGAGCGTCACCGCCCACTGCGCGCGCCCCCACTCGGCCAGCCAGTGCCCCGGCGCGATGCGCCCCGAGGCGACATGGAAGAGCAGCGCCACCGCGCCGAAGGACAGCCAGAAGCCGGCGGCCAGCACCGCCCAGGGATCGAGCGCCAGCACCACCGCCAGGGCCAGCGCCAGCACGCGGCTGCCGCTGGCGGCACGGTCGAGCAGGAGCGCCAGCGCCGCCACCGAAAGCATATAGAGCGTGCGCTGCGCCGGCACGCCGAAGCCGGCCAGCAGGCAGTAGGCGAAGGCCGTCGCCCAGCCGGCCGCGGCGGCGGCCTTCTGCGCCGGCAGGCGCAGCATCAGCGCGGGCCGGCGCCGCCAGAAGAACGAGACCAGCCAGGCGCCGAGCGCCGCCACCATGGTGA
>WYAY01000228.1 GCA_011526165.1 Sulfuritalea sp.
GCGTCGGCGAGCGCGGCCTCAAGCTCTCCGGCGGCGAGAAGCAGCGCGTCGCCATCGCCCGCGCGCTGCTGAAGAACCCGCCGATCCTGATCTTCGACGAGGCCACCTCGGCGCTCGACTCGAAATCGGAGAAGGCCATCCAGGCCGAACTGGAACGCATCGCCGTCGGCCGCACCACCCTGGTGATCGCCCACCGCCTGTCGACCGTCATGAACGCCGACGAGATCCTCGTCCTCGACCAGGGCCGCATCGTCGAGCGCGGCACGCATCGCGCGCTGCTCGAGCGCGGCGGCGCCTACGCGCAGATGTGGGCGCTGCAGCAGCAGGAAGCGGAAACCGAGGCGGCTTAACAAAGCGTTTCCGCAGGCATAGAATGCCTGCTCCAAGAACAATCACCCCGGAGGAGAACACCATGAGACGAAACGCCGTATTGCAGGGACTGACTTTTGCCGCCAGCCTGTGCATTGCCCTGCCCGCCCTGTCGCAGGACAGCGGCACCCTGAAGAAGATCAAGGACAGCGCTTCCGCCACCATGGGCGTGCGCGAGTCCTCCGGCGGACTTTCCTTCACGATCGGCGACGGCAAATTCGCCGGCTTCCACGTCGAGCTGTGCCAGCGCATCCTCGCCGACGTGCAGAAGCAACTCGGCCTGGCGAAGCTCGACATCAAGTACCAGCCAGTGACCTCGCAGAACCGCATCCCGCTGACGCAGAACGGCACGGTCGACATCGAGTGCGGCTCGACCACCAACAACGCCGCCCGCCAGAAGGACGTTGCCTTCGCCGTCACCACCTACGTCGAGGAGGTGCGCATCGCCGTCAAGGCCAGCTCCGGCATCACCTCCATCGCCCAGCTCAACGGCAAGAACGTCGCCACCACCACCGGCACCACCTCGGTGCAGCTCCTGCGCAAGCACGAGCGCGCCGCCGGGGTGGACTTCAAGGAAGTATTCGGCAAGGACCACGCCGACAGCTTCCTGCTGCTGGAATCGGGCCGCGCCGACGCCTTCGTCATGGACGGCCAGATCCTCGCCGGCAACATCGCCAAGTCGAAAAACCCGGCCGACTTCAGGATCGTCGGCGAGGTGCTGGCCGTCGAGCCGATCGCCATCATGCTGCGCAAGGACGACCCGGCCTTCAAGAAGGCGGCCGACGACAGCCTCAAGGCGCTGATCAAGTCGGGCGAGATGGCGAAGATCTACGACAAGTGGTTCATGCAGCCCATCCCGCCGGCCAACAAGCCGATCGGCCTGCCGGCTTCCGAAGCGACCAAGGCGGCCTGGGCCAGCCCGAACGACAAGCCGGCGGAAGACTACGCGAAGAAGTGATCTCTCCCCTCCCCCCGCGCGCGGGGGAGGGGCCGGGGGAGAGGGTGGCAGGCCTTGCCCCTCTCCCCAACCCTCTCCCCGCTGCCGCGGGGAGAGGGGGCTAACAGCGGAGCATCATGTCCACCTGGGACTGGCAGGTCTTCTGCAAGGACACCATCGACGGCGAGATCGTGCCGCGCTGCTTCGGCGGCGCCGGTGACATCACCTACCTCGACTGGCTGCTCTCGGCCTGGGGCTGGACGCTGTCGGTGTCGCTGCTGGCGCTGCTGGTGGCGCTGGCCTTCGGTTCCCTGATGGGCATCCTGCGCACCACGCCGCACCGCGGCCTGGTGCTGCTCGGCAATGCGTGGACCGAGCTGTTCCGCAACATCCCGCTGCTGGTGCAGATTTTCCTCTGGTACCACGTCGTGCCGGCGCTCATCCCGCCGCTGCGCGGCGTGCCGAGCTTCATCCTCGTGGTGCTGGGTCTCGGCCTGTTCACCTCGGCGCGCGTCTCCGAGCAGGTGAAGGCCGGCATCCAGTCGCTGCCGCGCGGCCAGCGCATGGCCGGCCTCGCCCTCGGCTTCACCCTGCCGCAGACCTACCGCCACGTCATCCTGCCGATGGCCTTCCGCATCGTCATCCCGCCGCTCACCAGCGAGGCGATGAACATCGTCAAGAACTCCGCGGTGGCCTTCGCCGTGAGCATTTCCGAGCTGACGCTGTTCGCCCTGCAGGCGCAGGAGGAGACGGCGCGCGGCATCGAGATCTACCTCGCCGTCACCGGCCTCTATTTCATCTCCGCCTTCGCCATCAACCGGGCGTTCCACTTCGTCGAGCAGCGCGTGCGCGTGCCGGGCATGATCGGGGGCGGCCACTGATGCTGACGCTGGATTTCGGCTTCCTCACGCCCGCCGTGGTTTCCAGCTACGTGCTGAAGGGCTTCGTCTTCTCGCTGCAGCTCACCCTCATCGCCATGCTCGGCGGCATCGCCCTGGGCACCGTCCTCGCGCTGATGCGCCTCTCCAGCAAATCCTGGCTGACGCTACCGGCCGCCGCCTACGTGAACACCATGCGCAGCATCCCGCTGGTGATGGTGATCCTCTGGTTCTTCCTGCTCATACCGCTCATCATCGGCCGTCCGCTCGGCGCGGAGATGTCGGCCATCATCACCTTCACCCTGTTCGAGGCGGCCTACTACTCGGAAATCATGCGCGCCGGCATCCAGAGCATCCCCAGGGGCCAGGTCGCCGCCGGCTACGCCCTCGGCATGCGCTACGGCCAGACCATGCGCCTCATCGTGCTGCCGCAAGCCTTCCGCAACATGCTGCCGGTGCTGCTGACGCAGACCATCATCCTGTTCCAGGACACCTCGCTGGTGTACGCCATCGGCGCCTACGATCTGCTCAAGGGCTTCGAGGTCGCCGGCAAGAACTTCAACCGCCCGGTGGAGACCTATCTGGTCGCCGCCGTGCTGTATTTCATCACCAGCTTCAGCCTGTCGATGCTGGTGCGGAAGCTGCAGCAGCGCATCGCAATAATCCGTTAGCCGGAACGCCATCATGCCCATGATCGAAATGAAGAACGTCAGCAAGTGGTACGGTGCCTTCCAGGTGCTGACGGAATGCAGCACCCAGGTCGAGAAGGGCGAGGTGATCGTCGTCTGCGGCCCCTCCGGCTCCGGCAAGTCGACACTGATCAAGTGCGTGAACGGCCTGGAGCCGTTCCAGCAGGGCGAAGTGCGCGTCAACGGCATTTCCGTCGGCGACCCGAAGACCGACCTGCCGAAGCTGCGCGCCCACGTCGGCATGGTGTTCCAGCATTTCGAGCTGTTCCCGCACATGTCGATCACCGAGAACCTCGCCATCGCCCAAGTCAAAGTGCTCGGCCGCGGCAAGGACGAGGCGCGCGAGCGCGGCCTCAAGCTGCTCGACCGCGTCGGCCTGCGTTCCCAGGCCGACAAATTCCCCGGCCAGCTCTCCGGCGGCCAGCAGCAGCGCGTCGCCATCGCCCGGGCGCTGTCCATGGACCCGATCTGCATGCTCTTCGACGAGCCGACCTCGGCGCTCGACCCGGAGATGATAAACGAGGTGCTCGACGTCATGGTCGAGCTGGCGCAGGAAGGCATGACCATGATGGTGGTGACGCACGAGATGGGCTTCGCGCGGAAAGTCGCGCATCGCGTCGTCTTCATGGATCAAGGTAGAATCGTCGAGGACGATAAGAAGGAAGCCTTCTTCGGCAGCCCGCGCTCCGAGCGCGCGCAGCAGTTCCTCTCCAAGATCCTCCACCATTAAGGAGCAAGAAATGGCCGCCCAGACCGAAACCAAGAACATGGCGCTGTTCTGCGACTTCGAGAACGTCGCCCTCGGCGTGCAGGAAGCCAAGTACGCCCAGTTCGACATCCGCAAGGTGCTCGAGCGCCTGCTGCTCAAGGGCA
>WYAY01000229.1 GCA_011526165.1 Sulfuritalea sp.
GCCGGCGCGCATCGCCGAGACCGCCTTGTCCACGTCGCCGAAGGCCGTCATGAGCAGCACCGGCAGGTGCGGCTCGCTGCCGCGAATCGCCTTCAGCAGTTCGATGCCGTCCATCGGCTGCATGCGCAGGTCGCTCACCACGAGGTTGAACGCCTCGCGCTCGAGCAGGTGCAGCGCCGCCGGGCCGTCGGCCGCGCCCATCACATGGTGGCCGGCGCATTCCAGCGTCAGACACAGGGCGTCGCGCAGTTGCAGGTCGTCCTCGACGACGAGGATGTTCAGTGGCTCAGGCATGTGGCTCTCCGTTCCATCGGTTGCAGTTGTTCGGTCGCGCCGGCCGGGTTCGTAACCACAGCCGGCAAAGTCAGTCTGAAGAGGGCGCCGGCGCCGGGGGCGGACTCGACCTCGATGCCGCCGCCGTGGGCGCGCGCGACGCCGCGGGCGATCGCCAGGCCGAGGCCGGTGCCCTCGGCGCGCGTCGTGAAGAAGGGCTCGAACAGGCGCGCCTGGGTGGCCGCGTCCATGCCGCGGCCGTTGTCGCGCACCCGGATGCACACCGCTCCGTCGGCCAGGCCGGCGGCCAGCTCGATGCGACCGCCTGAAGCGCAGGCATCGAGGGCGTTTTCCATCAGGTTCACCAGCGCCCCGGAGAGCGCCTTGCGGCTGCCGCTGACGGCGGCGCCGGCGCTGTCGTCGGCGACGACGAAGGCGACTTCGCGGCGGCGCGCCAGCGGCTCGAAGACCTGCACCGCCTCGGCCATCAACTCGGACACCGGGATCGATTCGCCGCCGCTCGCCTCGCCGCGCGCGAAGGTCAGCATGTCGCGGATCAGGCGCTCCAGATGCTGCAGCCGCTCCACCACGCGGGCGCCGCAGCGCGCGCGCTCGCCCTCCGGCAGGCACGGATTCTCCAGCGCGCCGGCGTAGAGCAACGCCGCCGCCAGGGGCGTGCGCAGCTGGTGGGCAAGGCCTGCCGCCATCTCGCCCATCGCCGCCAGCCGGTCGTTGCGTGCCGCCAGGGTTTTCATGCGATGCGCCTCGGTGACGTCGTGGATCAGCACGATGCGCCCGCCGCTGCTGGCCAGCCGCGTTTCGGTGACGGCGATGCGGCGATCCCGCAGGCGCGGCATTTCCCATTCGCCCGGCGTCGTCGTCGGCGCCAGGCAGGAAGAGGTGAACTCCTCCCAGACGCGGCCCTCGATGTCGGCGCCGAGGATGCTTGCAGCGGCCGGATTGGCCTGCTCGACGCGGCCGAAGGCGTCCAGCACGGCCACGCCGGCCGGCAGGGCGTCGAGCAGCAGGGCCAGGCGCTCGGTCAGCGCCGTCTTTTCCGCGATTTCCTGCTTCAGGCGGCCATTGGCCAGCGCCAGTTCCGCCGTCAGGCCGGCGACCTGTTCCTGCAGGCTGGTATACGCGCCGGCAAGATCTTCCGAGGCCTGGCTGAACAGGCGAAAGGCTTCCGCCAGGCGGCCGGCCTCGATCTGCTGCGGGTTTTCCGTTTGGCTGTCCATGCGCTCTCCCTTTTGGGATGGCCGCAGATTACGCCCGCGGCAAACCGGCCAAGCCGGCAAATAGGAGGCAAAAATTGCCGCTTATCTCCAGAACGCTTCTTGCATGGCATGGGCAGAATGCCGCCAGATGCCCGGGACCCGATCCGGGAAACTCGAACGAACGGTGGTTCATATGGCCGATACGCAATTCTCGCTTGCCGCCTTCATGCGGCTGCCCATGCAGCAGAAGCTGCTGACCATCATCGCCCTGTCGATGGTGACGGCGATCGTGGTCGCCGGGTGGACCTGGACACGCACGCCGACCTTCGCCGTGCTGTTCACCAACATCTCGGAGCGGGATGGCGGCAACATCATTGCCGCGCTGCAGCAGATGAACGTCCCCTTCAAGTTCTCCGAGTCCGGCGGCGCCATCCTGGTGCCGCAGCAACAGGTGCACGAGCTGCGCATGCGCCTCGCCTCGCAGGGCCTGCCCAAGGGCGGCCTGGTCGGCTTCGAGCTGATGGAGAACCAGAAGCTCGGCATGTCGCAGTTCATCGAGCAGATCAACTTCCAGCGCGCGCTGGAGGGCGAGCTGTCGCGCTCCATCCAGTCGCTCGCCGCCGTGCAGGGCGCGCGCGTGCACCTGGCCATCCCGAAGCAGACCGGCTTCATGCGCGACGACCAGAAGCCGTCGGCCTCGGTGGTGCTCAACATCGCCCCGGGGCGCAACCTCGACGCCAACCAGATCGCCGGCGTCGCCCACATGGTCGCCTCCAGCGTGCCGCACCTCGCCGCCGCCCATGTCAGCGTGATCGACCAGAACGGCAACCTGCTCTCCGCCGAAAAGGCCAACGGCCGCAACAGCGGGCTCGACGCCAGCCAGCTGAAATACGTGCAGGACATCGAAGCGATCTACGTGCGCCGCATCGAGACCCTGCTCGCCCCGCTGGTCGGCGCCGGCAACTTCCGCGCCCAGGTGACGGCCGACATCGATTTTTCGCAGTCCGAGCAGGTGGCCGAAACCTACAAGCCGAACCCGCCCGCCGATGCCTCCATCCGCAGCCAGCAGGTGAGCGAGGATGCCAGCGGCCGGCCGGCGGCCGCCGGCGTGCCGGGCGCGCTGTCCAACCAGCCGCCGGTGCCGGCCACCGCGCCGCTGACGGCGCCACCCGCCCCCGGCACGCCGGGCGCGCCGGCCGGCGCGACGGCTCCCGCCGGGACTGCCCCCGCCGCAGCCCCGACGACGACTGCAGTAGCCTCCGCCGCATCGGGACGCCGCGACGCGACGACGAATTACGAATTGGACAAGACCATCCGCCATGTGCGCCAGCCGGTCGGCGCCATCAAGCGCCTGTCCACGGCGGTGGTGGTCAACCACCGCAAGGAAACCGCCAGCGACGGCAAGGTCACCTTGAAGCCGCTCTCCACCAAGGAAATGGCGCAGATCAACGACCTCGTCAAGGAAGCGATGGGCTACAACAAGGACCGGGGCGACACGCTGAACGTGCAGAACAGCCCCTTCGCCAGCAGCGAGAAGCAGGAGGTGCCGGAGACGCCGATCTGGAAGAACCCGACCGTCATCGGCTGGGTGCTGGAGGGGCTGAAATACCTGGTCTTCGCCGGCCTGGCGGCCTACCTCTTGTTCGGCGTGGTGCGCCCCTTCCTGCGCAAGCTGATGGAACGGGCCGCGACCATCCCGGAAAGCCCCGGCGAGATGGCCTATGCGGCCGAAGGCGGACGCGGCGGCGCCATCGGCTACGAGCAGAAGCTGCAGAGCGCGCGCGACATGGCCCGCCAGGAGCCGAAGGCGGTGGCGACGGTGATCAAGGACTGGGTCGGCGGCAACCAGCCGGCCGGCAAGGTGCAGTAAGGACATCCCATGGGAAGCGACGACGGCATCACCAGAAGCGCCATGCTGCTGCTCACCCTCGGCGAGGACGAGGCGGCGGAAGTGCTCAAGCATCTCGGCCCGCGCGAAGTGCAGAAGCTGGGCGCGGCGATGGCCCAGCTCAAGTCGGTGCCGCGCGACAAGGTCGAGGAAGTGATCGACGAGTTCTACGAGGAAACCCAGCGCGGCGCCCCGGTGACGGCCGACGAGGAATACATCCGCGGCATGCTCACCAAGGCACTGGGCGACGACCGCGCCGCCAACCTCATCTCGCGCATCCTGCAGGGAGGCGACACGGCCGGCATCGAGAGCCTGAAATGGATGGATGCGCCGACCGTCGCCGAGCTGATCAAGAACGAGCACCCGCAGATCATCGCCACCATCCTGGTACACCTGGAATACGAC
Source organism: Sulfuritalea sp. (assembly GCA_011526165.1). Lineage (GTDB taxonomy): Bacteria > Pseudomonadota > Gammaproteobacteria > Burkholderiales > Rhodocyclaceae > Desulfobacillus. The sequence continues at coordinate 3,784 of WYAY01000229.1, forward strand.
CACGCCGGCGACATCCTCAAGCACTTCACCGACCGGCTGAGGAACGATGTGCTGCTGCGCATCGCCACGCTGGACGGCGTGCAGCCGACCGCGCTGCAGGAACTCAACGACGCGCTGACCCGCATCCTGTCCGGCTCGGCCAACATCAAGAAGACGGCCATGGGCGGCGTGCGCACCGCGGCGGAGATCCTCAACTTCGTCGGCACCGTGCACGAGACGGCGATCATCGACAACGTGCGCGAATACGACCCGGACCTCGCCCAGAAGATCATCGACGAGATGTTCGTCTTCGACAACCTGATCGACGTCGACGACCGCGGCATCCAGCTGCTGCTGCGCGAAATCCAGTCCGAGTCGCTCATCCTCGCCCTCAAGGGCGCCAACGAGGCGATGCGCGAAAAGGTCTTCAAGAACATGTCGCAGCGCGCCGCCGAGATGCTGCGCGAGGACCTCGAGTCGAAGGGGCCGGTGCGCCTGTCGGAAGTCGAGCGCGAGCAGAAGGAGATCCTCAAGATCGCGCGGCGCCTGGCCGACGAGGGCCAGATCCAGCTCGGCGGCAAGGGCGAGGACCAGTTCGTCTGAGGCGGACTGAAGGCGCATGTCCAACGTCATCATCCCCAAGGACAATCTCACCGCCTGGCAGCGCTGGGAACTGGGCAGCTTCGACCAGAAAAGGGCCGCCCCCGCCGCCCCGCAGAAAAAGGGTGGCGCGGCAAGCCAGCTGCCGACCGCCGACGACATCGAGCGCATCCACCGCGACGCCCACAAGCAGGGCTATGACGCCGGCTACGAGGAAGGCACGGCGCGCGTCCGCATGGAGGCCATGCGGCTGCACACCCTGGTCGAGCAGCTGGAGGCGGCGCTCACCGTCTTCGACCGGCAGGTAGCCGAGGAACTGCTCGGCCTCTCCCTCGAGGTCGCCCGCCAGGTGGTGCGCCAGACGATCGCCGCGCGGCCGAACCTCATTCTCGATGTCGTGCGCGATGCGCTGGCGCAGCTGCCCCATCAGCATGCCGCCATCTACCTGCACCCGGAGGATGCCTCGCTGGTGCGCTCCTATCTCGGCGAACAGCTCGCCCACGCCGGCCACCGCATCTTCGAGGAAGCCGCCCTCTCCCGCGGCGGGCTGCGCATGGAGGCCGGCGGCAGCCACCTCGACGCCAGCGTGGCCGGCCGCTGGCGGCGCGTGCTCGAAGGCATCGGCGCCGACGAAGACTGGATCGAACCGCCAACGGCATGAACCCGCACCACGCAAAATGGGGCGGCTTTCTCGACGACTGCCGCACGCTGGCCGCCGAGGCGAATCCCTTCCAGGTCAGCGGCCGGCTGACGCGCATCAACGGCCTCGTCATGGAAGCGGCCGGACTGAAGCTGCCGCTCGGTTCGGGCTGCCATGTCGCCCTGCCCGGCGGCGCCGCGGTGGAAGCCGAAGTGGTCGGCTTCTCCGGCGAGAAGCTGTTCATGATGCCGACCGACGACGTCTACGGCCTCGCCCCGGGCGCCCATGTCGTGCCGCTGGAAAGCCGCCAGGAGCTGCCCGCCGTCGGCGAACGCCTGCGGCCGAGCCGGCGCCTGTCCGACCGCGCCAAGCATCTGCCGGTGGGCGACGAACTGCTCGGACGCGTGCTCGACGGCGCCGGCCGGCCCCTCGACAGCCTCGGGCCGCTCAATACCAAGCACACGCGCTCGCTGCAAAGCCGCCCCTTCAACCCGCTGCAGCGCGCACCCATCGAAAGTTCGCTCGACGTCGGCATCCGCGCCATCAACGCCATGCTCACCGTCGGCCGCGGCCAGCGCCTCGGGCTTTTCGCCGGCTCCGGCGTGGGCAAAAGCGTGCTGCTCGGCATGATGGCCCGCTTCACCGCCGCCGAGGTGATCGTCGTCGGCCTGATCGGCGAGCGCGGCCGCGAGGTGAAGGAATTCATCGAGCACATCCTCGGCACCGCGGGCCGCAAGCGCTCGGTGGTGGTCGCAGCACCCGCCGACACCAGCCCGCTGATGCGCCTGCAGGGCGCCGCCTATGCGACGACCATCGCCGAGCATTTCCGCGACCAGGGGCGTCATGTGCTGCTGATCATGGACTCGCTGACGCGCTTCGCCATGGCGCAGCGCGAGATCGCCCTGGCCATCGGCGAGCCGCCGGTCACGCGCGGCTACCCGCCTTCGGTGTTCGCCCGCCTGCCGCAACTGGTGGAACGCGCCGGCAACGGCCCCGAAGGCGGCGGCTCGATCACCGCCTTCTACACCGTGCTGGCCGAGGGCGACGACCAGCAGGACCCCATCGCGGACGCGGCGCGCGCCATCCTCGACGGCCACATCGTGCTGACGCGCCATCTTGCCGACCAGGGGCATTACCCGGCCATCGACATCGAGGCGTCGATCTCCCGCGCCATGACCGGCCTGATCAAGCCGCTGCACCTCGAGGTCGTGCGCCGCTTCAAGCACCTCTACTCGCGCTACCAGCGCTCGCGCGACCTGATCTCGGTGGGCGCCTATGCCGCCGGCTCCGATCCCGCCCTCGACCAGGCCATTGCGATGCAGCCGGGCTTCGAGGCCTTCCTGCAGCAGGGCATGGAAGAGCGCGAGACCTACCAGGATGCGGTGCTCAAGCTGCACCGCCTGTTCGGCCTGGAGCCGTGACATTCTTCCTTGCCCTCGGCCCTAAAGAAGATTAGATTTCTGCCGTAATAGCCATTCGGAGCGGAAGGATGAAGGCTTTTCCCCTGCAGTCCCTGCTGGACCTGTCGCAGACGCGCATGGACGACGCTGCGCGCAGGCTCGGGCAGTTGCTCGCCAGCGAGCAGGAGGTGGAAAAGACCCTCGCCCTGCTGGAACAGTACCGCGAGGAGTACGAGGTACGCTTTCGCCAGGCGGCCCAGGCCGGCCTGAGCCGCGACGAATGGGGCAACTACCAGTCCTTCCTGGGCCGGCTCGACGAAGCCATCGCCCAGCAGCGCAGCCTCGTCGCCGCCTCCAAACAACGCACGGTGGACGGACAACGGGAATGGCTGGACAAACGCAACCGGGTCAAGGCCTTCGACGCCCTGTCGCAACGGCACACGGCCAACGAAGCCCAGGGCGCAGCCAAGTCGGAACAGCGCGCCCAGGACGAGCACGCAGCAAAGACATATCGCAACGGCGGTCACTGACCCCCAGCACTGGCACGCCCCTTGCTGGTATGGGGCATGAAAATGCCTTTGCCGTCGAGGAGCCAGTCATGACGCCGCTGCCCGCCACCCCCCCGTCAACGCCCCCCACCGCCTCCGCCCAGGCGACGACGGCGCCGTCTGCGGACACCGAAGCCGCTGCCGGCTTCGCCGCCGTGCTCCAAGCGCAGATGGACTTGCCGGCAAAAGGAGTGCCGGGAACAGAAATTTTTGCCGCTCTGGCGTCTTCCGGGCAGACGTCCGACACGGACGACTCCTCCTTGCCCGGGCAGGGGCTGCCAGTCCCCGATCTGGCCGCCCTGCTGCCGACCGTGGCCGGCCTGGTGCCGCAGGCGGCCGCCGCCTCCACCTTGGCGACGGACCAGCCGCAGGATGGAACGGCTGCCCTCCTGCCTTCACTCGATGCCAAGCCCCCTGCTCCGGCCACCGGCGCGCCTGCACTCCCGGTTCTCTCACCGCCGGGCGGCGAAGCTTACTTGGCGAATGCCGATGTATCCACTCCGACTAAACAGGCTGCGATTCCGGCCGCACCGGCACCGGCCGCCCTGGAGGATGCCGACACCTCACATCCTGCTCAACCAGCCATGATTGCGGCCGCACCCGCACCGGGCGAAGCCTCCGCAACGACGGCGTCAATCGAAATGCAAATGGCGCCGGCCACAACCGAGGTGGCAGGCACTGCCGCCGCAACGCCTGCCGCCGCCGCGCTCAACCCGTCGGCCCCGGCCGGCGACAGTACCGCCGCCAACCGCATCGACACCCCCGTCGGCAGTCGCGGCTGGGATGCCGAGGTCGGGCAAAAGGTCGTCCTGATGGTCAACCGTTCGGAAAGCCGCGCCGAACTGACCCTGACGCCACCGAATATGGGACGTGTGGAGGTCACCATTGCGGTCGAAGGAGACCGGAGCAGCGCCACCTTCGTCGCCGCCAGTCCGGTCGCCCGCGAAGCGCTGGAACAGGCCCTGCCCCGCCTGCGCGAAATGCTTGCCGATGCCGGCATCGCGCTCGGCCAGGCCAGCGTGAATGCCGAGTCGCCGCGCCGGGAGGCCGACGGCCCGCCCGGGCAGGCGCAGGACGAGCGCCGCCACGCCGCAGCGGCCGCCAGCCCGGCCGCTGCACCCTGGCTGCGGCGCAGCGAAGGGCTGATCGATACCTTCGCATGAGCGCAAATGAAGCAAATCCTGCCCTCATTTCCCGGTTTGTCGCGACAGCGTGCGCAAACATAATGAGGGCCATCCGTCAGGAGTGATGCATGGCAAAAGCGCCACCGAAAAAAGAGGAACAGAACGCCGCTGACGACGAAGCGCCGCCGGTCAAGAAGAAGGGCAAGCTGCCGCTCATCATCGGCCTGGTCGTGCTGCTGGCGGCCGCCGGCGGCGGCGCCTGGTTCTTCCTGTTCAAGGGAAAAGGCGACGAAACGGCCCAGCAGGCCAAGCCGCAGGCGCCAAAGCCGCCGGTTTTCGTTCCGCTCGATCCGTTTACGGTGAATCTCGCGGCCGATGAGAACCAGCAGTACCTGCAGGTTGCCGCCACACTGAAAGTGCTCGACCAGGCCGCCTCCGACACCGTCAAGCAGTACATGCCGGAGTTGCGCCACAAGACCCTGTTGCTGCTCTCCTCGAAGAAACCCGCCGAGATCGCCTCCGCTGCAGGGCAGGAACGGCTCGCCGAGGAACTCCGCCAGACCGCCAACAACGTAATGCTGGCCGCCGCCGGCCGACCGGCCAAACCGATCGTGCTGGACGTGCCGAAGCAGGGCGACAGCATGGCCGCCGAGGCCAAAGCCGAAGAAAAGCCCGCCGCGGATTCCGCCAGGCCCGAGGAAGGCGCCAAGCCGGAAGATGCGACAGCCGAGCCAAGCGCGCCGGCGAGCCCGGCGCCGGCGCTCGCCCCCGCCACGCCGCCGGTTGCAGCGCAGCCGGCCACCGAACTCGCCCGTGCCGCGGCCGACGATCCGGTGCAGAGCGTGTTCTTCACCTCTTTCATCATCCAGTGACGAAACGGACCGCCAAATGAAACTTGACCGCCGTTGCGCCCTCTCCCCCAACCCCTCTCCCGCCCAAGGCGGGAGAGGGGAGCCTCGTGAGCCGCTGGCGCGGTCAGGGCCTGTTGGCATTCATTTAATCGATTAAATGAAAGCCAACAGGCTCTAGATAAAGATGGCACAGGATTTTCTCTCCCAGGATGAGGTCGACGCCCTGCTCAAGGGCGTCACGGGCGAGGCCGACGAGCCCGAGCAGGCGGAGGAAGGCGGAGGCATCCGCCCCTATGACATCGGCCGCCAGGAGCGCATCGTGCGCGGCCGCATGCCGACGCTGGAACTCATCAACGAGCGCTTCGCCCGCTACCTGCGCATCGGCCTGTTCAACTACATGCATCGCACCACGGAGATCTCGCTCGGGCCGATCCGCGTGCAGAAATACAGCGAGTTCGTCCGCAACCTGGTGGTGCCGACCAACCTCAACCTGGTACATTTCAAGCCGTTGCGCGGCACCGGCATGATCGTGCTCGACCCGAACCTGGTGTTCCTCGTGGTGGACAACATGTTCGGCGGCGACGGACGTTTCCACACCCGCGTCGAGGGGCGCGACTTCACGCCCACCGAGCAGCGCATCATCCAGGGCCTGCTCAAGGTGATCTTCACCGAGTACGAGAAGGCCTGGAAGCCGGTCTTCGGGCTCCAGCTCGAGTACATCCGCTCCGAGATGAACTCGCAGTTCGCCAACATCGCCACGCCGAGCGAGATCGTCGTCGCCTACACCATCTCGCTCGAATTCTCCGGCTCGACGGCGGAAATGCACCTCTGCCTGCCGTACTCGATGGTCGAGCCGATCCGCGACGTGCTCTACAGCGCGATGCAGAGCGACCACCTCGTCTCCGACCAGCGCTGGATCGGCACCCTGACCCGCCAGCTGCAGTCCGCCGACGTGGAACTGGTGGCCAACCTCGCCACCACGCAGATCGCGCTGGGACAGATCGTCGGCATGAAGGTCGGCGACGTCATCCCCCTCGACATCGGCGAAACCATCGTCGCCGAAGTGGACCATGTGCCGGTGATGGAATGCCGTTACGGCCTGCAGCACGGCCAGTACGCCCTCAGGGTCGAGCGCTTCATCGCGCCCGACAGGACAGAGAAACACTAGGAGAACGCCATGCCCGATACCGATACCTCAGACCAGGTCAGCGCCGACGACTGGGCCGCCGCCATGGGCGAGCAGGCCACCGCCGAGGCCAAGGTGCAGCCGGCCGACATCTTCCAGCCGCTCGGCGAGGGCGCCAAGGCCGCCGCGATGCAGGATTTCGACATGATCCTCGACATCCCGGTGCAGCTTACCGTCCAGCTCGGCCGCACCAAGATCTCCATCCGCAACCTGCTGCAGCTGGCGCACGGCTCGGTGGTCGAACTCGACGCCCTGGCCGGCGAGCCGATGGACGTGCTCGTCAACGGCACCCTCATCGCCCAGGGCGAGGTGGTGGTGGTGAACGACAAGTTCGGCATCCGTCTCACCGACATCATCACGCCAAGCGAGCGCATGCGGAAGCTGAACCGCTAGTCCCGCGCCGTCCTGCGCAGACTGACTTTTCCGCAGGTTTGTTTCCCGAATAGCGGCCATTTTTGCCGCCTAATCCCCGCCTCGTACCGCCGCCGGCGGCAGTAATCTGCCGCCATGCGCAAATCGCTTGCCGCCCTTCTTGCCGCCCTGCCGGGCCTCGCCCTGGCGCAGGCGGCTCCCGCCGCCCTGCCGGATAGCGGAGCCGGCCTGCTCCAGGTGTTCCTCGGGCTGGCCGTCGTCATCGCCGCCCTGGTCGGCAGCCTCTGGCTGATCAAGCGCCTGGCCGTTCCCCGCGGCGGAGCGGCTGGCGCATTGCGCGTCGTCGCCGGCGCCGCCGTCGGACCGCGCGAGCGGGTCGTGCTGGTCGAGGTACAGGACACCTGGCTGGTGGTCGGCGTCGCCCCCGGCCAGGTCAGCGCGCTGCACCAGATGCCGAAGGGCACGCTCGCCGCGGAGGCGGCCGCGCCGGCAGGCAAGGACTTCGGCGCCTGGATGAAGCAGGTGATGGAGCGCAGGCATGTCCGCTAGGCGCCTGCTCGCCCTCGTCCTGCTGCTTGCCCCGCTGGCCGCCCAGGCGCAGGGCCTGCCGGCGCTGACCAGCACCCCGGCGGCGGGCGGCGGCCAGACCTACACGCTGTCGATCCAGACGCTGCTGTTCATCACCGCGCTCAGCTTCCTGCCGGCGATGGTGCTGATGATGACCTCGTTTACGCGCATCATCATCGTGCTGTCGCTGCTGCGCCATGCGCTGGGCACGCAGACCTCGCCGCCCAACCAGGTGCTGGTGGGGCTGGCGCTGTTCCTCTCCTTTTTCATCATGGCGCCGGTGGCGGACAAGGTCTATACCGACGCCTACCTGCCGATGTCCGAGAACCGGATAGACTTCAACGAGGCCCTCGAGCGCGGCGCAGTGCCGCTGAAGGCATTCATGCTCAAGCAGACGCGCAGCGCCGACCTCGCCCTGTTCGCGCGCATCGGCAACGCGCCGAAGGTCGACAAGCCGGACGACCTGCCGATGCGCATCCTCATCCCGGCCTTCGTCACCTCGGAGCTGAAGACCGCCTTCCAGATCGGCTTCATCGTCTTCATCCCATTCCTCATCATCGACATGGTGGTGGCCAGCGTGCTGATGTCGATGGGCATGATGATGATGTCGCCGGTGATCGTCTCGCTGCCGTTCAAGGTCATGCTGTTCGTGCTGGTGGACGGCTGGAACCTGGTGATCGGCTCGCTGGTACAGAGCTTCGGCTGAACAGGAAACCCCGCCATGACTCCCTCTACCGTCGTCGAACTCGGCCGCGTCGCCGTCGAGGTCACCCTGCTGGTGGCCACGCCGATGTTCCTCGCCGCCCTCGTCACCGGCCTGGTGGTGAGCATCTTCCAGGCCGCCACCCAGATCAACGAGATGACGCTCACCTTCGTGCCGAAGCTGGTAGCCATGTTCCTGACGCTGGTGATCGCCGGCCCGTGGATGCTGACGCTGCTCACCGATTACATGCGGCGGCTGTTCGAAAGCATTCCCGCCATCATCGGCTGACATTGTGACGACCGATCCCCCAGCCCCTTCGTGGAAAGGGGTGACGAGTGTTCAGCCGCCTTGCGGCTTCCGCCAAGTTGTCTTCAGCCCTTCCTGGGGCGGCCCGGCGAAGGACTGAGATGCTCAGCGTCACCGACGCCCAGCTCAACGCCTGGATCGCGGCATTCTTCTTTCCGCTGGCCCGGGTGCTGGGCCTCGTCGCCACGGCGCCGGTGTTCAACAACGCCTCGCTGACGACGCGCGTCAAGCTGGTTCTCGGGCTGGCCGTCACGCTCGCCGTGGCGCCGGCGCTGCCGCCGCAGCCGCCGATCGCGCCGGCCTCCTGGGCCGGGCTGGCGGTTCTCCTGCAGCAGGGCCTGATCGGCATCGCGCTCGGCTTCACCATGCGCATCGTCTTCGCCGGGGTGGACCTTGCCGGCGAACTGATCGGCCTGCAGATGGGCCTCGGCTTCGCCGTCTTCTACGATCCGCAGAATTCCGGCCAGTCGCCGATCGTGGCGGAACTGGTCGGCCTGCTGGCGCTGCTGTTCTACCTGGCCGCGAACGGGCACCTGATGATGCTGGCGCTGATCACGGAGAGCTTCACCGTGCTGCCGGTCGGCACCTCCTTCTTCTCCGTGGCCGGCTGGGAAACCCTGCTGCGCTGGGCCGCCACCCTCTTCTCGATCGGCGTGCTGCTGGCGCTGCCCGTCATCAGTGCGCTGCTGGTCGCCAACATCGCGCTGGGCGTGCTGACCAAGGTGGCGCCGACGCTGAACCTTTTCGCCGTCGGCTTCCCGGTCACCCTGATGGCCGGTTTCGTGCTGCTGGCGCTGTCGATGCCGTACTTCGCGCCGACGCTTGAGAACCTGTTCGAGCAGGGATACGGCGCGGTGAGCGCGGTGATGCGCGCCGCGGCGGGGAAGCCTAGCGGCGGCTGATGCGGATGGTGCCTTCGGCGTAGCGGTAGGCGCCGATCAGCTCCGATTCAATGCCTTCAGAATAGGCCTGGATGCTGTAGCCGCCGAAGCCGCCTTCCCGCACGATCTGCTCGGCGTTGCGCCGGAAGACGCGGCCGGCCTCGCCGTCGCCGCCGGTGCTGCGGAATCGCTTCGAGCGCATGGCGATGCTGAAGGTGTCCTCCGACAGCCGTGTCATCTCGCCCTCCCAGTTGGGCGCGAGGGGGTCGACGAAATAGTAAATCGCCGCGCCGATCAGCATGTTCTCCAGGGACAGGCTGAGGTTCGGCGTCAGCTTCACGCTGGCGTTGGACACGAGGGATGTGGCGGGCACGGAATACTTGACCGCGCCGCTGCCGTCGGTCGAGCGCGCGATGGCGCCGGCGTCGAGGGAGTCGCTGAGGTTCTGCGCGGCGTGGTAACAGCCACCGAGGCAGAGGGCGAGCGCGGCAAAAGTCAGTCCGCGCAGCACGGCGGTCGCCTCAGACATAATTGAACAGCGACAGGCCGCTGACGTTGACGAAGGTCTTCTGCGCCGCTTCGAGCGTCATCTGCTGCTGCGTCAGGCGGGTGAGCGCCGCGGCGTAATCCAGGTCGCGCAGACGCGACAGGGTCTGCTCGTAATTCAGGTTGAGATCCTCGCCGGCATTCGCCAGCGAGTCGATCTCGTTCTGCCGGGCGCCGATCGTGGCGCGCACGCGCAGCAGGTTCTCTTCGGCCTGGTCCAGGTTGGTCAGGGCGGAGCCGATGCGGTTGGCGAGCAGCGCGTTGGCGCCGCTGCCGGTCGCCGGCGCTTCCAGCGCCGTGATCAGGTTGGCCAGCGTGGCGAACATGCTCTGGCTGCCGCTGGGCGCGACCTGGAACTGGTCGCTGGCGGCGGGCGTGCCGGTGATGACGACGGATGCGCCATTGAAGACGATGGCCTGGCCGCTCTGATAGGCGCCGGTCGCCACGACGCCGCTGGTCGCGCCGGTCACGGTGTAATCGAGGCCGCTGCCCGAGGGGGCGAAGCTGACGGTGTAGGTGTCGGCGACGAAGCTGCCGACGACGCTGCCGGCATCGATGATGCCGCCGCCCGTATTGGCCGACGAGGCGGAGGTCGCGAAGGTGCCGTTGCCGTTGCGGATGCGCATGAAGACGTCGTTGCCCGAATCGCTCACCGCGATCTGGCGCGAGGCGGACACCTGCAGCAGGCGCTGGCCGTCGTCGCCGGCATAGCCGACGCCGCCCGCGACGGAACCGGAAAACGGCGTGGTGTCGCCCATGTAGCCCGAGAAGAGGAACTGACCGCTGCCGTCCGTGGCGTTGGCCAGTCCGATCAATTCGTCGAAGCGCTGGCGCAGTTCCATGGCGATGCTGCGCCGGTCGGCGTCCGACAGCGCGCCATTGCCGCCCTGCACGGCCAGGGTGCGGGCCGTCTGCAGCAGGTCGCCGACGGCGACCAGCCGCCCCTCGACGAGGCCGAGGTTCTCGCCCGCGGTCTTCTGGTTGGTCTGGTACAGCGCGTTGGTGTTCTTCGCCTGCTCCACCTCCAGCGCGCGGGCGGCGGCGACCGGATCGTCCGCCGGCGTCAGGATGCGCTGGCCGCTCGCCGCCTGCTGCTGGGTGTGCAGCAGGGAAGCCGTCTGCTTCTGGATCGATGCCAGGCCCGCGCTGAAGATCATTCCGCTGGATATGCGCATGGTTGCCTCCTATCGGCCCAGGGCGAGCAGGGTGTCGAACAGCTTGCTGGCGATCTCGATCATCTTGCCGGAGGCCTGGTAGGCCTGCTGGTAGCGCAGCAGGTTGGCGGCCTCCTCGTCGAGGTTCACGCCGGAAAGCGACTGCCGGGCGTCCTCCGCCTGCTTGAGGACGCTTTCCTGCGCGGTGGCGGTCACCTGGACCTCGCGCGTCTTGTTGCCGACGTCGCTGACGATCTGGGCGTAGGCCGACTGGTAGCTGGCGGTGCCGCCGGCCAGCGTCTTGCCCGTCTGCAGGCCGGCCAGCAGCAGCGCGTTGCGGTTGTCGGAGACGCCGGCGCCGTTGGCGGAAATGGTGAACACGTCGCCGGCGGCCGGCGCGCCGCCGATGCGGATGGTCCAGCCGTTGTAAGTGATGTCGCCGCCGGCGGTGAAGGCGACGTTGGCCGGGTTGCCGGTGCCGGTGCCGGCGACGTCGAAGGTCGTCGGCGGGTTGTCGAAGGTGATCGTCACTGTCTGCGTCAGGTTGGCATTCACCGGCGGCGGGCCATTCACGCTGCCGGCGCTGATGCTGCCGCTGCCGGTATTGCCGTTGCCGGCCGCCGTGCGGATCGGCGCCGCGGCGGCGATGCTGCGCGCGTCGGTCAGCGCCAGGGCGATGTCGCTGGCGGCGCTGCGGGTCGGCTGGATGAGAAAGCTTGCGCCGACGCCCGGCTCGCCGGCAACCGAGATGGCCAGACCGTCGACCGATGCCGGCAAAGCGGCGTTATTGACGAGCGTCGTATTGTCCGAAAGCCGCAGCAGCGTGTAGTTGCCGCCGCCGTCGTAGGTCAAACGGTAATCGCTGGTGGTCAGGTCCGACGCACTGCTGACCGCCGCGCTGACCGTGCCGGGCGCAGCCAGCGGCGCCGGATTCGCCGGGCTGCCCGGATAAATGACCTGCGGCACCGGAGCGTTGAAAAAGTCGCCGCCCAGGGCACCGGTCAGATCCTGGCCCAGCCGGTGCTGGGCGTTGAAGGTCTCGGCCAGGCCGATAGCGATGCGGCCCAGCGCGTTCTGTGCCGGATCCAGGCTTTCCCGGCGGAAGGCGAGCAGCCCGCCCAGCGCACCGCCGGTGAGCATGGCCTCCGGCAATGCAGCGGTGCCGCCGCCCGCCAGCGCGATGCCGACGGCCATGCGGGTGGGGTCGTCGCCCGCCTGCATCGTTGCCAGGCCGAAGGACTGGGCGCCCACCACCACGGCCTGGCCGTTGCCGACGAAGACGCTGAGGCTGCCGTCGGACTCGGTGAGGGTGGTCACGCGGACCAGCTGGTTCAGGTCGGTGACCAGCTGGTCGCGCTGGTCGAGCAGGTCGTTGGCCGGCTGGCCGGGACCGGCCGCCTGCGCCAGGATGATGCGCTGGTTCAGCTGGGCGATCTGGGTGGTGTATGAATTGATGTCGGCCACGGTGCTGGCGAGCTGGGTGTCGACGCCGTCGCGGATCTCGTTGAGGCGACCGTCGGCGCCCTGAAACCGACCGACCAAGGCCTGCGCCATCGACAGCATCGACTGGCGCGCCGGGATCGATGACGGATTGGCGGCCACTTCATGCACGCCGCGGAAGAAGTCGTCGAGGGCTGACGACAGGCCGGCGCTGGCGTCGGCCAGCAGACCGTCGATTTGGCGGATCTGGTCGGCGTAGGCGTTCAGTTCGGCCAGCCGCGTCTGCGCCGTCAGCGTCTGGCTGGCGAGGAACTGGCTGTAGATGCGCTTCACCGTCGTCACGCTGGTGCCCTGGCCGAAGTAGCCGGCGCCGGTGAATTGCGGCGTGTTGGTGCTCTGGACGATCTGCTGGCGGTTGAAGCCGGGCGTCGAGGCATTGCTGATGTTGTGGCCGGTCGTCAACAGGCCGGCTTGCGCCGCCGCCAGTCCGGAAACACCGATATTGAATATGCTGGTACCCATTTCAAACCCCGCTTTCAGCCATTAACGGCGGATTTCAGGAAAACTTGCGTCATCCGGTCAGGCTGGCCCGCAGCGTCTGCCCGCCGATGATGCGCTCCAGCTTGGCTGCATACATCGGATCGGTGGCATAGCCGGCCCGCTGCAGACCGCGGGCAAAGCCGGCCGCGTCCTGCTGGTTGAGCACTTCGGCATAGCGCGGATTCGAGGCCAGAAGCTGTGCGTAATCGCGGAAGGCCTCGCCGTAGGAGGCGTAGGCGCGGAAGCGCTCCACCGTCTTTTGCGCCGCGCCATTGACGTACTCGGTGGTGGTCGCCTCCGCCACGGCGCCCCGCCAGCCGCGGCCGGCCTTGATGCCGAACAGGTTGTAGGTCGGCGTGCCGTCGGCGGCGCGCAGCTCCGCGCGGCCCCAGCCGGTCTCCAGGGCCGCCTGGGCGATCATGAAATGGGCCGGAATGCCGGTCATGCGGCTGGCCTCGGCGGCATGCGGCCAGAGGCGGTTGACGAACTCGCGCGCCGGCGTCGGCACGCTGTTCTCTGCCTCCCCGCCGAGCGCGGCGGGCACCGGTGCGGGGGCTGGCGCGAGAGGCGGATTGACCGACGGCGTGGATTCGGCAGGCGCACTCCTTATCCCGGCCCGCTCCCCTGCGGTCGCGGCGGAAAAGGGGTTGTCCAGACCGCGCGAGAGCTGCTGCTCGATCAGCGCCGCCAGGCCCGTGCTGCCGCGGGCGGAAAGAGTCTGCGCCAGCTGCTGGTCGAGCAGGGACTGATAGAGCCGCGTCTGCTCGTTGTCGAACATGCCCTCGCCGGGCGAAGCGTCGCGCATGGCTTTCAGCACCATCTGCAGGAACACCGCCTCGAACTGCTGCGCGGCCTGTTTCATGGCCGCGCGCGGGTCTTCCTTGGCCAGCAGCCGGGTCTGCGCCAGGCCGTTGACGTCGATGGCGAGCTGGTTGACGGCGCCAAGCGCTGCCATCAGATGATCTCCAGCTCGGCGCGCAAGGCGCCGGCCGCCTTCATGGCCTGCAGGATGGCGATGAGATCGAGCGGGGTGGCGCCGATGGCGTTGAGCGCCTTGACGACTTCGGCCAGCGAGGCGCCGGCGCGCAGCGTGAGCAGGCTGCCGCCCTGCTGCGATACCTGGATGTCGGCCCGCTCGGTGACCACCGTCTGCCCGCCCGAGAGCGGCGCCGGCTGGCTGACCTGCGGCTCGGAGGACACCGTCACCGACAGCCCGCCGTGCGCCACGGCGCAGGTGTCGATGGCCACCGACTGGTTCATCACCACCGAGCCGGTGCGGCCGTTGACGATGACCTTCGCCGCCATCTGCACCGGCTGCAGGTCGAGGTTCTCGACGCGGCCGAGGAAGGCGACGCGGCTGTCCGGGTCCTGCGGCGCGCGCACGCGGATGCGGCGGCCGTCCTCGGCGCGGGCGACATCGCCGTGGGCGCGGTTGATCGCATCGACCACGCGCTGGGCGGTGCCGAAGTCGGTGGCGTTCAGTTCGAGGAAGACGAACTCCCCCTCGCCCAGCGGCGTCGGCACGGCGCGCTCGACGGTGGCGCCGCCGCTGATGCGGCCGACGGAGAGATGGTTGATCTGCACCTTGGAGCCGCCGGCGGCGGCGCCGGCCCCGCCCACCAGCACATTGCCCTGGGCCACGGCATACACGTTGCCGTCGGCGCCCTTGAGCGGCGCCATCAGCAGCGTGCCGCCGCGCAGGCTCTTGGCATTGCCCATCGAGGAGACCGTGACGTCGATCTGCTGGCCCGGCCGCGCGAAGGGCGGCAGGCTCGCCGTGACCATCACCGCGGCGACGTTCTTCAGCTGCAGCGAGGTGCCCGGCGGCAGCGTGACGCCGAGGTTGGACAGCATGTTGACGATGCTCTGCACGGTAAACGGCGTCTGCGTGGTCTGGTCGCCGCTGCCGTCGAGGCCGACCACCAGGCCGTAGCCGATCAGCTGGTTCTGCCGCACGCCCTGCACCGAGGCGAGGTCCTTGATGCGCTCGGCGCGAGCCAGGCCGGCGTAGGCCAGGGCATGGACGAGAAGGATGCAGGCAAGCAGTTTTGCGGCGCGCATGGCGGTCCTCGCTAAAACGGCATGAAGGTCAGGAAGAAGCGCGACAGCCAGCCCATGACCTGGGCCGAATCGATGAAGCCGTTGGCCTTGTACTCGATGCGGGCGTCGGCCACCTGCGTCGAGGTGACGGTGTTGGCGGCGGAAACGTTGGCCGGATTGACGATGCCGGAGAAGCGGATGAACTCCTCGCCCTGGTTGATCGCCACCAGCTTCTCGCCGGAAACCAGCAGGTTGCCGTTGGGCAGCACCTCGATCACCGTGCAGGTGATGGTGCCGGTGAAGGTGTTGTTGGCGGCCGACTCGCCCTTGCCGGAGAACTTGTTGTCGTGGCTGGCCTCGGCGTTCAGTCCCTGGAAGGACTTGCCGGGCACCTTGAACAGCGTCGGCACGCTCACTTCCATGTCCTGCGAGCGCTCGGCGCCGGTGTTGGATTTCTTCGCCGCCGCGGTCTTCTCGACGATGTTGATGACGAGGGTGTCGCCGACCTGGCGCGCACGGCGATCCTCGAACAGCGGCCGGACGTAGGCGGCCTGGTAGATGGCGCCGTTTGCCGGGGGAATCTCGTTTCTCGCCGCCGGGCGCGCCGTCATCGGCTGGTGCACCGCCGTCGGCGGCGTGCTGGTGACGCAGCCGGCCAGCAGCGCCGTGCCGAGGAGACTGACTATTGATATGCGCATGGTTTTTCCCTTACAGCTGCGTCAGGCGGGCCAGCATCTGGTCCGAGGTCTGGATGGCGCGGGAATTCAGTTCGTAGGCGCGCTGCGTGGTAATCAGGTTGACCAGTTCCTCGACCGCATTGACGTTGGAGGTCTCGACATAGCCCTGGTTGAGCAGGCCGACGCCGTTGGTGCCCGGCGTGTTCGGCGTCGCGGTGCCGCTGGACGCCGTCTCCAGGAAGAGGTTCTGGCCCATGCTCTGCAGGCCGCCGCTGTTCACGAAACTGGCCAGCTGGACCTGGCCGACCTGCACCGGCGTGGAGGAGCCGGACTGCAGCACCGTGACGACGCCGTCGGTGCCGATGCTGATCGACTGCGCGTTGGACGGAATGGTGATCGCCGGCGAAAGCGGATAGCCGTTGGCGGTGACGATCTGGCCCTGGCTGTCCTTCTGGAAGGCGCCGTCGCGCGTATAGGCGAGCGTGCCGTCCGGCATCTGGATCTGGAAGAAGCCCTCGCCCTGGATGGCGATGTCCAGGCTGTTGCCGGTCTGCGTCAGGTTGCCCTGGGTGAAGATGCGCTCGGTGGCGACCGGGCGCACGCCGGTGCCGATCTGCAGGCCGGAGGGAATCTGCGTCTGCGCCGAGCTCGAGGCGCCGGGCTGGCGCAGCGTCTGGTAGAGCAGGTCCTCGAACACCGCGCGCGCTCGCTTGAAGCCGTTGGTGCTGACGTTGGCGAGGTTGTTCGAGGTGACGTCGAGCTGGGTCTGCTGGGCATCCAGGCCGGTCTTGGCGATCCAGAGGGAGCGAATCATGGCTATTCCTTGTTATCGGGAAGTCAGCAGCTGCGCCGCGGCGCGGTCGTTCTGCTCGGCGGTGGACAGGAGCTTCATCTGCGTTTCGTACTGGCGCTGCAGCGAAATCATGGCGACCAGCTGGTCGACGACGTTCACGTTGCTGCCTTCCAGGTAGCCGGCGGCGACCTGCACGTTCGGATCGGCCGGCGCCGGGGCGCCGTCGCGCAGGCGGAACAGGCCGTCTGCGCCGCGCACCAGCTCGGCTTCCGGCGGATTCACCAGCTTCAGCTGGCCGACCTGGGTGACGATGTTCTGCGCGCCGCTGCTGGGCTTGAGCGAGATCAGGCCATCGGCGCCGATGGTGACCTCGTTGTCGGGCGGGATCGAGATCGGCCCGCCGTCGCCCTGCACCGGGATGCCGTTCTTGGTCTGCAACACCCCGTTTACATTGACTTCGAAGCTGCCGTTGCGCGTGTAGGCTTCCGTGCCGTCGGGCAGAGCCAGCGCGAACCAGCCCTGGCCCTGCACGGCGGCATCCAGCGAACGCCCGGTCTGCTTGAGCGGACCGGACGTGAAATCGTTGGCCACGCTGGCATCCACGGCAAAGGCGCGCGTCGGCAGGGCGTCGCCCACCACCGGCACGGCGCGCAGGCGGTGCTCCTCGGCGCGATACCCCGTGGACACGGCGTTGGCGAGGTTGTGCGCGATGGCCGCCTGTCGTCCGAACAGGTGCTTGGCCCCGCTCATCGCCGTGTAGATCAGCTTGTCCATCTATCCCTCCGCGCGCCTGTTGCCTGCCGCCTCAGCGCAGGTTGACCAGGGTCTGCATGATGGCGTCCTGGGCCTTGATCGACTGGGCATTGGCCTGGTAGTTGCGCTGCGCGGTGATCATGTTCACCAGCTCGGCGGTGAGGTCGATGTTCGACTCTTCGATGGCGGCCGACTGCAGGGCGCCGAGGCTGCCGCTGTTGGGCGCGCCGACCAGCGGCTGGCCGGAGGCGGCCGTCTCGCTCCACTGGTTGCCGCCGAGCGGCTGCAGGCCGTTGGGGTTGGCAAAATTGGCTAGCACGACCTGGCCGAGGTCGCGCGACTGGCCGTTCGAATAGCGGCCCTGGATGATGCCCTCCGAGGAGACGCTCAGGCCGGCCAAGCGTCCCGAGGTATAGCCGTCCTGGGTCAGACTGGTCACGCCGAAGGTCGAGCCGAACTGGGTCGCACTGGTCATATCCAGCGACACGGTCAGGTTAGCAGCCCCTGTGGCAGGATCCACCCCGGAGAGCACCGTCACCGGCATTGCGGTGGTCAAGGCGCCGCTGCTATCGAAGGCGAGCGCCGTCGTGCTGGCCGGGGCCGCGCCGTCCAGTCCGACATGCATATCCCAGGCATTCGGGGCAGTTTTGCGGAAATACAAAGTCATCACGTGCGAGTTACCCAGACTGTCATACACCGTCATCGCAGTAGAACTGTTATAGGTAGTCGGGTCCGTGTGGACAAAGGCGGCAGGCACCGAATCGCGCGAATCGAGGTTGAGGCCGACGTTGCCGGCCGTCGTCGCATTCGGCACCAGATCGGCACTGCTGATCATGAGATCGGTCGGGCTCGATGGCACGATGACGCCGGCGGCGTTGGCGGCATAACCGGTCAGGCGGGCGCCGGAGGAATTCACCACATAGCCGTCCTTGTCCACCAGGAACTGGCCGTTGCGGGTGAAGGAGATGGCACCGTTGTCGCTCATGCGGAAGAAACCGCCACCGTTGATGGCGATGTCAAGCGGATTGTTGGTGACGGTGATGTTGCCCTGGGTGAACGACTGCTTCACCTGCGATAGATTGACGCCGATGCCGATCTGGCCGGAACCGCCGCCGGCGAGGGAGGCGGCGAAGACGTCGGCGAACTGGGCCGAGGCGCCCTTGTAGCCGACCGTGCCGGCATTGGAAACGTTGTTGCTGACCGCGTCGAGGTTCTTCGCCGCCGCGTTCAGTCCGCTCAAGCCCTGTTGAAAGCTCATCTTGTCCTCCTGCCTGTGGGTGCTGGGTTAGAGAATCTGCCTGATGTCCGACATCCTGAAGACGCCGAGCGCGCCGACGTTCAGGCTGATGCTGTCGTTGGTGCGCGCGATGCTCGAGACCATGCCCATCTCCAGCGTCCTGGCGCCGACCTTGGCCTCGCCGCGCTGTGCGCTCACCGAAATCGAGTAGGCGCCGTCGGCCGCCTGCGCGCCGCCGTCGGTCTTGCCGTCCCAGGCGATGGCACGGCTGCCGGCTTCCAGGCCGCCCAGCTCGAGCGTCCTCACGGCGATGCCGCTGGCGTCCTTGATGGTCACCGTAACGCGGTCGGCCGGTTCGTCGAGTTCGATGCCGCCGACGGCCATGCCGCCGGAGAGCGCCAGGCCCGAACCCGGCACCAGCACGCCGTGGCCGACCAGCGCGGCGGCCTGCATGGCCTGGTTCTCGTTGCTGCCCTCGAGGATCATCTTCAGCGTGGCGTTCAGCTTGTCGATGCCTTCGACGGTGCTGATTTGCGCCATCTGCGAGGTCATCTGGGCGTTGTCCATCGGATTCAGCGGATCCTGGTTCTTCAACTGCGTCACGAGCAGCTTAAGGAAGCGGTCCTGCGGGCTGATGTCCTTGGCGTCGGCTTTTTCGCGCGCGACATTGAGGCTGGCGAGAATCGCCTGCGACGGATTGCTGGTGCCGATGGCGGCGGTGGCAGTCATGATCGGGTTCTCCGGTTATTGGCCGAGCGCCAGGGTCTTCTGCATGAGCGTCTTGGCGGTGTTCATGACCTCGACGTTGCCCTGGTAGGAACGCGAGGCGGAAATCATGTTCACCATCTCCTCGACCACGTTCACATTGGGCATGGTGACGAAGCCCTGTTCGTTGGCGGCCGGGTTCTTCGGGTCGTAGACGATGCGCGCCGGCGACAGGTCCTCGACCACGCCGGTCACCTTCACGCCGAGGCCGCCGCCGGCGACGGGCTGCGCCGCGAACACAACCTGTTTGGCGCGGTAGGGCTGGCCGTCGGGGCCGGCGACCGAGTCGGCGTTGGCCAGGTTGCTGGCCACGGTGTTCAGCCGGAGCGACTGGGCCGAGAGGGCCGAGCCGGCGATGTTGAATACATTGAGCATGCTCATAGGACTTTTCCCCCTCCCCCTTTCCGCGAAAGGGGGTGACGATCGTTCGCCGCTGCGCGGCTTCGGGTTGTTGGCTGTGCTGTCCTTGGGACGGCCCGGCGGACATCACTCACGTTTGTCTCCTTATTGGCCCTGCAGCGCCGTCTGCAGCGTGCGCAGCATGCCGTTGATGAAGGTTAGGCTGGCCTCGTAGCGGATGGCGTTCTCGGCGAAGGCGGCGCGCTCGACGTTCATGTCCACCGTGTTGCCGTCGACGCTGGACTGCGTTTCCGTGCGGTACATGAGGCGAACGCCGGCCGGCGCGCCGTCAGCGGCGCCCAGGTGGCCCGGCGCCGTCCGGGCGAGCGCCAGAGGGCCGCCCGCGCCGCCCGTGCTATCCAGGGCGTTCCGCAGGCTGGCCTTGAAGTCGAAGTCGCGCGCCTTGTAATGCGGCGTGTCGGCATTGGCGATGTTGGCGGCCAGCACTTCCTGGCGGTGGGCCCGCAGCGCCAGCGCGCGCTGGTGGAATCCCAATGTGTCGTCGATCCGGTCGATCATGTGCGCCTCGGTGGCATCCTGTCTGCCTGGTTCATTGCATCATCCGTGCCAGGCATCCTATGCCTGCATGCGCGGCAACGATTTGCCGAAAAGCGCCGGAAAGGACGGGCATTCCTCGCACCGACCGGCAAGCGCGGCACGGCCGGCGGCAATAATTGCCGGGCAGTCAACGTTTCCTTGCGTGACGGCGTTGCCCGTGCTTGAATCCCTCACATTCTTTTCTCCGGGCGCACATGCCGTACCTATTGCAGCGATTCGCGTTCCTCCTGCTCTGCCTCGGCATCGCCGCGGCCGTCCATGCCCGCCAGGAGCCGGCCGAGGTCAAGCGGGTCATCGAGGATTTCCTGCGCGTGCAGACGCGCGGCCTGCCCGGCGAGGCGAGCTTCACGGTCGGCGCGGTCGATCCGAACAACAACCTCGCGCCCTGCCCGGCGCTGGAGACCTTCCTGCCGGCCGGCGGCCGGCCCTGGGGGCGCATCAGCGTCGGCGTGCGCTGCCAGACGGCGGGCGGCTGGACGATCTACGTGCCGGCGCAGGTCAAGGTCATCGGCGACTATTTCGTCACGGCGAGGCCGCTGGCGCGCGGCCAGGCCGTCGCCGCGGGCGATCTCGTACGCCGCCGGGGCGACCTGGCGGAACTGCCGGCCGGCATCGTCAGCGAGGAAGCCCAGGCCGTCGGCAAGACGCTGAACGTCAGCATCCAGTCCGGCCAGGTGCTGAGAAGCGACCTGCTGCGCGCCCCGCTCGCCGTCCAGCAGGGACAGGGCGTGCGCGTCGTCTCGGCCGGCAAGGGGTTCCAGGTCGCCACCGAAGGCACCGCCCTCAACAATGCCGCCGCAGGCCAGGTCGTCAGGGTGCGCACCGCCTCCGGCCAAACCGTCTCCGGCATCGCCCGCAGCGACGGCACAGTGGAGGTCAGATATTGATTCCCCAGGACGGTTTTCCGGCGTAGAATCATGCCGTTGCAAATTCGCCCTAAAGTTTTCCCGCGTTGGGCCGTTAGGAACACCTGAGGTCATCTCTTATAAGGAACAAGACCGTGAAAATCGACAACTTAGTAGGTTCCGTCGGCGGGCTGCCCAGCGGCGAGGCGCGCCAGCGCCCCGGCAAGAGCGCGCCCTCCGCCACCGCAGCCGCGGGCGAAAAGGTCGAGCTGTCCTCGCTCGCCGGACGCATGCAGGAAATCGAGGCCGCGCTGGCCAACGTGCCGGTCGCCGACGCGGACCGCGTCGCCGAGATCAAGCAGGCCATGGCCGAAGGACGCTTCAAGGTCGACGCCAGCAAGGTGGCCGACGGCCTGATCGAGAGCGTGCGCCAGATGATCGCCTCGCAAGCGCGCCGGGCGTGAGCCGCAGCGGCAACCTCGCCTCCCCCCCATTGCAGAACCTCATCGCCGAGGAAGTTGCGCAGCTGCGCAACTTCCTCGCTTTGCTTGAGCAGGAACAGCAGTCGCTGGTGTCGGGCGACGTCGAACGGCTGCTGCCCCTTGCCGAGGACAAGAACCGGCTCTTCGGCCGCCTGGCGCAGCTGGGCGATGCGCGCGGCAAGGCGCTCGCCGCCCTCGGCTTCGCCGCCGACCGGCAGGGCGTGGACGGCTGGCTGGCGCGCCAGCCGGATCAGGCCGGCGTCCGACGCGCATGGCAGGAACTCCTCGCGCTGGCGGCCAGGGCCAGCGCCCTCAACCAGACCAACGGCAAGCTGATCGCCGAGCGCCTCGCCCACAACCAGCAGGCGCTGTCCACCCTGATGGCCGCCGCCAACCAGGCGGCGCTCTACGGCCCCGACGGCCAGGCCCGCCCGCTCGGCAGCGGCCGCAGCCTCGGTTCCGTGTAGATCGGCCTTCAGGCCGGCAGCGGCCACGCGGGGATTCTGTCGGGCTGAAGCCCGACCTACTCCTTCACCGGCAGTTCCTTCAGGTCGTCCGGATTCTGCGCCTCGATCAGGATGGTGACGCGGCGGTTGCGCGCGCGGCCTTCCGGCGAGTCGTTGGAGGCCAGCGGGCGCTGCTCGCCGTAGCCGGTGGCGGTCAGGCGCTGCGGCGCGACGCCGGCGTCGGCGAACAGGCGCACCACGCTGGAGGCGCGCGCGCCGGAGAGCTCCCAGTTGGAGGGGAATTGCGGCGTGGCGATCGGCGTCGGATCGGTATGGCCCTCGACGATGATCGGGAAATCCGCCGTGGCGGCCACCTCGGCCACGGCGCGCAGCGCCTTCACCGCCGCCGGCTGCAGGCGCGCCTCGCCGACGGGAAACAACACGCTGGCGTTGATCTCCACGGTGATGCCCTTCAGGCCCTCGGTGACGCTGACCTTGCCTTCCCGCACCAGCGGCGCCAGCACGTCCATGATCTGCCTGGCCATCTCGCGCATCTTCTCGCGCGCCTGGCGCTTGCGCTCCTCTTCCCTGGCGTTGCGGGGAGGCACGAGCGGCTTCAGGCCGGCCTGCGGCAGCACCGGCGCGGCGACCGCGCCGGCGGCGACCTGCGGGCCGCTGGTATTGATCTGCACGTTGCGGAAGGCCGCCACCAGCGAGTCCGACAGCACGCGATACTTGCCCTCGTTCACCGAAGAGAGGGAATACATCACCACGAAGAAGGCGAACAGCAGGGTGATGAAGTCGGCATAGGAGACGAGCCAGCGCTCGTGGTTTTCGTGCTCTTCGGCGTGGGCGCGGCGGCGCATGATCTGTCCAGTCTGGCGAACCAGACAGGAATAACGGCCGCGGATAGCGAAACTTGACGGGACGCCGTACTGCCGGGACTGACTTTTAAACCAGATAGCCCTGCAGACGGCTCTCGATGATGCGCGGATTCTCACCGTTGGCGATGCCGACCAGGCCGTCGACGTACATCTCGCGCATCAGGGTGAGGCGCGAGACGTGGGCCAGCAATTTCTTGGCGACGGGCAGGAAGACCAGATTGGCGAAGCCGACGCCGTAGATGGTGGCGACAAAGGCCACGGCGATGCCGGCGCCGAGCTTGGAGGGGTCGGAGAGGTTCTCCATGACGTGGATGAGGCCCATCACGGCGCCGAGGATACCGATGGTCGGCGCGTAGCCGCCAGCCGATTCCCACACCTTGGCCGCCAACTTCAGCTGGTCCTCGCGGGTGACGATCTCGACTTCGAGCACCTCGCGCACCCGCTCCGGCTCGGCGCCGTCCACCAGCAGCTGCAGGCCCTTGCGCAGGAAGGGGTCGGCGAGTTCGGCCAGATAGCCCTCGAGGGACAGCAGCCCCTCGCGGCGGGCGGTATGGCTCCAGTCGACGATGCGCTCGATCAGCTCGCGCTGGGCCAGGGTCGGCGGCGTGAACACCCATTTCGCCATGCCCATGCCCTGCACGAAGGTGGCGAAGGGGCTCTGCAGCATGACGGCGCCGAAGGTGCCGCCCATGACGATGACGAAGGCGGTCGGCTGCAGCAGGGAGGACAGGTGGCCGCCTTCCAGCCACTGCCCGCCGAGGATGGCGGCCAGGCCGAGCAGCAGGCCGATGATGCTGATGGTGTCCATGCGGTCAGCCCTCCGCTGGACGGATCCAGGGCGAGCCGAAGCCGAATGCCAGGAAGCCGCGCAGCGGCTGAACCGCCGTCACCCCCTTCCGCCGGAAGGGGGTTGGGGGGAAGGTCGTCATTTCTTTTTCACCAGCTTGGCGCGCAGGCGGGCGATGGCCTGGCTGTGCAGCTGGCAGACGCGCGACTCGGACACGCCGAGGATCTCGCCGATTTCGCGCAGGTTGAGCTCCTCCTCGTAATACAGGCCCATCACCGTCTTCTCGCGCTCGGGCAGGTCCTCGATGGCACGGATCAGCACGTCGCGCATGTTCTTGTCGAGCAGCGCGGTCAGCGGGTCGGCATCGGCGGCCGGCAGGTGGCGGTCGAGGTAATCGTCGTCGTCGCCGTCGCCGAAGTCCTCGAGATGCAGCAGCTGGTAGCCGCGCGCATCCTGCAGCATCTTCTGGTACTCGCCCAGCGCCATGTCGAGCGCCTTGGCCAGCTCGCCCTCGGTGGGCTGGCGGCCGTAGCGCTGTTCGAGCTGGGAGACGGCGCCCTCGATGCGGCGCATGTCGCGCCTGAGGCTCCTCGGCAGCCAGTCGTTCTCGCGCAGGCCGTCGAGCATGGCGCCGCGGATGCGCTGCACGGCATAGGTCTCGAACTGCGCGCCGAGGCCCTCCTCGAAGCGGCCGACGGCGTCGATCAGGCCGATCATGCCGTTCTGGATGATGTCCTCGGCCTGCACGCTGGCGGGCAGCTTGGCCATCAAATGGTACGCGATCCGCTTCACCAGCGGCGCGTACTGCATGATGATCTGGTCCCTGTCGAGTTTGCCGGTTGCGGTATACATCCGCCTTGTTCCCAGTAGCCTGTCATGCGAGCCGATTTGGGTTTGCACTATACCACCGGATGCGCCATCGCCACGCTGCGCCCCGCGGCGGCGCGGCCGCTTGTCGCCATCCCGCGGGAAGCGTCCAGCAACGATTCCGCCAGCGTCCGTCCGACGGCCGCGGCATCGCCGCCCGCCGCGCCGTCGATCGGCACGAGTTCGGCGCCGAGATGGCGGCGCGCCACCTCGCGCAGGTTGGCGAAGGCGACGCGATTGTCCGCCGCGCCCGCCGCGCCGAGGAGGGCGACGTCGAAGCGGCGCCGGTCGCTCTGCAGCGCCAGGCGCTTGATGCGCGCATACGCCTCGGTGAGGGCGGCCGTGCCGGGAGAAATCGCCACGACGATGCGCTCCGGCTGCGGCATGAGCGGCGAGAAGGCCGCACCGGCCCGCTCGGCAGCAGCCAGCAGCACGAAGTCGGCGCCCTTCTGCAGGCGGCGCAGCCACTCGGCCAGCGCCTGCCGCTCCATGGCGCCGAGGCGGGCCTGCTGCCGCGCCGCGCGCGCCGCCGGCAGCAGGCGGATCGACGGCTCAGGCCGCAGCAGCACCTGGGCGGCCGGCACGTCGCGGTTGACCGCCTGCAGCAGGTCGTAGCGCGAGCGCAGGCCGAAGCGGGCGGCGACGCCTTCGGCACCGGCCTGCTCGTCGATGACGAGGACGTCCTTGCCCGCCGCGGCGAGTCCGCGCGCCAGCGCCGCCGCCAGCGCCGCATCCTCCGGCGCCCCGGCAAAGGCGATGCGCGCCGGCCCGCGCGCGCCGGCGAAGAGTTTCCTCAGGCCGGCCGCCTGGTCTTCCAGCAGGCTAGCCACGCAGCGCCCCCAGGGCAGGCTCGGCGCGGGCGGCGCCGGCCGCCAGCAGCAGGCCGGCCTCGTCGCCGATCAGGTGGTGCGGCGAGTTCTCCGGCAGGCCCTTCAGGGCGCGGTGCAGCAGGTAGGCGCGGTTCGGCAGGTGCAGGTCCTCCGGCACGCGCTGGCCGTTGGCGACGTAATGCAGTTCAAGGCGGTGGCGGATCAGGGCGTCGACCGCCGGGGCCAGGCTCACCGCTTCGTCCACCTTGGTCAGCAGCGCGCCCGCCAGCCCCTGCTGCGCGCCCTGGCCGTAGGCGCGCACGACGTCGTCGAGCGTGTCGCCGCGGCTGGTGGCGTTCACCAGCAGCAGCCGGCGCACGTCGCCGGCGCCGTCGAGCATCGCCGCCTGCTCGCCGACCAGCCGGTCGCGCTGGCTCATGCCGATGGTGTCGATCAGCACCAGGTGTTTTCCGGACAATTCGGCCAGGGTGCGGCGCAGGTCGGCGGCGTCGCGCACCGCGTGCACCTGCACGCCGAGGATGCGGCCGTAGATGCGCAGCTGCTCGTGCGCGCCGATGCGGTAGCCGTCGGTGGTCAGCAGCGCCACGCTGTCGGCGCCGTGGCGCACGACGCAGCGCGCCGCCAGCTTCGCCGTGGTGGTGGTCTTGCC
>WYAY01000033.1 GCA_011526165.1 Sulfuritalea sp.
GCCGATCTTCATGCCGTCCGGGATGCGGCAGCGCTTGTCGACGACGGCGCGGCGGATCGTCACGTTGCGGCCGATGTGCACCTTGGGCAGGATCACCGAATCCTCGACCACGCTGCGGTCCTCCACCCGCACGTTGGAGAACAGCAGCGAGCGGCGCACCAGCGCGCCGCTGATGATGCAGGCGCCGGAGACCATGGAGTCGACCGCCATGCCGCGCCGGTCCTCGTCGTCGAAGATGAACTTCGCCGGCGGCAGCTGCTCCTGGTAGGTCCAGATCGGCCAGGTCTCGTCGTAGAGGTTGAGTTCCGGCGTGACGTGGATGACGTCCATGTTGGCTTCCCAGTAGGCGTCCACCGTGCCGACGTCGCGCCAGTAGGGCAGGCCCTCGTCGCCGCCGACGCAGCTCTCGGCGAAGTCGTGGGCGAAGACGCGATAGCGCTCGACGACGTGCGGGATGACGTCCTTGCCGAAGTCGTGCGAGGAGGCCGGATCGTCGCTGTCGCGGATCAGCTGCTCGAACAGGAAGCCGGCGTTGAAAACATACACGCCCATGCTGGCCAGGGCACGCTCCGGCTTGCCGGGTATCGCTTCCGGTTCCTGCGGCTTTTCGGCAAAGCGGGTGACGCGCCGGCTCTCGTCCACGCTCATGACGCCGAAGGCGCCGGCCTCCGCGCGCGGCACCTCGATGCAGGCCACCGTCATGTCGGCCTGCTCGGCGACGTGATAGGCCAGCAGGCGGCCGTAGTCCATCTTGTAGACATGGTCGCCGGAGAGGACGAGGATGTACTTGGGCCGGTGGCGGCGCAGCATGTCGAGGTTCTGGAACACCGCGTCGGCGGTGCCCTTGTACCACTCCTCTCCGAGCTGCTGCTGGGCCGGCAGCAGGTCGATGAACTCGTTCAGCCGCCCGTCGAGGAAGCTCCAGCCGCGCTGCAGGTGGTGGATCAGGCTCTGCGCCTTGTACTGCGTCGCCACCCCCATGCGGCGGATGCCGGAGTTGACGCAGTTCGATAGCGTAAAATCGATGATGCGGAACTTGCCGGCGAAGGGAACGGCCGGCTTGGAGCGCCAGTCGGTAAGCTGCTTCAGGCGGCTGCCGCGGCCGCCGGCCAGCACCACCGCGAAAGTCTCCCGGGTCAGCTGGCTGACGAAGCGCGGTCCCTGTCCGCCCCGCGTGGTGGTATAGACTTGTCGCAGCGTTTCGGTTCCGTCTTGCATGCCTTGCCCCTTTCAGAAGCGACTATGAGTGCCAAATCATCCGTTGTCGAGCGCCGCGACGCCAGCCCCTGGGCGAAGCTGCTCGCTGCGCGCGAGCACGACCCGTTTTCCTGCCTCGGCCCGTCGCGCGAGGCGGCCGGCTGGCGCATCCGCGTGCTGCGGCCCGGCGCGGCCAGCGTGGCCCTGCAGACGGCGGCCGGCGCCGAGGCTTTCGAGCGCGTCGATGCGGCGGGCGTCTTCGAATGGCGCGGCGCCGCCCTGCCGGAGGCGCCCTACGGCCTCCTGGTCGTCGAGGGCGGCGCGACGCTGCGCTGCCACGATCCCTACGCCTTTCCGCCGCAAGCGAGCCCGCACGACCTGTATCTTTTCAGCGAAGGCCGGAATTATCAAGCCTACCGCCTGCTCGGCGCGCGCCTGGAGACGCGGCGCGGCGTCGACGGCGCCTGCTTCCGCGTCTGGGCGCCGAATGCCGAACGCGTTTCCGTCGTCGGCGATTTCAACCGCTGGGACGGCCGTGTTCATCCGATGGCTTCCCTCGGCGCCTCCGGCGTGTGGGAACTGTTCATCCCCGGCCTTGCCGCCGGCACGCTGTACAAGTTCGAGATCCGCAACCGGCACAGCGGCGCGGTGCTGGTGAAGAGCGACCCCTACGGCCAGCGCTTCGAGCTGCGTCCCGCCACGGCGGCCTGCGTGCCGGCGCCGGCGACGCATGCCTGGGCCGACGGCGACTGGCTGGCGCGCCGCGCGCAGTGGGACTGGCTGCACGCGCCGGTCTCGATCTACGAGCTGCATGCCGGCTCCTGGCGGCGGCACCCCGACGGCCGCTTCTACACCTATCGCGAACTGGCCGAGCACCTGCTGCCCTACGTCGTCGACATGGGCTACACGCACATCGAACTGCTGCCGGTGTCCGAGCATCCGCTCGACGAGTCCTGGGGCTACCAGACCACCGGCTACTTCGCGCCGACGCGGCGTTTCGGCAGCGCCGACGAGCTGCGCTTCTTCATCGACGCCTGCCACCGCGCCGGCATCGGCGTGCTGCTCGACTGGGCGCCGGGCCACTTCCCGGAGGACGATTTCGCGCTGGCGCATTTCGACGGCAGTTCGCTCTACGAGCACGAGGACCCGCGCCTGAAGCGCCACCCCGACTGGGGCACCCATGTCTTCAATTACGGCCGCAACGAGGTGAGGAGCTTCCTGCTTTCCAGCGCGCACTACTGGCTGGCCGAGTTCCATTTCGACGGCCTGCGCGTCGACGCGGTCGCCTCCATGCTCTACCTCGACTACTCGCGCAAGGCCGGCGAGTGGCTGCCCAACCGCTACGGCGGGCGCGAAAACCTGGAGGCCATCGACTTCCTGCGCCAGCTGAACGTCATGGTGCACGGCGAGTTTCCCGGCGCGCTGACCGTCGCGGAGGAATCCACGGCCTGGCCGATGGTGTCGCGACCGACGCACCTGGGCGGGCTGGGCTTCTCGATGA
>WYAY01000034.1 GCA_011526165.1 Sulfuritalea sp.
ATGCAGATCAAGGACAGCGTATTCATCGTCACCGGCGGCGCATCCGGCTTGGGGGCCGGGACGGTGCGGGCATTGGCGGCGCAGGGCGGCAGGGTGGTGATCGCCGATCTCAACAAGGCGGCCGGCGCGGCGCTGGTGCAGGAACTGGGCGCCGGGGCGCGCTTTGCCGAATGCGACGTGTCCTCGGAGGCGAGCGCGAGGGCTGCAGTCGATCTGGCCGTGTCGGCCTTCGGCGGCCTCAACGGGCTGGTGAACTGTGCCGGCATCGCCATCGGCGAGAAGACCCTCGGCAAGGAGGGGCCGCACGCCCTGGCCAGCTTCGCCAAAGTCATCAACGTGAACCTGATCGGCACCTTCAACATGATCCGCCTGGCGGCGGAGGCGATGAGCCGCGGCCAGCCGAACGCCGCCGGCGAGCGCGGCGTGATCGTGAACACCGCTTCGGTGGCGGCCTTCGACGGGCAGATCGGGCAGGCGGCCTATGCCGCCTCGAAGGGCGGCGTGGTCGGCATGACGCTGCCGATCGCGCGCGACCTGTCGCGCACCGGCATCCGCGTCATGACCATCGCGCCGGGCATCTTCGAGACGCCGATGCTGCTGGGCATGCCCCAGGACGTGCAGGACGCGCTGGGCAAGATGGTGCCGTTCCCGCCGCGCCTGGGCAAGCCGGCCGAGTACGCCGCGCTGGCCCTGCACATCATCCAGAACGAGATGCTCAACGGCGAGGTGATCCGCCTCGACGGCGCGATCCGCATGCAGCCGAAGTGACCTGGGCCGCAAGGCCCGGTCACCCCCGCGCAGGCGGGGATCCGGCAAGGGTGATATAAGTGGATTCCCGCTTTCGCGGGAACGACGATCCATGGCAACCCCTGACAATGCCTGCTATCACTGCGGCCTGCCGGTTCCGCACGGCGCGCGCTTCGCCGCGACCATCGACGGCGCGCCGCGCGCCATGTGCTGCGCCGGCTGCCAGGCGGTGGCGCAGGCCATCGTCGACAACGGCCTCGACGACTACTACCGCCACCGCGATGCGCTGCCGGAGCGGCCGCGCGAGGCGCTTCCCGCCGTCCTGCGGGAACTGACTTTGTACGACCATCCCGAGGTGCAGAAAAGTTTCGTGCGGCCGCTCTCGGCGCACGAGCGTGAGGCCTCGCTGATCCTCGAGGGCATCACCTGCGCCGCCTGCGTCTGGCTCAACGAGCAGCACCTGACGCGCCAGGCCGGCGTCGTCGCGGTGGACATCAATTACGCCACCCGGCGCGCCCGCGTGCGCTGGGACGATCGGCAGATCCGCCTCTCCGGCATCCTCGCCGCGGTCGCCGCAATCGGCTACCAGGCGCATCCCTACGACGCCGCCCGCTCCGAGGAGATCGCCCGGCGCGAGCGCCGGGCAGCGTTGTGGCGGGTATTCGTCGCCGGCTTCGGCATGATGCAGGTGATGATGTATGCCGTGCCGGCCTACGTGGCGGGCGAGGGCGAGATGAGCGCCGACATCGCGCATCTGCTGCGCTGGGCCAGCCTGGTGCTGACGCTGCCGGTGGTGCTGTATTCGGCGGCGCCGTTCTTCCGCAACGCCTGGCGCGATCTGCGCCTGGCGCGCGTCGGCATGGACGTGCCGGTGGCGCTGGGCATCGGCACCGCCTTCGCCGCCAGCCTGTGGGCGACGCTGGCCGGGACGGGGGAGGTGTATTTCGACTCGGTGACGATGTTCGTCTTCCTGCTGCTCGGCGGCCGCTACCTGGAGATGCTGGCGCGCCATAAATCGGTGCGCGCCATCGAGCGCGTCGGCCGCGCCCTGCCGGCGTTCGCGGAAAGGCTGACGGCGTACCCGGCCCTGCAGGGCGAGCGGGTGCCGGTCTCCGAACTGCGGCCGGGCGACCGCGTGCTGGTGGCGCCGGGACAGTTCGTTCCCGCCGACGGCACGGTGCTGCAGGGGGAGAGCGAGGCCGACGAGTCGCTGCTCACCGGCGAGAGTCGTCCCGTCGCCAAGTCCGCGGGCAGCCCGCTGACCGGCGGCACGCTGAACATCCGCAGCCCGCTGGTGCAGCAGGTGG
Organism: Sulfuritalea sp.; assembly: GCA_011526165.1. Lineage (GTDB taxonomy): Bacteria > Pseudomonadota > Gammaproteobacteria > Burkholderiales > Rhodocyclaceae > Desulfobacillus. The sequence goes on from WYAY01000034.1 coordinate 2,055, forward strand.
AGCAGGTCGGCGAGGCGACGCGGCTCGCCTCGATCATGCGCCTGATGGAACGCGCCCTCACCGAGAAGCCGCGCCTGGTGCGGCAGGCCGACCGCGTGGCGGCCTGGTTCGTCGCGGCGCTGCTGCTGCTGGCGCTGGGCACCGCGCTTGCCTGGAGCCAGATCGACCCGTCGCGCGCCCTCTGGGTATTCGTCTCGGTGCTGGTGGTGAGCTGCCCCTGTGCGCTGTCGCTCGCCACGCCGGCGGCGCTGGCGGTGGCCACCGGCGCCTTCTCGCGCCTCGGCCTGCTGGTGTCGCGCGGCCACGCCATCGAGACGCTGGCGCGCGCCGATCATTTCGTCTTCGACAAGACCGGCACGCTGACGTGGGGCCGGCTGCGCCTGCGCGAGATTCTGCCGCTGGCGAACCTGCCGCCCGAAGCGGCGCTGCGCCTGGCCGCCGCGCTGGAGCAGGGCTCGGAACATGCCGTCGCCGCCGCCCTGCGCGAGGCCGCGGACGAGGCTGCGCTGCCCGTCCCGCAGGCGCTGCAAAGCTTCACCGGCCAGGGCGTGGAGGGCCGGCTCGACGGCCGCCGCCTGCGCCTGGGCCGGCCGGATTTCGCCGGGGCCCTGCACGGACAACTCCTGCCGGACGCGGCCCGGGCGCTGATGGCCTCGGGCGACAGCTGCGTGGCGCTGGCCGACGAGGGCGGCTGGCTGGCGCTGTTCCGGCTGGGCGACGAGGTGCGCGCCGGTGCGGTCGAACTGATCGGTCGCCTGCGCGGGATGGGCTGTACGGTCAGCCTGCTCTCGGGCGATGGCGCCGGTGCGGTGGATCGGGCCGCCGCCCGGCTGGGCATCGCCGCTGCCCATGGCAGCATGACACCGCAGGACAAGCACGACTTCATCGCTCGCCTGCAGCAGCAGGGGGCGGTGGTGGCGATGGTGGGCGACGGCGTCAACGATGCGCCGGTGCTGGCCCGGGCGCAGGTGTCCGTGGCGATGGGCGGGGGCACGGAACTGGCGCGCAACCAGGGCGACATCGTGCTGCTGGGCGAGGACCTCGCCAGCCTGGCCGAAGGGGTGATGCTGGCGCGCCGCACCCGGCGCATCGTGCGGCAGAACCTCGGCTGGGCCTTCGCCTACAATCTAACGGCGATCCCGCTGGCCATGATGGGATGGGTGACGCCCTGGATGGCCGGCATTGGCATGTCGGCCAGTTCGCTGCTGGTGGTGCTGAATGCCCTGCGCCTGTCGCCAAGGGGCGAATGATGGAAATCCTCTATCTGCTGATCCCGCTCTCGGTGCTGCTGGTGTTCCTTATCGGCGCCCTGTTCTGGTGGTCGGTCAGGAGCGGGCAGTACGACGATCTGGAGGGGCCGGGTTACCGTGTTCTCATGGACGACGATCGGCCCCAGGCCGAGGCGCGGCCGCCGAAGGCGGAGGAATGAGCAGGGAATCGGCTCTCATTTGACCCATGTCAATTATTTTCGGGCCGCCCGTATCCATACTTCGCGCAAGGTTTTGGGTCCGCGAGGGCCTGAAGTCTTGTCTCTCTGTTGGGGTTGGGGTGCGCGTTGCGCACCCTTTTTTTTTGGCTGTCCTATAAATTTTGATAAATGTCAAATCATATCAATTTTTAGTTTTGACTTGAATCAATCAAAAAGCGATAATTCACACGTATCCTTTCGGCTGATGGGGTTATCCTCCCTCGAACGAAACGCTGCATTTCCTCCTTATTGAGGCCCTCAACAATGGACAACCAGGCAACCTACAACTACAAGGTGGTGCGCCAGTTCGCCGTGATGACGGTGGTCTGGGGCATCGTCGGCATGCTGGTCGGCGTCATCATCGCCGCCCAGCTGGTGTGGCCGGAACTCAACCTGGCGGAATGGCTCGGCTACGGCCGGCTGCGGCCGCTGCACACCAACGCGGTGATCTTCGCCTTCGGCGGCTGCGCGCTGATGGCCACCAGCTATTACGTGGTGCAGCGCACCTGCCACACCACGCTGTTCGCGCCCGGCCTGGCGGCCTTCACCTTCTGGGGCTGGCAGGCCGTCATCGTGCTGGCGGCGGTGACCCTGCCGCTGGGCATCACCAGCAGCAAGGAGTACGCCGAACTGGAATGGCCGATCGACATCCTCATCACGCTGGTGTGGGTAGCCTATGCCGTGGTGTTCTTCGGCACCATCGTCAAGCGCAAGGTGCCGCACATCTACGTCGCCAACTGGTTCTACGGCGGTTTCATCCTGACGGTGGCGCTGCTGCATCTGGTCAACAGTTGCGCCATCCCGGTGACGCTGACCAAGAGCTACTCCTGCTACGCCGGCGTGCAGGATGCCATGGTGCAGTGGTGGTACGGCCACAACGCGGTCGGCTTCTTCCTCACCGCCGGCTTCCTGGGGATGATGTACTACTTCGTGCCGAAGCAGGCCGGCCGCCCGGTGTATTCCTACCGCCTCTCGGTGGTGCACTTCTGGGCGCTGATCTTCACCTACATGTGGGCCGGCCCGCACCACCTGCACTATACCGCGCTGCCCGACTGGACCCAGTCGGTCGGCATGATCTTCTCGCTGATCCTGCTGGCGCCCTCCTGGGGCGGCATGATCAACGGCATCATGACCATGTCGGGCGCCTGGCACAAGCTGCGCGACGACCCGATCCTGAAATTCCTCATCACCAGCCTGTCGTTCTACGGCATGAGCACCTTCGAGGGCCCGATGATGTCGATCAAGACGGTGAATGCCCTGTCGCACTACACCGACTGGACGGTCGGCCACGTGCATAGCGGCGCGCTGGGCTGGGTCGCCTTCATCTCGATCGGCTCGATCTACTACCTGATGCCGCGCCTGTTCGGCAAGGAGCAGATGTACAGCGTCAAGCTGATGACGGCGCATTTCTGGATCGCCACCATCGGCGTCGTGCTCTACATCGCCTCGATGTGGATCGCCGGCGTCATGCAGGGCCTGATGTGGCGCGCCACCAACCCGGACGGCACGCTCACCTACGCCTTCGTCGAGAGCGTCAAGGCGACCTATCCGTACTGGACCATCCGCTTCATAGGCGGCCTGATGTTCCTCACCGGCATGCTGCTGATGGCGTGGAACACCTGGAAGACCATTGCCGGGGCGAAGGCCTACGACGCGCCGGTGCTGGCGCCGGCCGGCCACCACGCCTGATACGGGAGCAAGCACCCATGAAATTCACTCACGACTTCATCGAACGCAACGTCGGCTGGATGATCGGCCTCACCATCCTGGTCGTCAGCTTCGGCGGCCTGGTCGAGATCGTGCCGCTGTTCTTCCAGAAATCCACCACCCAGCCGGTGGCCGGCCTCAAGCCCTACGACGCGGTGCAGCTCACCGGGCGCGACATCTATATTCGCGAGGGCTGCTACAACTGCCACTCGCAGATGATCCGCCCGTTCCGCGCCGAGACCGAGCGTTACGGCCACTACTCGGTGGCCGGCGAGTTCATCTACGACCACCCCTTCCAGTGGGGCAGCAAGCGCACCGGGCCCGACCTGCATCGCGTCGGCGGGCGCTACTCCGACGAGTGGCATCGCATGCACCTGATCAATCCGCGCGACGTGGTGCCGGAATCGAACATGCCGCCCTATGCCTTCCTCGAGCGTCCGGCAAAGACCGGCGACATCGAGGCCAAGATGCGCGCCCTGCGCATGGTCGGCGTGCCCTACACCGAGGAGGACATCGCCGGCGCCAGGCAGCAACTCGAAGGCAAGACCGAGATGGACGCCCTGATCGCCTACCTGCAGGGCCTCGGCACCGCGCTCAAGCAGAGGTGAGCCATGGACCAGAATGACCTGCGTTCGATCGTCACCGTATTGGCGTTCCTGACTTTCATCGGCATCGTGCTGTGGGCCTGGAGCGGCAAACGCAAGCAGGCCTTCGACGAAGCCGCGCGGCTGCCCTTTAGCGAAGACGACGCGCCCGCCGCCGACGGCGCGCGCAAGGAAGGAAAGACATCATGAGCGATTTCGTGAACGGATTCTGGAGCGTCTATGTGGCGCTCATCACACTTGTCAGCGTCGTCGGCTGCGGCGTCCTGCTGTGGACGCAAAGCAGGGCGCGCACCAACGCGGCGGGCGAAACGGATACCACCGGCCATGTCTGGGACGAGACCCTGCAGGAGTACAACCACCCGCTGCCGCGCTGGTGGAGCTGGCTGTTCTATATCACGGTGGTCTTCGCGCTTGTCTATCTGGCCGTCTATCCCGGCCTGGGCAGCTACGAGGGCGCCTTCAAGTGGAGTTCGCGCGGCCAGTACGAGGGCGAGATGCAGCAGGCCGAGGCGCAGTACGCGCCGATCTTCGCCAGGTTCCAGGGGCAGGACATCAAGGCGGTGGCGGCCGACCCGGAGGCGCGCAAGATGGGCGAGCGCCTGTTCGTCACCTATTGCGCACAGTGCCACGGCTCGGATGCCCGCGGCGCCCGCGGCTTCCCGAACCTTGCCGACAACGACTGGCTGTGGGGCGGCGAGCCCGAACAGATCAAGCAAAGCATCATGGAGGGCCGCCAGGGCGTCATGCCGCCGCATGCCCACCTCGGCGCGGAGACGGTGAAGGATCTCGCCCACTACGTGCGCTCACTCTCGCCGGACAAGCTGGCCCACGACGCGGCGCGCGCCGCGCGCGGCAAGGAAGCCTTCGCCACGGCCGGTTGCGCCGGCTGCCACGGCCCCGACGGCAAGGGTATGCAGGCGCTCGGCGCGCCGAACCTGACCGACTCGGTCTGGCTGCACGGCTCCTCCGAGACGACCGTCAGCGAGACGATTGCCAAGGGCCGCTCCAACAAGATGCCCGCCCACAACGAATTCCTCGGCGAGGCGAAGAGCCACCTGCTGGCGGCCTATGTGTTCGGCCTGTCGCAGGGCGACGCGAAGAAATAAAGCTGTCAGAATACCGACCCCGGGAGCATGACTCCCGGGGCATTCACCCCACAGAGACATGGCGCAGCCCGCCCCCAGGCCGGAGCCATCCGGCGCGAAAGTGATCCCCATCCGCGAGGCCTCGCTCTACGAGGCCCACAAGAAGATCTATGCCCGCAGCGTCACCGGCACCTTCGCCACCTGGCGCTGGGCCATGGTGTGGTTCACCCAGGCGATCTTCTACGGCCTGTGCTGGCTCGAATGGAACGGCCGCCAGGCCGTGCTGTTCGACATCGTCGAGCGCAAGTTCTACATCTTCGGCCTGGTGTTCTGGCCGCAGGACGTCTTCTATCTCGCCATCCTGCTGATCATCTCGGCCCTCGCCCTGTTCCTGTTCACCGCCGTGGCCGGGCGTCTGTTCTGCGGCTATGCCTGCCCGCAGACCGTTTACACCGAGATATTCATGTGGGTGGAGAAGCGCTTCGAGGGCGACCGCGTCGCGCGCATGAAGCTGGATGCCGCGCCCTGGAGTGCCGGCAAGTTCGCGCGCAAGGCGGGCAAGCACGCCGTATGGGCCTTGATCGCGCTGTGGACCGGCTTCACCTTCGTCGGCTACTTCACGCCGATCGAGACGCTGGCTGGTGCGGTGCTGTCCTGGCAGCTCGGGCCGTGGGAGACCTTCTGGATCTTCTTCTATGCCTTCGCCACCTGGGGCAACGCCGGCTTCATGCGCGAGCAGGTGTGCAAGTACATGTGCCCCTATGCCCGCTTCCAGGGCGTCATGTTCGACCCCGACACGCTGATCGTCACCTACGATGCCGAGCGCGGCGAGCCGCGCGGCGCGCGCGCGAAGAAGCTCGACCACAAGGCCGCCGGCAAGGGCGACTGCGTCGACTGCGGCATCTGCGTGCAGGTCTGCCCGACCGGCATCGACATCCGCAACGGCCTGCAGTACGAGTGCATCGGCTGCTCCGCCTGCATCGACGCCTGCGACCAGGTGATGGACAAGATGGCCTATCCGCGCGGCCTGATCCGCTATTCGACCGAGCACGCCCTCGCCGAGCACTGGGGCGGCCGGCAGATCGTCCGCCACATCCTGCGTCCGCGCACCCTGGTCTATGGCGCCGTCCTCACTGCCATCGTCGTCGCCGCGGCGGCGGGACTGACTTTGCGCCAGCCGCTCAAGGTGGACGTCCTCCGCGACCGTGCCACGCTGGCACGCGAAGTGGAGGGCGGCCTGGTCGAGAACGTCTACCGCCTGCAGGTCATGAACCTGGCCGAGCAGCCGCGCCGCTTCGTGCTGGCGGTGACCGGCCTGCAGGGCATCCGGATCGCCAACGAGCAGATCGTCGAAGTGCCCGCCGCCGCCACCCAGTCGGTGTCGGTGCGCGTGCGTGTCGAGCCGGACGCCGGCAAGCGCGGCGCCAATCCGATCCACTTCGAGGTGCGCGCCGTGAACCACGACGAGGTCTTCGTGCGCGAGAAGGCAAGCTTTCTGCTGCCATGAAGACTTTACATGACAGCCCGCCCTGGTACCGCCACCGCTGGCCGTGGCTGCTCATGGCCGGGCCGGCGGTGGTGGTGGTGGCCGGCATCGTCACCACCTGGATCGCCGTCGCCACCAGCGACGGCCTGGTCGCCGACGACTATTACAAGCAGGGCCTGGCGGTGAACCAGAAACTCGCCCGCGTCGAGGCCGCCGCCGCGCTGCGGCTGGAGGCGCGGCTGCGTCTGGCCGCCTGGCGGATCGAGATCGGGCTGGCTTCGGCTGCGGCGGCGCCGCTGCCGGCGCGCCTGCGCGTCACGCTGGCGCACCCAACCCGCGGCGGCGAGGACCAGAAGCTGGTGCTGGCGGGCGAACGGGGCGTCTACGCCGGGCCGCTCGCGGCGCTGGGGCCGGGCCGCTGGCAGGTGGCGATCGAGGACGAGGCCGGTACCTGGCGGCTGGCCGGCAGCGTGCAACTGCCGGACGCGCCGGTAGCGGTCTTCACGGCCGGCAGCACGCGATAGCGGAGGGAAACATGCAAAGACTGATCTGGATACTCTGGCCGTCCTTCGTCGTCGCCGGCGTGGCCGAGGCCGTGTTCTTCACCCTGGTCGATCCGCAGGAACTCTATCTCTTCGGCGAAGCGGTACACTACTCGCGGCTGGCGACCTATTCCATCGGCTTCTTCGCCTTCTGGGCGGTGTGCGCCGCCTCCAGCGCCTTCACCTGCTTCCTGCAGGGCACCGTCGCGAGCGGGAAGAGTTAGGGTCTGTTCGCAATTATTCTTTCGGAATAATTGCGAACAGACCCTAGGCCGCCGTCGGCGCCGGCCCGACGCCGATCGGCGGCGGGGCGAGGTTGACGATGCGCGAGAACAGCGCGCGGTATTCGTGGTCCGGCTCGGCACCGAAGCGCGGGTCGCCGTTCTCGCCGAAGGCGCGGGCGATCTCGCTCCAGTCCTCCGGCAGCAGGTGCCGCTTGGCGATGGGGATCAGCGCGTTTTCCTCCAGCGCCATGTGCATGGCGATCTCGTCGGCGAAGCGCTCCGCCGCCGCCATGAACTCCTCGCGCCCGCCCGGCGCACCGGCCTGGTACTTGCCGAGCGACATTTCCAGCGCCTTGACGTGCTCGACGCCGGCGCGGTGCTGCTCCTCCAGCTTGAGGATGGCCGCATCCGCTTCGCGCGTGCGCATCTTGACGCGGCGGAACAGGTAGGCCTCTTCCTTCGGGTGGTGCAGCTTCTGCGGGAAGGTGTCGATGTAATAGAGCATTGACCACAGCAGCCGGCTGTCCGGCTCGACGCCTTTCTCGCGCATCTCGCGCACCAGGAAGCGCAGGCCGTGCGTGACGGCGGCCATCGAGCGATGCTCGTCGAGGATGATGGTCAGCGCGGTGTTGAGCATGCTCAGCGGTACACCAGCACCGGGATTTTCGAGTGCGTCAGCACCTTCTGCGTCTCCGAGCCGAGCAGCAGGCCGGACAGCCCGCGCCGGCCGTGCGAGGCCATGAAGATGAGGTCGCAGCCGCTGGCAGCCGCCGCGTCGATGATCGCCTGGAAGGGCACGTCGCTGGTGGCGGCGGAGGCGGCACAGGCGACGCCCGCCGCGCTGGCCTGCGCCTGCGCGGCGGAGAGGATTTCCTGCGCCTGCTTGTCGGCCATCTCGGCGAACTTCTCCGGCGTGGTCGGGTCGATCAGGGCGCCCTCGCCGTAGAAGGCGACGGGATAATCCGGCCTGGCGTAGAAGAAGCTGATCTTCGCGCCGGTCTCGCGGGCGAAAGCGACGGCCTTCTTCACGGTGTCGCCGGACAACGCCGAACCGTCGGTGGGAACGAGGATGTGCTTGAACATGGCCGCTCTCCTGAGTAATCGATTCATTATAGAAAGCGCAACCCAATAGCGATTGACGCAGATCAAGCATGATAGCGTGCTTGCGGCAGGACAATGAAATCATGCGAATCACATTCCACGGCGCCGCCGGCGAGGTGACCGGCTCCTGCTACCTGGTCGAGACGGCGGACGTGCGCTTTCTTGTCGACTGCGGCCTGTTCCAGGGCGGCCGCGACGCCGGCCGCCGCAACCTCTCGGCGCTCGGCTTCGACCTGCGCCGGCTCGACTTCATGCTGCTCACGCATGCCCACCTCGACCATTCCGGGCTGCTGCCGCGCGCCGTCGCGCTCGGCTTCCGCGGCCCGGTGCATGTCACCTCGGCCACGGCGGACCTGCTCGGCGTGATGCTGCTCGATTCGGCGCACATCCAGGAGAAGGAAGCCGAGTGGCTGGCGCGCCGGGCGCGCAGCGGGCGCCGCGGCCTGCGCGACCCCGGCCTGCTCTACACCGTGGCGCAGGCGCAGGCCAGCCTGAAGCAGCTGCGCCGCGCCGAATACGACCGGCCCTTCCAGCCCCATCCGGCCGTGCGGGTGTGCCTGCGCGATGCCGGCCACATCCTCGGCTCGGCCATCGCCGAGGTGTGGCTGGAAGAGGGCGGCGCCACGCGCAAGCTGGTGTTCTCGGGCGATATCGGCATGCCGGCGCGGCCGGTGCTGAACGATCCGCAGCCGGTCGAGGAGGCCGACGTGCTGCTGGTCGAATCGACCTACGGCAACCGCCTGCACAAGTCGTTCGAGGCGACCGAGGAGGAGCTGGTCGAGGCGATCGACCGCACGCTGCGGCGCAAGGGCGGCAACGTCGTCATGCCGGCCTTTTCCGTCGGCCGCACGCAGGAAGTGATTTTCGTCCTCACGGACCTGGTGCGGCGCGGCCGCCTGCGCGACCTGCAGGTGGTGGTCGATTCGCCGATGTCGATGGCGGCCACCGAAATCACCCTGCGCCACGGGAACCTGCTCGACGCGCACACCCACGCGCTGATCGAGTGGCAGCGCGCCAACCCGCAGGCCATGAACGTGCGCTTCGTGCAGGACGTCGAGGAATCCATCGCACTGAACCGGGTGCGCGGCGGGCTGGTGATCATTTCCGCCAGCGGCATGTGCGACGCCGGGCGCATCAAGTACCACCTGCTCAACAACCTCGGCCGCCGCGAGTGCTCGGTCGTCATCACCGGCTTCCAGGCCGCCGGCACGCTCGGCCGCCGCCTGGTGGAGGGCGCGCGGCGCGTCACCATTTTCGGCGAGAGCGTACCGGTGCGCGCCGACATCCACACCATCGGCGGGCTCTCGGCACACGCCGACCAGGCGGGACTGCTCGGCTGGCTGGGGCATTTCCGCCGGCCGCCGGCGCACACTTTCGTCGTGCACGGCGAGGCCGACACCGCCCGCATCTTCGCCGAGGCGGTGCGGCAGCGCCTCGGCTGGCAACATGTCGCCGTGCCGCAACACGGCGGCAGCATCGATCTGATATAAGGAAGGCGCCATGCCAAGACAGAAGGAAAACCACAATGCGCCGGTCGTGAAGAACCCGGCCGAGACCCTGCGGGCCCTGCACGACGTCGCCGAGTCGGGCATCGATCCGCTCGGCGTCATGGCGCCGATGACCCACGCCCACGTGGCGTGGCTGATGCATCCGCTGGAGCTGGCCGAGCTCGGCGCGAAATTCTCCGGCGACCTGATGGCCTTCACCTGGCACGCCTGGAACCGGGCGCTGGGGCTGCCCAGCGAAGACCCGATCCAGCCGCATGCCGACGACACCCGCTTCGCCGACCCGGTGTGGAAGGACTCCGCCACCTGGGACATCGTCAAGGAGTGGTATCTGCTGCTCACCCACAACGTGCAGGACGCCCTCTACGACACGCCGGCGCTGTCCGGCAAGGAACGCCGGCGCGCCGCCTTCTGGTGGCGCAAATGGCTCAACGCGATGGCGCCGACCAACTTCCTGCTGTCCAATCCGGTGGCGATGGCCAAGGCCGCCGAGACCAACGGCGAGAGCCTGGTGCGCGGCATGCATCTCTTCCTCGACGACCTGCGCGCCGGCAACGTGCGCATGACGCGGCCGGAGGACTTCAGCGTCGGCAAAAACCTCGCCACCACGCCCGGCGCCGTGGTGTTCCGCAACCGCCTGCTGGAAGTCATCCACTACGCGCCGACGACGGAGAAGGTGCACGCCACCCCCATCGTCATCGTCACGCCCTGGATCAACAAGTTCTACATCCTCGACCTCAACCCGAAGAAGAGCATGATCGGGTTCCTGCTCGACCAGGGCTTCTCGGTGTTCATCACCAGCTGGAAGAACCCGACGCCGGAGATGCGCGACGTCACCTTCGAGGACTACATCGCCGAGGGTGTCGGCGCCGCCATCGAGACCGCGCGCGGGCTGACCGGCGCGCCGCAGGTGCACGCCGTCGGCTACTGCATCGGCGGCACCGCGCTGTCGACCTGGATGGCCTGGGCCAACCGCAAGTACGGCGACGTCGACAAGGTTCCCGTGGCGCACTGGACGCTGCTCACCACGCTGGTCGACTTCAGCCGGCCGGGTGACATCGAGGTGTTCATCGACGAGGGCGCCGTGCGCTGGCTGACCCAGTCCATGCAGCAGAAGGGCTACCTCGACGGCAAGGAAATGGCGGGCGCCTTCCGCCTGCTGCGCTCCAACAGCTTGGTCTGGCAGTACGTGGTGCACGGCTACCTCTACGGCGAGGCGCCGCCGCCCTTCGACGTGCTCTACTGGAACATGGACACCACGCGCATGCCCTATGCCATGCACGCCTGGTACCTGCGCGAGCTGTACCTGAGGAACAACCTGGTGCGCGGCGACGCGCTGACCCTCGGCGGCCAGCCGATCGACCTCGGCCGCATCCGCCAGCCGCTCTACGCCGTCACCGCCGAGGACGACCACATCGCGCCCTGGCAGCAGTGCTTCCGCGTCTGCAACCACGTGCCGGCGGAAAAGCGCTTCGTGCGCTCCTCCTCCGGCCACATCCTCGGCATCGTCAATCCGCCCGTGACACCGCCCAAGCGCAGCTACAGCGTCGGCGTGGCGCACCGCCGCGACCGCTTCCAGCAGTGGCAGGAGCGCGCCGAGGAGCATGCCGGCAGCTGGTGGGAAGACTGGATGGCCTGGCTCAAGCCGCAGGCCGGCCCGCTGGTCGACGCCATTCCGGCGGCGACGGACAAGTTCCCCAAGCTCGCCGACGCGCCGGGCACCTACGTGCTGGAGCCCTGAGCCGCCGTCCTGCGGGGACTGACTTTACTCCGCTCCCCGCGTGCTGGAGCGAGCGGGGCGAGGGGCGGGGCTGGCGCCGCCCGCACCATGCAGCTAACATGGCGCCCATGCCCGCCCCCGCCGTCATCCGCCAGCTCGTCGAGCGCTTCGAAGCCAACCTCGACGCCTATCGCGGCGGCGGCTACAACGAAACCCTGCTGCGGCGCGACTTCCTCGATCCCTTCTTCAAGGCGCTCGGCTGGGACATCGACAACTCGCAGGATTACGCCGAAGCCTTCCGCGAAGTCATCCACGAGGACGCCATCAAGGTCGGCGGCTCGACCAAGGCGCCCGACTACAGCTTCCGCATCGGCGGCCGGCGCATCTTCTTCCTCGAAGCCAAGAAGCCCTCGGTCTACATCAAGGAGGAAGTGGCGCCCGCCTACCAGCTGCGCCGCTACGCCTGGTCGGCCAACCTGCCGCTGTCCCTCCTCTCGGATTTCGAGGAGTTCGCCGTCTACGACTGCCGCGCCAAGCCTCTGCCTGCCGACAAGCCGTCCAAGGGGCGGCTGCTCTACCTCACCTACCGCGACTACCTCGAACGCTGGGACGAGATCGCCGCCGTCTTCTCGAAGGAGGCGGTGCTCAAGGGCAGCTTCGACCGCTATGCGCGCGCGGCCCTCGGCAAGCGCGGCACCGCCACGGTGGATGCCGAATTCCTCGCCCAGATCGAGCAATGGCGCGACCTGCTGGCGAAGAATCTCGCCCTGCGCAATCCCGGCATCGGCGCGCGCGAGCTCAATTTCGCCGTGCAGGCCACCATCGACCGCATCGTCTTCCTGCGCATCTGCGAGGACCGCGGCATCGAGCCGCTCAACCGCCTGCAGGGGCTGGCCAACGGGCCCAACATCTACCCGCGCCTGGCGCAGGTCTTCCGCGAGGCCGACGAGCGCTACAACTCCGGTCTGTTCCACTTCAGGAGCGAAAAGGGCCGGCCGGGCAGCGCGGACGAATTCACGCTCGGCCTCAAGATCGACGACAGGCTGCTGAAAGACCTGCTCAACGGGCTCTACTACCCCGAGAGCCCCTACGAATTCTCGGTGCTGCCGGCCGACATCCTCGGCCAGGTGTACGAGCGCTTCCTCGGCAGCGTCATCCGCCTCACCGCCGGCGGCCAGGCCAAGGTCGAGGAAAAGCCCGAGGTGAAGAAGGCCGGCGGCGTCTATTACACGCCAACCACCATCGTCGACTACATCGTGAAGCAGACCGTCGGCCGGCTGCTGGAAAGTCAGTCTCCGAAGGACGCCGCGAAGCTGAAAATCCTCGACCCGGCCTGCGGCTCCGGCTCCTTCCTCATCGGCGCCTACCAGCATCTCCTCGACTGGCACCTCGCCTGGTACGCCGCCAACGACCCGGAGAAGCACGCCAAAGGCAAGGACGCCAGGCTGTACCGCGCGGGCGAAGGCTGGCGCCTCACCGCGGCGGAACGCAAGCGCATCCTGGTGAACAACATTCACGGCGTCGACATCGACGCCCAGGCCGTGGAAGTCACCAAGCTTTCGCTGCTGCTGAAGGTGCTGGAGGGCGAGACCGACGAGTCGCTCAACGCGCAGATGAAGCTCTTCCACGAGCGCGCCCTGCCCGACCTCGACGGCAACATCAAGTGCGGCAACTCGCTCATCGGCCCCGACTTCTTCGACGGCCGCCTCGACCTCGACGAGGACGAGCGCCGCCGCATCAACGCCTTCGACTGGCAG
>WYAY01000230.1 GCA_011526165.1 Sulfuritalea sp.
GTGGCCGAGCTCCTGGAGAAAGGCCTGAAAGCCTGAGATGAAAAAAGGCCCGCAATCGCTTGCGGGCCCTTCTGGTGTCCTGGTGGGCGGCACAGGGTTCGAACCTGTGACCCCTGCCGTGTGAAGGGATAGTTTGAGGCCGGCACGCGCATATTAGCGCAATTTGGCGCAAGTGGTGAAAAAGGGGCGCCTGGCTGCGGCTCCGCTCGGGAACCGCGCTTCAAAGAGAGGTTGCGGGGCGGGGGACCGACTGGCAGCGGCGCGCGCCCTGGGCTGGGAGACCATCGCCGCCTTCGTCCTCGACAGCGACACCGGCAACCTCGAAGCCGAACTCATCGAGATCGACGAAAACCTCTGCCGCGCCGAACTCACCCCGGCACAGCGGGCGGCGGCGATTGCCCGGAGGAAGCAGATTTGGGAGGCGTTGCATCCGGAAAGTGGCTCAATTTGCGCCACTTTAACCGGACGCGGCAATGTTGGCTTCGCAGCCGACACCGCGAAAGCGGCCGGCATGACCAAGCAGTCAATCACTATGTGGGGGTAATGGCGGTCACGTGATGTATCTACGCCGCCAGATCCTTCTCGATCTGCGTAGTCGCAGCGATCTCCCCGGCGGCATTTCGCTCGATCAAGGAGGTCGTCTTCCTCGCCGGCAGCGAAACAACTTCTACTTTGGAGGGCGCAGAGTCCTCCGCTGATCTGCGGCTGCCCCAGGCCTTAAATCCGGGCATATCGCGGCGCAGCGCTGCAACCGAATCGACAAGGCGCTGGGCGCACGCTGAGTAAGCCTTGCTGCCGCGCATGCGCTCATAGCTGAACTCCGCCGCCGTCGGAACGGGGTTCGTGAAACGAACCCCCGCTTTCTTGGCGCCGTCTAGCACGGCCGCAAGCGTCATAAAGACCCCGAGCGAAGCGATCGCGCCGGCTTGACGGCGATTCGCATCGGTCGCGTTTGCATCAGCGAGAATTTTCCGCACCTGCGCGAAATTGCCGGTGTTGGCATAGGCGTAGGCTGCATCCGCGCCGAAATCGAAAATAGCTTGATGGTCCATGTCTGTCCTTCGTAAGTAGGGGCACCGTCGCACATTCGGAGAAAATGCGCCCGGAGGTGCCACGTATCGGACCCTGGCGAGTCCCGATACCCGGTGCGATTGCGTCTATCATGCTGCCCTAGGGCCCGCCACACGGCCCGCAACCGCTCCCCCGCCGTGTGGCGGAGCGAACTCTTAAGCCGTCTTGCCGTCGTCCATTTTTGAGAATGCCGCCGGCTGATTCAGCCCGACGCCGACAAGAACCGAGGCGGTAATGCGCACCTTGCCGAGATCGGCCAGGGTCACGCGGTCGACAATCATGTCGACGCCACCCCCATAAATTCCGACGACCAGTTGCGACCAATCGCTCGAATACGTCAGCGCGCTGCAGACGGCGCCGCTCGATCCCTTGACCAGGTTGCTCGGCAGCATGTTGGAAACGGCCGCGCGGTGCCCGAGCAAGGGCCGCTCGGTGCTGTCCCATATGAAAGGCAGGTTCGTGCCGCGCGGCGCCGTGCGCAGCCAGCGCCGGGTCGAAGAATTCACGACGTAGCCGCTGAAATCGGTTTCATCGGCGTTCGCCGCTGCGGGCCCGTTTTCCAGGTCGGCCAGGTGCGCGAATGTGATCGTTGCGCCATCGGTGCCCCCGATGACATTCGCCACGCCCGAGGTCGAACGGAGACCAACAGGGGAATCGCTTGTGCCGTCGGCGTTCAGTGCGGCGTATTCGACCTGCTCCATGATGGCCTTCATCAAGTGGCGGCCGAGCGATACGTCGAGCGCTGGATCGGACTGGAGCAGCGCCTGCCGGCTTAACACCATCGTCACCGGGCAGCGCTTCGGGGTCAGCGTTGCAAGCGACGTTTGTTCCAGGACCTCACCGGCCGCCGCGACTTCGCTTTTCCATGCAGCCGCGCTCGAAGATGAAAACCGCGGCAAGCTCAGGGTGAATTTCAAACCGGAGAGAATCGTCGCACCCATGCGTGCGATGGCCGCGGCCTTGCGCAGCGGATCGAGTGCGCGGCCGCCATCCACAGAAGCGCCGATGAAGTTGCTGGCCTGGTTCGCCGTGCCGACGTTGAAGTCGCGGGCAAGCACGCCGAGCGGCACGAAAAACCCGTTCGGCGCCATGCCGGTTATCGTTGTCGAGAGGTTGCTTACATCTTTTTCGAGACCGGCGCCGTCCCAGCGTCGCTCCATTGCCGCGCGCAGCGCGCGGGTGAGGCTGTAGCCCTCGACAACATCTCGCGCGGCGTCCAGGCCGAGCAGCCGGTCGGCGGCCAGGTGCAGCGATTCGCCGCGCGCCCGCTCGGAGATCCTGCTCATGAATTCAGCCTTGCCGCCGCCGCGCTTCATTACATCGAGCGCGATGCGCTGGCCGCCGTATTCGGCGAGCATGTCGCCCAGGGCGAACAGTTCGCGGTGCGCTATTTCGTTTTGTCCTAGCATCTGCATGATTGAATCCTTACTTGCGTTGAAGGTGATCAATCATCCATTGCGGCCCGTGACTTCCGCCACCAGGCGGAAGTGGCGTAAGCGCCTCGGCCGAAATCGCACCCCAGATCCGCCCTTCGCTCATCGGCGTTTCCGCATCCCGGCGCAGTTCCCCCACAATGCGCTCCATGCCATCAGGCGGCGCAACCTCCCCCAGCAGCACCCGCCGCACTTCCTTGGCCGTGCCCCAGTTGATCGGGCCTATGGCGTCCGCCAGTTGCCGGAGCATGGAGCGCCGCCGTTCCAGCCGCACTTCGCGCGCGGATTTTTCGTGCCGCTGGCGGGCCAGTTCGGCGCGCATGGCGTTGAGTAGATCGAGTACCTCTGCCCGGAACGCGTCGAACTCGGCGCGCGAAACAGAATCAGCCGGCACCCTCCCCCCCTTCTTCTTCCGCGAGCGCGCAGGAGGCGAGAATTGCCCGGTCAAGTATTTCATCCAGAAGCCTGGCGAAGCCTGCATCGTCAGAGGCGCGCAGTTCGGCGGCGTTGGCGATCAGCATCGCCTTGAAGGCCTCCTCGATGTCGCCGGCCTCATCCAGGCGGCTTTCCAGGAACTTGATTCGCTCGCGGGCAAAGGCAAGCTCCCTTTCACGCTCTTCCGCCAGCGCGGCAGCCGCGCGCAGGGCGTCGAGATCGGCGACGGCCGCCTTGAGGAACCTGGCACGAATGCGGCCCGGATCGGTGGTGCGCAGTAGCTGGCGCATCGCTTCGTTTGGGTCGAGCCGGCCATCGCAGCCGAGCGTCACCTTGCCGTTGCGTACCCACTTCGAAACGCATTGCTTCGACACCCGGCACGCCCGCGCAAACTCGGCCGGCAACAGCCGCACAGCCAGAAGCTCGCTCTCGGCGAACGGCAGCATGGTTGACTGTCCCGATAATGGGGGCGCTGAGGCGGGTGTTTTCGGATCGGGTGTCACCGCGTCATAGCCAAAGTTGAGTATGCCGAGAGGCAGCGCACTAGAAACAAAATGCGCTCATTGATACCCGTATCACGCCCTGCCAGGAAGGACCCGTGCACCACGTCATCCTCGTCTAGTGAGCAGCATCTTGATGGCGCGGTCGACTTCGACCTCAAGATCGTGCTCGACCTTTTCCATCACGCGCGCATTGATGCGGCGGGAATTGAACATCTGTGCGAAGCCGATTACCTGAGCCGGCTTGATCGGCAGTCGATCTTTGCCGACACGCAGGAAAACGGTGCGCCCCTTGTTGCCCAGGAAAGCCCCCTCGATCTTCTTGAGGCCGCCAGCCTTCTTGATCATGAAGCCGATCTGACCCTGCAGTGCGGCAAGATCGGACTTCTTGCCCTTCGCACCGCGTACCTTGTGCGCACGGCCAGCGGCTTGAACCGCAGCCAGGAAGTGAATCAGGTTCAACGACCGCCCGCGCTTGCGGCTGGATCCAAATACTGAGATAACCGCCTCAAGGTTGCCGCCCCTCGCCTTGCGGAGCTCAATGGCGTTTCTCACTTCACCAGCCTTGACGGCATATTCCTCGGGGATTGCGCGATTGATCTCGGCGCGCGCCTTTGCTGCCGTCTTGTTGATGGCCGGCTGCAGGGCTTGCGACTGCATATCCCGAGAGAGCTTATCCAGCTTCCGCTGCACGGCATCCACGCCCTGGACCTCGATCCTGATTCTCATGAGTGCAGTCTCCTTTCTACGCACTCCCGTTCTGCCACCTCTGCCCAAAGGTCGACGGCATCGCCGGCAAACTCGGGCGATACCTCTCCAGCCAGGGCATGGTCGAGGATTGCCGCGGTGAAGTCGCACAGCGCACGGAAGGCCGGGCGCAGGCTTTCAGTTACGGCGTAGCCGTGCAGGCGCTTGGCAAGCTCGGCAATTTCGGATTCAGTCAGTTCGGGCATATAACCTCCATGCAGTTCTGCAGTTTGTGCAGCGGTTTCCTTATAAGGACATTCCTGCGCGCGTATACGGTCAAATATGAA
>WYAY01000231.1 GCA_011526165.1 Sulfuritalea sp.
ACCTGATCCCGGAACTGCAGGGCCGCTTCCCCATCCGCGTCGAGCTGGATTCGCTTTCGGTGGAGGATTTCGAGCAGATCCTCACCGGCACCGACGCCTGCCTGACGCGCCAGTACGAGGCGCTGCTGGCCACCGAGGGGGTCGCGCTCGACTTCCAGGCCGACGGCATCCGCCGGCTCGCCGAGATCGCCTTCGCCGTGAACGAGAAGACCGAGAACATCGGCGCGCGCCGGCTGTACACGGTGATGGAGAAGCTGCTCGAGGAAGTCGCCTTCGACGCCGGCAGCCACGGCAAGTCGGCGCTGGTGGTCGACGCGGCCTATGTCGACGCCCGGCTGAAGGACCTGGCGCAGAGCGAGGACCTAGCCCGCTACGTGCTGTAATGCAAGCAAGCGCGCGCCCCGCCGCCGGGCCGCCCCAAGGCGGGGCAGTCAACGTTCTGCGAGCGCAGCGAGCCGCCGTCACCCCCTTCCGCGGGAAGGGGGGCGGGGGGTAGGCACATGCTTCTGCGCATCGTCTCGATCATCTTCCCGCTGTTTGCCATCGTCCTGGCGGGCTGGTTCTACGGCCGCCGCCACAAGCCGGACATGGCGCTGGCCAACCAGCTCAACATGGATGTCTTCGTGCCGGCGCTGGTGTTTGCCGCGCTGGCCGGCAAGTCCTTCGACCTGTTCAGCTACCAGGCGCTGGCCGTCGGCGGCATCGCCGTCGTGCTCGGCTCGGGCCTGCTCGCCTGGCCGCTGGCGCGGCTGCTGCAGGCGGACACGAAGACCTTCCTGCCGCCGATGATGTTCAACAATTCCGGCAACATGGGCCTGCCGCTGGCCGTGCTGGCCTTCGGCGAAGCGGCGCTGCCGGCGGCGGTGGTGCTGTTCCTGGTGGAGAACCTGCTGCATTTCTCGCTCGGCGTCTGGATGCTGGACCACCGCGCGCGCCTGGTCGATCTTTGGCGCATGCCGATGATGCTCGCCGCGCTGGCCGGCCTCGCCGTCAGCCTCTCCGGCATCCCGCTGTGGCCGCCGCTCCTCACCGCCATCCGCATGCTCGGCGACATCTCCATTCCGCTGCTGTTGTTCACGCTCGGCGTGCGCCTGGCCGGCGCCTCCTTCCATGCCTGGGGGATCGGCCTGGCCGGCGCCGCGGCGCGGCCCGTGCTGGGCATGCTGATTGCCTGGGCCGCGGGCTGGGCGCTGGGCCTCTCGCCGCAGCACCAGGCGATGCTGCTGGTGTTCGGCGCGCTGCCGCCGGCGGTGCTCAACTACGTCTTCGCCGAGCGCTACGCCCAGGAGCCGGACAAGGTGGCCTCGATCGTCATGGTCGGCAACGTCGCCGCGCTGCTGTTCATTCCGGTCGCGCTGGCGATCGCGCTCTGAGCTTGCCGCCGTCCCGCCGGGACTGACTTTTGCGCGGCGTCAGGCCGCCCCAAGCCGGTCGCAGCGCATGACACGGAGCGCAGCGAAAGATTGTCACCCCCTTCCCTGGGGCGAAGGCGGGATTTCGCAGAGCATTGCCCTGCGCCGCCCGAGCTGGCTGTGCAAAGCCAGCCGTGGGGCAGGGGCGGGGGGAAGGCTAACTCCTCACCGGCCGTTTCATCAACTTGCGCTGCAGCGTGCGGCGGTGCATTTTCAGGGCGCGGGCGGTCGACGAGATGTTGCCGTCGTGTTCCTTGAGGACGCGCTGGATGTGCTCCCACTCCAGGCGGTCCACCGACAGCGGCTGGCTGGGCGGGGAAAAGTCCGGTTGCGGCGCCGTCGCCTCGAAGGCGGCCAGGATGGCCTCGACGTCGGTCGGCTTGGCCAGATAGTGGGTCGCGCCGAGCTTGATCGCCTCGACCGCCGTGGCGATGCTGGCATAGCCGGTCAGCACGACGATGCGGCAGGCCGGGTTGGCGGCGAGCAGCGGCGCGATCAGCGTGAGGCCCGAGGTGCCGCCGATGTTGAGGTCGAGCACGGCGCGGGCGGCGCGCGCCGCAGGGATCAGCGCCGCCGCCTCCTGTGCGCTGAGCGCGCTGGCCACGTCGAGGCCGCGGCCTTTCAGCGCGCGGCTGAGCACGCGGTTGAAGGCCGGGTCGTCGTCGATGACGAGAATGCTTTCCAAGTCTTCCATCTTCAGTCTTCTGCCTTGAGTTTGTCCAGGGGAAGCTCCACGCGGGTGACGGCGCCGCCGCCTTCGCGGTTGGCCAGCACGATGCGCCCGCCCAGCCGTTCCACCGCGGCATGGGCGAGAAACAGCCCGATGCCGGTGCCCTCGGTGCGCGTCGTGACGAAAGCCCGTCCGGCGGCGAGCAGGACGGCGTCGTCGAAGCCCGGGCCGCGGTCGCGCACCTCGAGGCGCAGGCGGTCGCCGTCCCATTCCGCATCGATCTCGATGCGGCCGCCGTCGGCGTCGGCGGCGTTGTTGAAGAGGTTCAGCAGCGCCTGCTCGAGCGTGGCTTCGCCCACCACGCGCGGCGTCGCCGTCCCGTGGAGACTGACTTTCGCCTCGGCATGCGGCCGCAGCCGGCGCCAGCGCTCGACGACCTGCTCCAGCCAGCGGTCGAGATCGAGCGCCGCGCCGCCCTCGGCGCGGACCTGGCCGGCGCGCGCCGCCAGGCCGGTGATGATGCCCTTGCAGTGCTCCATCTGGCTGCGCAGCAGCGACAGGTCCTCCTGCGCCTCGGGGCTCAACGCGGTCTCGCGCGACAGCTCGCCGACGAGGATCGCCATGGTCGCCAGCGGTGTGCCCAGTTCGTGCGCCGCGCCGGCCGCCAGGCTGCCCAGCGCGATGACGCGCTCGTTGCGCAGCGCTTCCTCGCGCGCCGCCGCCAGCGCGAGGTCGCGGCTGCGGATGGCGGCGGCCATGCGCGCGACGAACCAGGCGATCAGCGCGGCGGAAGCGACGAAGATCAGCCACATGCCGGCCAGATGCAGCCGCGTGGCACGCTCGGCGTCCGCCACCGGCAGCGGGACGTTCCAGAACACCAGCAGGGAATAGGCCGCCACGCTGAGCGCAACGACGCCCCAGGCGAAGCGGCCGGGCAAGACCACCGCGGCGATGGCGATGCCCGGCAGATAGAGCGAGACGAGCGGATTGGCGGCGCCGCCGCTGAAGAACAGCAGCAGCGTCAGCGCCGTGATGTCCACGCCGAGCTGGGCGAACAGCTCGCCGTCGGCGATCCCGCCGCCGCTCGCCAGCCGCCGCCGCGTGAACAGGTTGAAGCCGGCCTGCAGCGCGACGATGCCCAGCATCGGCGCCAGCGGCAGCGCGATGTCGAGCAGCGGCCCGGCCGCGGCGATGAGGACGAACTGTCCTGCCACGGCGAACCAGCGCATCAGCACCAGGCGCCGCAGCGGGTCGACACCCTTTTCGAATCTGGCGGGGACGGGTTTCATCATGTCTTTCTTCCGCGGCGATTCTAGCCGAACAGCGTCCCGTCCCGTGCGGCAATTTGTCGCACGGGGGCGGAATTCATTCTGCAGAAGTGCTTTCCCCTTCTCGTGCTGCGGCGATATGCCGCATTTGCGCGCCCCCGTGTTCCGATAATCTCTTCGCTTTTTTTGCGGAGACATGATGCGGCGAGGAACAGGCCGGCTCATCCTGTTGGCCATGGCGCTGTTGCCGCAGTTTGCAGCGGCCCAGCAGCATGCAGGCCATGCCGCGCCCGCGGACGACGCGCAGGCGCGCCGGCAGCGCGCGTGGGACGAGCGCATGGCGCTTGCCAGGCCGCTCTCGGTCGGCGCAGCGCTCGACGCCGAGGGGCGTCTTTGGCTGGTACGGGTGGAGAACCGTCGCCTGCTAGTGTCGCACTCTGTCGATGGAGGAAGAAGTTTCTCTTCCCCCGTGATGGCCTCGCCGCAGCCGGAAGCGGTCATGGCGGACGCCGAAAACCGGCCGAAGATTGCCGTCGGCGCCGACGGGACGGTGCATCTGTCCTGGACGCAGGGACTCGACAAACCGATGTCCGCCTATATCCGCTACGCCCGTTCCACCGATGGCGGCCGGACGTTCTCGCCGCCCGTCATCCTCAACGACGATCGCCAGATGATCAGTCATCGCTTCGACTCGCTCGCCATCGATGGCCGCGGCGGCGTGGCCGTGGCCTGGCTCGATGCGCGCAGGCGTAGCGCGAAGACCGTCGGCAAGTCGCCACAGACGGACGTCGGCATCTACGCGGCTGTTTCCGGCGACAACGGCGCAACCTTCGGGCCCAACCGCAAGGTGGCCGATCACAGTTGCCAGTGCTGCCGCACCGGCCTGACGTGGGCCTCGGCCGGACCGGTCGCCTTCTGGCGCCATGTGTTCGGTCGCAACATCCGCGATTTCGCCATCGCCGGTCTGGGTGGCGGCCCCGTGCTGCGCGTGACCGACGACGACTGGGAGATCGATGGCTGCCCGCATCATGGTGGCGGCATTGCCGCCGACGGCAGCGGCCATGCGCACATCGTCTGGTTTACCAATGGCGCCAGGCGCAAAGGCATTTTCTATCGCCGTGTCGCGCAGACTGACTTTTCGCGCGGCGGGGCGTCGCCTGCCATGAGCGAACCGATGCCGTTGGGCGATCCGGCGCGGCAGGCGGGCCATCCCGCGGTTGCGGCGGCCGGCAGCCGGGTGCTGCTGACCTGGCGCGAGTTCGACGGCCAGCGCTTCTCCGCCTGGGCCATGCTCTCGCAGGATGCCGGAGCCAGTTGGGGCAGCCCGCAAAAGCTCGCCGAGGCGGCGCAGCAGGCCGACTACACCTTGCCGTTGCTCGATGCGCGCCAGGCGCTGGTGGTCTGGAGCACCGCGGCCGAAGGATTGCGCGTGCTGCCGGTGGCGGAGGGGCAACCGTGATCCGCACGTGGCTATTCGTGCTGCTCGCGTTCGCCGCGACGGGCGCTGCGGCGGGCGAGTTGCGCCCGTTCACCGGCGACAGCCTGACGCAGATCCAGCGGCAGTTCGCCGGGCGCCCCTTCATCCTCACCTTCTGGTCGCTCACCTGCCATCACTGCGCCAAGGAACTCCAGGCTCTGGGCAGGCTGTCTCGCAACGAGCGCAAATTGCCTTTGGCGGTCGTCTCCACCGACACGCCCGAGGCGGCGGCGGACATACAAGCCGCGCTGCAACGTTTCGGCCTCGATAAATTCGACACCTGGGTTTTCGCCGACGCGGTTCCGGAGCGCCTGCGTTACGCCATCGACCCTGCCTGGCGCGGCGAACTGCCGCGCAGCTACCTGTTCGATGCCGCGCACCGGCGCGAGGCACATTCGGGAATGTTGGGCGAGGCGCAGATCAAGGCCTGGCTGAAACGCCAGCGGGCCGGTGAATGAATTTTTCCAGGGAGCAAACAAAATGAATCGAAAACCGATCGTGCTGGCGACGTTCGTCGCGCTGGGCGCACCGGCAGCCGGCGCCGCCGACGGCGGGCAGTCCCTGCCGGAGATGACCGTGAGCGGATCGAGGCCCGCCTTCGCAGCGTCCCTGCCGGCCGTCGCCGAGGGAATCAGCGCGGAGCGTCTCGCCGAACAGAACGTGATCAACGTCGAGGACGGCCTGCGCTACCTCCCCAGCCTGCTCGTGCGCAAGCGCTTCATCGGCGACCGCAATGGCGTGGTTGCCTCGCGCAGCTCGAGCACCCGGCAAGGCGCCCGCTCGCTCGTCTACGTCGATGGCATGCTGATCTCAAACTTACTCGGCAACAGCTTTTCCAATGCACCGCGCTGGGGCATGGCGGCGCCGGAGGAGATCGAGCGCATGGATGTCGCCTATGGACCCTATTCGGCGCTGTACCCGGGCAACGCCATGGGCGCGACGGTGCTGATGACGACACGCACGCCACAGGCGCTGGAAGGTAGCGGCCGTGTCCAGCTGTTTAGGCAGCACTACGACTACTATCGCACCGACGAAGTCTTCTCCGGCCACCAGGAAACCGCCACGCTCGGCAGTCGCCACGGGGCCTTCTCCTGGTTCGTCTCGGCCAGCCACATCGAGAACCGCAGCCATCCCCAGGGCTGGGCGACGGCCACGCGCTCGACGACGCCGGCCGGCGGCGGCGACACGGTGGTAACCGGCTACGACATGGACACCGATCCGTCGGGCCGGCAGCGCGTCGTCTTCGGCGCCACCAGCATCGACGATTCGCGCCAGGACAATTTCAAGATCAAGCTCGGCTATGACGTGACATCGTGGCTCAAGCTGACCTACCTGTTCGGCCATTGGCGCAGCGATTCCGAGGTTTCCGTGGACAGCTATCTGCGCAATGCCGCTGGCGGCGCCGTCTATTCCGGCAATGTTAACATCGGCGGATTCCGCTATGCGATCAGTGGCGCCGCCATGCGGCCGAGCCTGAGCGACGAGACGCACAATATGCACGGCCTGTCGCTGCGCACGAACACGCGCGGCGAATGGGACTTCGAGGCGGCCCTGACGCACTACGAGTTTGCCGCCGACCGTACGCGCCAGCCTTCGACCGCGCTGCCCGCCGCGGCCGCCGGGGGCGCTGGTACCGCCTCCTACGGCGACGGCACCGGCTGGCGCACCGCCGACGCCAGGGCCGTCTGGCGCCCGGCCGGTAGCGGGCACGAACTCACCTTCGGCGCCCATTACGACCGCTACATCCTGAGCACCCTGACGATGAACGCGACGAACTGGATCGCGGCCGCCACGACCACGCGCAAGGACTTTTTCGGTGGCAAGAGTGCGACGACCGCGCTTTACGTCCAGGATGCCTGGAAATTCCTGCCGGCATGGACGCTGACCGCCGGCCTGCGTTACGAGCGCTGGAAGGCCTTCGACGGAGAGCTGGCCAACGCGACGTCCTGGCTGACCTACGCACGGCGCAGCGAGTCCTTCCTGTCGCCCAAGCTTTCCCTCAGCCACGACCTCGACGCGCGCTGGCGCTTGCGCGCCTCGCTCGGCCGGGCTTACCGCATGCCGACGGTGAGCGAAATGTTCCAGGGCTCGATTTCCGCCGGCAGCATCATCAACAGCGATCCCAACCTGCGCGCCGAGCGCGCCACTTCGGCGGAGCTGACTGCGGAGCGTGCCCTCGACAACGGCCTGCTGCGCCTGACGTTGTTCCGCGACGACGTGCGCGACACCCTCTTTTCCCAGACCAACGTCACGGTGTTCCCCAACGTCACCAACATCCAGAACATCGACAAGGTCCGCACCGATGGCATCGAGCTTGCCTACAACGCGGAAAATGTTTTCGTTCGTGGCCTCGACGTCTCGGGCGGCCTGACCTATGCCGACGCCGAAATCCTGAAGAACGACAAATTTCCGGCCAGCGTCGGCGAGCGCATGCCGCGCATTCCGGACTGGCGCCTGAACGCCAGCGCCACCTGGCGGCAGAGCGAGAAGCTCGCCTGGACGCTCGGCCTGCGCCACAGCGGCCGTCAGCACAACACGCTCGACGGGAGCGACATCAACCCCGATACCTATGGCGGCACCAGCCGCTATACCTTGTGGGACGCCCGGGTGAACTGGAAACTGGACAAGCATGTCCGCCTGGCCATCGGTGTGGACAACCTGACGGATCAGCGCGCTTTTGTGCATCACCCGTATCCGGCCAGAACCTGGCTGCTGGAACTGCGTGGCACGCTCTGAGGCATTCGGCGCGGAGCGCCTCGCCGGACTGGCCATGGTGGTTCTGCTGCATGGCGCGGCGCTGGTTGGACTGTGGGGCCATCGCATCCCGGTGATGCCGGACGAGGTGGCGACGCTGTTCGTCGAGACCGTCACGCTGCAGCCGCCGCCCGCGCCGAAGGAGGCACCCAGGCCGCGGCGCGTGGAGAAGCCGCGCCAGGCGGAGCGGCCGCAGCCTCGGCAACTGGCGGCGGAAGCGCCCGTGCAGTCGCCGGCCTATCCCGTGGCGCCGCCACCTCCGCCGGCGCCGGTCGTCGAAGCGCCGCCACGGCCGGCCGGACCGGTGACGCTCGGCGCCGAGCTGTCCGTGGCCTGCCCGGAGCGGGAGGTGCCGGCCTATCCGCCGCAGTCGCGCCGCCTCGGCGAGGAGGGCAAGGTGGTGCTGCGCGTTGAGCTCGACGAGCAAGGCGCGGTGAGCTCCGCCCGGGTCGCCACGCCGAGCGGCTTCGCGCGCCTGGACGAGGCGGCGCTGGCGGCGGTGCGGCGCTGGCGCTGCACGCCGGCGCAGCGCGACGGCCGGCCGGTGCGCGCAGTGGCGATGCAGCCTTTCAAGTTCGAGCTGCGTTGAGGATCGCCGTCCTACGGAGACTGACTTTTTCTGATTGAGGGATTCGCCATGAATGAAAGCCTCGGCTTTGCCCATTTCCTCTCGCAGTCCGATGCCGTCGGGCGCATCGTGCTGTTCCTGCTGCTCGCTCTTTCCGTGGCGAGCTGGTACCTGATCCTCACCAAGGGGTTGGCCAACCTGCTCGCCGGGCGGCGCGCCACCGTCTTCCTGCGCCAGTTCTGGAGCGCCGCTTCGCTGGAGGAGGTCAAGGGCATGCTCGGTCGGCAGTCGGCCGACAACGCCTTCGCCGACCTGGCACACCAGGCGCTGGAAGCGTCCGACGAGGGGCGCGTCCAGGGGCTGCAGCGCTTGGCTGCCGCCGGCGGACAGGGGGAGTTCCTCTCGCGCGTGCTACGCAACGGCATCGACCAGGAGGCGGCGCGCGTCGAGCACGGCCTGACGCTGATGGCCTCGGCCGGCTCGGCTTCGCCTTATATCGGTCTGTTCGGCACGGTCTGGGGCATCTACCACGCCCTGGTGCAGATCGGCATGAGCGGGCAGGGCACGCTGGACAAGGTGGCCGGCCCGGTCGGCGAGGCGCTCATCATGACGGCGCTGGGGCTGGCCGTGGCGATCCCGGCGGTGCTGGCCTACAACGCCTTCAACCGGCGCAACCGCATCTGGCTGGCGCAGCTCGACGCTTTCGCCCACGACTTGTATGCGCTGATGACGGTCGGCGCCAAGAGCAACAGTTCGGCCGGCGAGGTGCGTCAGCTTCGCGCCGCCGCAAGCCGTTGAGGAGGACGGTATGGCCATCGGCAGCTTCAACAACGCTTCCCGCCAGGCGCCCATGGCGGACATCAACGTCGTGCCCCTGGTGGACGTCATGCTCGTCCTGCTCGTGATCTTCATCGTTACCGCGCCACTCTTGACGCACTCTGTGAAGATCGACCTGCCGAAGGCCTCGAGCAGCCCGAACATCACGCGGCCGGAGCACGTCCAGCTCGGTATCCGCGAGGACGGCAGCCTGCACTGGAACGGCGCGGCGGTAGCGCTGGCGGAGCTGGAGTCGCACTTTTCCGCCGCCGCCATGCAGCAGCCGCAGCCGGAACTGCACATCCGCGCTGACCGGATGGTGCCCTACGAACGCGTGGCGCAGGTGATGAGCAAGGCGGCCAAGGCCGGGCTGGTGCGCATCGGCTTCGTCACCGACCCGTCGTTGCAGCCCTGATACAATCCGGCGAACCCATTTCAAGGAGCAATCAATGAAGAAAGCCATCGTCACCGCCCTCGGCCTCGCCGTCCTTTCCCTTTCCGCACTGGCGGACGTCAGCGTGAAAGACGCCTGGGCGCGCGGCACCACACCGGCGCAGAAGGCCACTGGCGCCTTCATGGAGATCACCAGCAGCGAGCCGGCCGTGCTGCTGTCGGCCGCCAGTCCGGTAGCCGGGGTGGTCGAACTGCACACCATGAGCATGGAAGGCGGCGTCATGAAGATGCGCGCCATCCCCAAGCTCGACCTGCCCGCCGGCAAGGGCGTCAAGCTGGCGCCCGGCGGCAACCACGTCATGCTGATGGAGCTCAAGCAGCAGTTGAAGAAGGGCGACGTAGTGCCCATCACGCTGAAGGTCGAGGGCAAGGACAAGAAGGTGCAGACGGTCGAGATCAAGGCCGAGGTGCGCGACCTGGCCACGCCGGCGACCATGGATCACGGCCACAAGCACTGAGTTGTTCGCGGCATGGAAAACGGCGCCCGCGGGCGCCGTTTTCATTGGTGCCGGTCGCGCCGGTGCTCCACCAGGGAATACACCGCCGGCACCACCACCAGGGTCAGCAGCGTCGAGGAGATCATGCCGCCGATGACGGCGATGGACAGCGGCTGGTTGGTCTCCGCCCCGGCGCCGAGACCGAGCGCTGCCGGGAACAGGGCGAGGATGACGGTGGCCGAGGTCATCAGCACCGGCCGCATGCGCGTCGGGCAGGCGTCGCGCAGCGCGGCGTCGACCGCCAGGCCGCCCTCGCGGCGCTGGTTGGTGAGATCTACCAGCAGGATCGAGTTCTTCGCCACCAGGCCGATCAGCAGCACCAGGCCGATCATCGAGTAGATGTTGAGCGTCTGCCCGGTCGCCCACAGGGCCGCCACGCCGCCGATGATGGCGAGCGGCTGCGCCAGCATGATGATGGCCGGCTGCAGGAAGGAGTTGAACTGGCTGGCGAGCACCATGTAGAGCAGCACCAGCGCCAGCGAGAAGGCGAAGGTCATGTACTTCTGCGTCTTGCCGAATTCCTCCGCCTGGCCGACGAGCTTGACCTGGTAGCCGGCCGGCAGGATCTCGGCGGCGACGTCGCGCAGCTTGACGACGGCCTCGCCGAGCGGAATCGTCGGCGAGGCATAGAAGGTGGCGGCGTACTGGAGGTCGAAGCGCCCGATTACCGCCGGGCCGAGGCGTTCGGCAAACGAGGCGACGCTGTCGAGGCGTACCAGCTTGCCGTCCTTCGCGCGTAGCCAGATCTTGGACAGGTCGGACGGCTGCGTGAACTCGCCCTCGCGGCCCTTGACGCGGATGTCGTAGCGCTGGCCGTCACCCGGCTCGTCGTTGAACTTGGCGATGTCGATGCCGCCGGTGAGCATGTTGACGGCGAGCGCCACGTCCTGCGAACTGAGCTGGGCGGCGGCGATGCGCGCGCGGTCGGGCTGGAACACCAGCTGCG
>WYAY01000232.1 GCA_011526165.1 Sulfuritalea sp.
GCATCATCGACTACCGGCCGGCGAAGAAGGTCACCGAGATCGACGCGGCCAAGAAGACCGTGCTGATCGAGGGCCTGGAGGACGTCCGCGGCGACGTGGTGAACCTCATCCCGCCGCAGCGCGCCGGCGCCATCGCCGTCGCCGCCGGCGTGGTCGGCCCGGACAAGAACTGGTGTCCGATCAACCCGACCACCTTCGAGTCGACCCTCAAGAAGGACATCCATGTCATCGGCGACGCCTGCATCGCCGGCGCCATGCCGAAGTCCGGCTACTCGGCCAACTCCGAGGCGAAGGCCTGCGCGACCAACATCGTGAACGCGATGAACGGCCGCGAGCTGGTTGACATGTCGGGCATCAACACCTGCTACAGCTACCTCTCCGCCAAGGAAGCGGTCAGCGTCACCGGCGTGTATCTGGTGGACAAGGCCAAGAACGCCATCGTCGCCGCCCCCGGCTCGGTGGCCGTTTCTCCGGACCTCTCCGAGCTCGAGGCGATCTATGCCGAGAGCTGGCTGAAGAACATCCTTACCGAGATGTCGAGCTGAGCGGTCGCTGCCTCAAGGACAAACCCCGCCGCGGCGGGGTTTGTTTTTTTCGGGGCGGCTACTTGTGGCCCGTGCTGCCGAAGCCGCCGGCGCCGCGGTGCGATTCCTCGAAGCTGTCGACGATGTTGAAGGCCACCTGCAGCACCGGCACGACGATCATCTGCGCGAGGCGGTCCAGCGGGTTGAGGGTGAAGGTCTCGCGGCCGCGGTTCCAGGTGGACACGAAAATTTCGCCCTGGTAGTCGGAGTCGATCAGGCCGGTGAGATTGCCCAGCACGATGCCGTGCTTGTGGCCGAGTCCCGAGCGCGGCAGGATCAGCGCCGCCAGGCCGGGATCGGCCAGGTGGATGGCGATGCCGGCGGGGATCAGCTGGGTGTCGCCCGGATGCAGCTTGACCGGCGCCTCGATGCAGGCGCGCAGGTCGAGGCCGGCCGAGCCGGGCGTGGCGTAATGCGGCGGATGGTCCTTCAGGCGCGGATCGAGGATCCGCACGTCGATGCTGTGCACTGTGCTATTCCTCTTTGCCGGCGAGCATCTGCCCGATGTGGGCGACGATGCCGCGGGCGATGTCGAGCTTCGGCGCGGGGCCGAGCGGATGCCGGCCCCGCTCGTCGAACAGGATCACCGCGTTGCCGTCGCCGCCGAGGCCGTCCTGCACCAGATTGCCGACCACCAGCGCCAGCTTCTTCTTCTGTCGCTTGCCTTCCGCATAGCGCTCGAGATCGCGGCTCTCCGCCGCAAAACCGACGCAGAACGGCGGCTGCGGCCGCGCAGCCACCTCAGCGAGGATGTCGGGGTTGGGCGCCAGCGCGACCTGCAGCGGCTTGTCGTCCTTTTTGAGCTTGTCGTTCGCACGCTCCTGCGGCCGGTAGTCGGCCACCGCGGCAACGCCGATGAAGATGTCGCAGGCGTCCGCACGCTGCATCACCGCGGCATGCATTTCCAGCGCGCTCGTCACGTCGATGCGCGTCACGCCGGCCGGCGTCGGCTGCGCCACCGGCCCGCTCACCAGCGTCACTTGCGCACCGGCGTCGCGCGCGGCGCGCGCCAGGGCGAAGCCCATCTTGCCCGAACTGAGGTTGGTCAGCCCGCGCACCGTATCCAGCGCCTCGAAGGTCGGCCCGGCGGTAAGCAGCACGCGCCGCCCGGCCAGCACCTTCGGCTGGAAGAAGCCGGCCAGCGCGTCGTGGATCTCGGCCGCCTCGAGCATGCGGCCGGGGCCGGTCTCGCCGCAGGCCTGCTCGCCCGCGGCCGGGCCGAGGATCGTCACGCCGTCCTGCAGCAACTGACTTTTGTTGCGCTGGGTGGCCGGGTTCTGCCACATCTGCCGGTTCATGGCCGGTGCGACTATGAGGGGGCAGTCCCGCGCCAGGCACAGGGTGGACAGCAGGTCGTCGGCCAGCCCGTGCGCCAGCTTGGCGAGGAAATCCGCCGAGGCCGGCGCCACGACGATGGCGTCGGCGCCGCGCGAGAGGTCGATGTGCGCCATGTTGCTGGGCATGCGCGCATCCCACGGGTCGCTCCACGCCGGGTTGCCGGTGAGCGCCTGGAAGGTGACCGGCGTGACGAACTGGGCGCCGGCAGCCGTCAGCACCACATGCACCTCGGCGCCGGCCTTCACCAGCAGGCGCGCCAGCTCGGCCGCCTTGTAGGCCGCGATGCCGCCCGTCACACCCAGCACCAGCCGCCTGCCGCTCAGTTCAGCCATGACAATAAGATAGAATGGAAGCGATTCCGCACGATTCTACTATACGCATGGCGATCACCGACTGGCCCGCAAGCGAACGCCCGCGCGAACGGCTGCTCGCGCAGGGCGCAGGCGCGCTCTCCGACGCCGAACTGCTCGCCCTCTTCCTGCGCGTCGGCGTCAAGGGCGCCAGCGCCGTCGACCTGGCGCGCACCCTGCTCGCGCATTTCGGCAGCCTCAACCGCCTCTTCGCCGCCGGCCGGGCGGAGTTCTCCGCCATTCCCGGCATGGGCGACGCCAAGTACGCCCAGTTGCAGGCGGTGCTGGAGATGGCGCGCCGTGCGCTCAGGGAGGAGATCGGCGCCGGCGACGCCCTCGCCTCGCCGCGCGCCGTGCGCGACTGGCTGCGCCTGCGGCTGGGCCACCTGCCGCACGAAGTGTTCATGGTGCTGCTGCTGGACGCGCAGAACCGCCTGATCGTCGCCGAGGAACTGTTTCGCGGCACGCTGACCCAGACCAGCGTGCACCCGCGCGAGGTGGTCAAGCTGGCGCTCGCCCACAACGCCGCCGGCGCCCTCCTCGCCCACAACCACCCTTCCGGCGTGGCCGAGCCGAGCCGCGCCGACGAGACCCTGACCCAGGCCCTCAAGCAGGCCCTGGCCCTGGTGGATGTCAGGCTGCTCGACCACTTCATCGTCGCCGGCGCCGGCGAGCCCCTCTCCTTCGCGGAAAAAGGCTTGATTTAGCGGCCTAAACTTGCGTATAATGCCGGGCTTTGCACAATCCGATTTCTGGAGCACATCATGGCCCGCGTTTGCCAGGTGACCGGTAAGGCACCGATGGTGGGAAACCACGTTTCCCACGCCAATAACAAGACCAAGCGCCGCTTTCTGCCCAACCTGCAGAACCGCCGCTTCTGGGTCGAGTCCGAAAACCGCTGGGTGAGCCTGCGCGTGACCAACGCCGGCCTGCGCACCATCGACAAGAAGGGCATCGACGTCGTCCTGGCCGAACTGCGCGCCAAGGGTGAAATCTAAGGAGAACCGCCATGCCCCGCGAGAAGATCAAACTGGAAAGCACGGCCGGCACCGGCCACTTCTACACGACGACCAAGAACAAGCGCACCAAGCCCGAGAAGCTGGAGATCAAGAAGTTCGATCCGAAGGCGCGCAAGCATGTCATGTACAAGGAAACCAAGCTGAAATAAGGCTTGTCGGACGCATCCGAGAAACCCGCCGGGCGGCGGGTTTTTTATTGGCCGCCGGACTGCAGCGCCTCGGCATAGGGCAGCGCCTCGGCGCGGTGGCGCGTCCAGTTGTCGAGATAGGCGCGCAGCAGGGCCGGATTGCCGCGCAGGACGAGAACGTTCTCGGCATTGCGCAAGCGCGCCGACCAGGTGAAGTTGTAGGAACCGGTGACCACCGCCCCGCCGGCCTCCGCCGCGTCGACCAGGATGATCTTGTTGTGCGCGGCGGCGTAGCGCACCTCGAGCGCGACAGGAATGCCTGCCGCCGCCAGTTCCGGGATGCGGCTGTTCTCGGCCCGCGCCGTCTGCGCGTAATCGGCCAGCACCTCGACGCGCACGCCGCGCGCCTTCGCCTCGATCAGCGCAGCGGCCAGCGCGCGGCTGGTGAACAGATAGGCCTGGACGTGGATGGTGCGCCGCGCGCCGCGCAGCGCCCGCAGGATGGCCGCCTCGATGTCGTCATGCGGGGCGAACAGCGCCATCGCCGTGCCCTGCGCGGCGGCGGCAGCGGGCCGCGGTTCGAAGGCCGCTGCCGGCGCAAGCAGGAAAGTCAGTCCCCACAGGACGGCGAGCAGCCGGGAAAAGCCGGCCGCGCGCACTGGACTACCTTCCCCCCATCCCCTGCCCCGGTGCCGGCTTTGCACAGCCGGCCCGCTCGCGCTGCGCGGAGCAGCGCTCCGCGAAACCCCGCGCTCGCCCCGAGGAAGGGGGTGAGGGGTGTTCGCGGGCTGCGCCCCCTTGGACGGCCCGGCGGGAGCGCTCATACGGCGCGGACTTTGATCGTCTCGGCGTCCTTCGCATGCTCGATGAGCAGGCGGCGCACCCGTTCCTGCCAGAGGCGGCCGAACTCGCGCTGCATCTCCTCGCTGGCACGGCCGGTGATGCAGGCGCCCATCAGCTCGCCCATGTGCGGCGGGCTCGGCACGCGTTCCAGGTGCGCCGTCACCTCCACCGCCGCGCCGCTGTCCTTGCGCGTGAAGCGGATCTCCTCGCCCACCTCTGCATTGAAGAACAGCAGGTTGCGCCGGTCGAAGCGGCCGGCCAGGCCCTTGAAGCCGGTGTCGTGCGTCGCCCCGGTGACGAGCGTGACGATGTTGGCGATGACGCCAGTGACGCCGCTGGTGGCTTCATGGCGGAAGTCGACGCGAATCGCGCCGCGCTCCGGCACGTCGCTCGGGTAGAGCGCCTCCAGCGCCCGCAGCGTCATCAGCCAGGCCGAAGCCACCGTCGGGCAGGAATGCCCGGCTGCCTTGACGGCATCGACGTAGGCGTACTCGACGATGCCACCCTCCATCGCGCCGAGAAATTTGGCGAGCGGGTCGTACAGGGTGATGCGCGGCGCCTCGTCGAAGAATTCCGGATATCTCATTTCGTCACCTCAGCTTGATTGCGTTCCAGGACTGCTGCAAAAAATCCGTCCGTACCGTGCGTGTGCGGGGCCAGGCAAAGGGTCTCGCCGCATTCCGGCGCAATGTCCTGTTTTTGCAGGATTTCCTGCGCCGACGCCTGCCTGAACTGCGGGTGCTCGGCGAGAAAGGCAGCGACGATGGCTTCGTTCTCCTCGGGCAGGATGCTGCAGGTGGCGTACACCAGCCGCCCGCCCGGCTTCACCAGGCGCGCGGCGCCACCGAGGATGTCGTGCTGCTTGCGCGCCAGTTCGGCGACGCCTTGCGGCGTCTGCCGCCACTTGAGATCCGGGTTGCGGCGCAGCGTGCCCAGGCCGCTGCAGGGCGCGTCGACCAGCACGCGGTCGAACTTGCCGGCCAGGCGCTTGACGCGGGTGTCGTTCTCGTTGGCGATGACCAGCGGATGCACATTGCTCAGTCCCGCGCGCGCCACGCGGTCCTTCAGGCGGCCGAGGCGCTTGTCGGAAACATCGAAGGCGTAGAGGCGGCCGGTCGAGCGCATCAGCGCGCCCATGAGCAGGGTCTTGCCGCCGGCACCGGCGCAGAAGTCGGCGACCATCTCGCCGCGCTTCGGCGCGAGCAGGAAGCCCAGCAGCTGGCTGCCCTCGTCCTGCACCTCGATGCTGCCATCCAGGTAGAGCGGATGCTTCTGCAGGGCCGGCTTGCCCTTGAGTCGGATGGCGAGCGGCGAGAGGCGGCCGGCCGCGGCGGCAATGCCATCTTCAGCGAGGCGCGCCAGCACGGCGGCGCGCTCGGCCTTGAGCGGGTTCACGCGCAAATCGAGCGGCGCCGGCTGGTTGAGCCCCTGCGCCAGCCTGAGCAGTTCCTCCGGCGCCAGGTGCGTTTGCAGGCGCTCCGTCAGCCAGTCCGGGAAATCGGCCTGTTCGGCCAGCGTCAGCTCGCCGGTCTGGCGGCCTTTCAGCTCCGCCACCCACTTCAGCTCCTTTTCCTTGAGCGCCTCTTCCAGCTGGCGCAGGCTGACGCCGAGGAGTCTCACCAGCGCCGCCAGCACCAGGCGGCGCGGGCTGGCCTCCGTGCCGAGCAGATGCTCGAGCAGGCGCCGCCGCCGCAGCACGGCGTAGGCGGTCTCGGCGACGAAGCCGCGCTCGCTCTGGCCGAGCGCGCGATTGTCGCGGAAGAACTTCGAGAGGACGGCGTCGGCCGGATGCTCGAACCTGAGCAGCTGGTTGAGCGCCGTGGTCGTCGCGTCGATGAGTTTCGCCGTGATGCGCATGCTGACTTTCCGTTTCCTGTTATTCCTGCGCGGCGAGCCGCGCGCCGTCGGCTTCCAGTTCGACGGCATGCTGGTCGAACACCTCGCCCTTGCGGTCGATGAAGCGGATGCGCACCGGCAGGTTGCGGTAATCCCGCGCCAGCCACAGCTCCATCGCCTGCTCGCCGGGCTGGCCCGGCGTCTTCAGGTGCCAGGTGCGCAGCTCGCCGAAGCGCGTGGCAAGCGGCTCCTCGCCCACCGGCTCATAGGCGTGGCGGCCGACGTTCTTGCCGGTGGCGATCAGCAGCTCGACGCGCCCCGCGCCGCCGCTCAGCCCCATCTGGTAGATCTGCGACAGCATATCCTGCGCGCCGGCCGCCAGCGCGGCCTCGCGGCGGATTCTGTCGCCCGAGTAGAGCGTCACCTTCATGTTCTCCCAGTCGAAGCGGGCGCGCTCGGCCGCCTTGTCGCGCCGCTCGACGCGGAACTCGGCGGGCACGATGCCGGCCGCGCCGAGGCGGCCTTCGCTCAGCTGCACGACCCTGGCCGGGCGGAACAGCGCGGCCAGGCCGATCGTTTCGGTCTGCGTGCGCACACTATAGGTCTCGCCGTCGTGCCGCCAGGTGTGTATCGACTCGCCGACCAGCGTGGTCTGCTCGCCCTCGCCGCGCGTCACTTCGAAGCGGATGCGACCCTGGCGCGGCCAGGCGATCTCGGCCTGCACCGCGGCCGTTTCGGGCGGCGGCGCGGCGGCGGGAGCCGGCGCAGTCGCCGCCGCTTCCGGCGCCGCAGCGGGTGCCTGAATGGGTTCCGGAACGGGTTCGGCTGGCCGCGGCGCGGGCGGCGCGTCCGCACTGCGGCGCTGGCGCGGCTTGGGAATCGCCGGCGGCGCCGGGACGGCAAGCGGCGCGATCCGCTCGGCCGGCTTCGCTGCAAGGCGCGCTTCCAGCGACATGCCCGCATCGGGCCCGTCGAAGAACGGCAGCTCCCAGCCGGCGCTGCTCACCAGCAGCGCATGCAGGAGCAGCGACAGGACCAGGGCTGCCAGCCAACGTCGGTCAACGCGCATCCGGCAGCGGCGACAGCAGGGCACCCGCGCCGGGCCGCTCGTCCTGCAGCCGCACGTGGCCGTCGGCGTCCAGGCTCAGCCGCCCCTCGACGAACCAGCGCACCGCCTGCGGGTAGGCAATGTGTTCCTGCGCCAGCACGCGCGCGGCCAGCGTGTCCTCGCTGTCGCCCGGCAGCACCGGCACGGCGGCCTGGACGATGACCGGGCCGTTGTCGAGCGCCGGCGTGACGAAGTGCACCGTGCAGCCGTGCACCCTGCAGCCGGCTTCCAGCGCGCGGCGGTGGGTGTGCAGGCCGGGGAAGGCCGGCAGCAGCGAGGGATGGATGTTCATCAGCCGGCCCTGGTAGTGCCGCACGAAATCCTCGCCGAGGATGCGCATGAAGCCGGCCAGCACGACGAGGTCGGGCGCGTGGCGGTCGATCTCGGCGGCGAGCGCGGCATCGAACAGTTCGCGCGAGGCATGTTCGGCATGCGCCACCACGGCGGTGGAAATGCCGTGGGCGCGCGCCGTCTCCAGCCCCTTGGCATCCGCCTTGTTGCTGATCACCGCCGCGATGCGGCAGGGCAGCTGCGCGGCGAGCATGGCCTCCATGTTGCTGCCGCGGCCGGAGATGAGGATGACAATGCTTTTCATGTCAGAACTTGACCGGTAAAAAAATCGCCGAGGCGAGATTCTGGAACACCTTGGCCACGATGCGGTTGGTCTTGTCGGCGATGATCTTCGAGAGCAGGTCGAGATTGCCGACGATCTTGCCGAACTCGCGCTCGAAGGAAAGGTTCTTCACCGGCCCGGCGCCCTCGTTGGAAAGCAGGTAGGGCTCGCCGTTCGCCGCCGTGGCGTTGGACAGCTTCCACACCGCGATCTCGACGTTGCGTGCGGCGTTGAACAGCGCCTGCGGGTCGAGGTCGTCGAGCAGGAACAGCTCCGACTTGTCGTTGAAGGCGGTCATCGTCATGCCGCCCAGTCCGGCGATGAGCGCCAGCACGCGGTCGCCGGCGTAGTCCTCGCGGAAGGCGAGGTGGATCGCCTCGGTGCCGCGCCTGTTCTCCAGTTCCTTGAACGCCCAGCCGTGGTTGGCCTCGAAGATGCGCGCCACCGCCGCCTCCAGGCTGGGCTGGCCGCCCTTCTTCCACTCGCGCGGATTGCGCCGATAGAGCTTCTCGGCAAGCAGCTTCAGGCTGGCAAACACCTCGCGCTGGTGCGCCTCGGCGACCCGGTCGATGTCGCTCTTGGCGATCTGGTTCGGATCGAAGCCCGCCACCGGCTTGCGCGGGGTGCTGCCGGTGGCAACGCACCCGGCCATTAACGACATAATAATCAACGGGATAAGCCGAAAAAACATGCGCCATCATAGCGCAAAGCGCTATTGTGCGGCGCGGTGCTTGAGATAGCCGATCAGCGCAGGCAGCGTCGACACGACGATGATGGCGAGTATCACCAGGGAAAGATTGTTCTGGATGAACGGCAGGTTGCCGAAGAGATAACCGGCCACGCTGAGCGAGACCACCCACAGCACGGCGCCGGCGACGTTGAAGGCCTGGAAGCGCACGTAAGTCATCTCGCCGATGCCGGCAACGAAGGGCGTGAAGGTGCGCAGGATCGGAATGAAGCGGGAAATGACCAGGGCCTTGCCGCCATGCCGCTCGTAGAAGACGTGGGTCTTCATCAGCGCCGCCTTGTTGAAGAAGCGCGAGTTTTCCCATTGGAACACCTTCGGCCCAAGGTAGCGGCCGATCGAATAGTTGACGCTGTTGCCGAGGATGGCGGCGGCGATCAGCGTGGCGTTGAGCACCCACAGGTCCATTGCGCCCGCCCCGCACAGCGCGCCGGCGACGAAAAGCAGCGAGTCGCCCGGCAGGAAGGGCGTCACGACGAAGCCGGTCTCGGCGAAGATAATGAAGAAGAGGATGGCATACACCCAGATGCCGTACTGGGCCAGCAGGGCGGCGAGATGCTTGTCGAGGTGGACGGCGACGTCCCACAGGTAAAGGACGACATCCCACAAAGGCGCGAAGAATTCCATGAGGTGTCAGAGACAAAATAGGCGCAGAGTATAATTCATTACGCTCCCATGCCCGCCATTCGCCCGCTTCCCGACCTCCTCATCAGCCAGATCGCCGCCGGCGAGGTGGTCGAGCGGCCCGCCTCGGTGGTGAAGGAGCTGCTGGAGAACAGCATCGACGCCGGCGCGCGCAACATTTCCGTCCAGTTGCTCGAGGGCGGCGTGCGGCAGATCCGCATCGTCGACGACGGCGGCGGCATCCCGAAGGAGGAGCTGCCGCTGGCGCTCGCCCGCCACGCCACCAGCAAGATTGCTTCCCTCGAAGACCTCGAAAGCGTCGCCTCGCTCGGCTTCCGCGGCGAGGCGCTCGCCTCCATCGCCGCCGTTGCGCGGCTGACTTTGGTCAGCCGCATCGGCGAGGCGCCGCACGCCTGGCGCATCGGCCCCGGTCAGGAGGCGGCTCCCGCGGCGCTCGGCGGCGGCACCGTGATCGAGGTCGACGACCTCTACTTCAACACGCCGGCGCGGCGCAAGTTCCTCAAGAGCGCGCACACCGAGTTCGCCCATTGCGAGGAAGCCGTGCGCCGCATCGCGCTGGCGCATCCGCAGGTGGCCTTCCAGTTGCAGCACAACGGCCGCACGACGCTGCACCTCGCCGCCGGCGACGCGGCGCGGCGCGTGGCCGATGTCCTCGGCGCGGAATTCGCCGAACAGTCACGCAACGTCGGGGCCGCCGCCGGCAGCCTGCGCCTCGGCGGCTTCGCCGCACTGCCGGCCTACTCGCGCGCCCGCGCCGACGCCCAGTACTTTTTCGTGAACGGCCGCTTCGTGCGCGACAAGTTGCTGGGGCATGCCGTGCGCGAAGCCTACGCGGACATCCTGCACGGCCAGCGCCACCCCGCCTACGCGCTGTTCCTCGAGATCGACCCGCGCGGCGTGGACGTCAACGTGCATCCGGCCAAGATCGAAGTACGATTCAGGGACGGCAGCGCCGTGCACCAGTTCGTCTTCCACGCCCTGCAGCGCGCGCTGGCGGCACCGCTGTCGCAGGCCGCGGCGGCGCCAGCCGCCGTGCCGGCGGGACTGACTTTTCCGGCGGCCGCGCCGCAGCAGCATGCGCTGGCCGTCGCGCAGCCGGTCGCCGCCTACTACGACTTCGTGCGCCAGGCCGCCGCACAGCCGATGCCGGCCGCGGAGGCAGGCTCGCCGCCGCCGCTCGGCTTCGCCCTCGCCCAACTGCACGGGGTGTACATCCTGGCGCAGAATGCTTCAGGTCTCGTGCTGGTGGACATGCACGCCGCGCACGAGCGCATCCTCTACGAAAAGCTGAAGACGGCGCTGGACGGGCGTCCGGCGGTGCAGCCGCTGCTGGTGCCGGTGGTGCTCTCGGCGAGCGGGGAAGAGACGGCCGCCGTCGAGGAGCATGCTGACACGCTTTTCGCCCTCGGCTTCGAAATCGCCGCGGCCGGCCCACGCGAACTGGTGGTGCGCGCCGTGCCGGCATTGCTCGCACATGGCCGCATTCCCGACCTGGTGCGGGCTCTCCTTGCCGACCTGGAAAAGTTCGGCGCCAGCCGCGCCGCCGCCGAGCAGCGCAACGAGTTGCTGGCGACGATGGCCTGCCACGGCGCGGTGCGCGCCCACCGCATGCTTTCCCTGCCGGAAATGAACGCCCTGCTGCGGCAGATGGAGGCAACCGAGCGCGCCGACCAGTGCAACCATGGCCGGCCGACGTGGACGCAGCTGTCGATGGACGAGCTCGACCGCCTGTTTCTGCGCGGCCGATGAGCGCGCTCAACCGGCTTCCGCCGGCCATCTTCCTGATGGGACCCACCGCGAGCGGCAAGACCGCCGTGTCGCTGGAACTGACTTTGCGTTTTCCGCTGGAGATCGTCAGCGTCGACTCGGCCCAGGTGTTCCGCGACATGGACATCGGCACCGCCAAGCCGGACCGCGCCACGCTGGCGCAATATCCGCATCACCTGATCGACCTGATCACGCCGGAAGAGTCTTATTCGGCCGCGCGCTTCCGCGCCGATGCGCTGCGCGTCATGGGCGAGATCACGGCCCGCGGGAAAATCCCGCTGCTCGCCGGCGGCACCATGCTCTACTTCAAGGCGCTGCGCGAAGGCCTCTCCGATCTGCCGCAGGCTAACGCCGAATTGCGCCGCGCCATCGACGCGGAGGCGCGCGAACGCGGCTGGCCGGCGCTGCACGCCGAACTGGCCCGGCTCGACCCGGAAGCGGCGGCGCGCCTCAAGCCGACCGACGCCCAGCGCATCCAGCGCGCGCTCGAGGTGGTGCGCCTCACCGGGGCGCCGCTTGCCGAAAGCCTGGCGCGTCGGACGGAGGCCGCCGCACCCTACCGGCTCGTCGAGTTCGCCCTGCTGCCCTCCGACCGCGCCGTGCTGCATGCGCGCATTGCGCAGCGCTTCGACGCCATGCTGGCGGCTGGGCTGATCGACGAGGTGAAGGCGCTGCGAAAAAAATACCGCCTGCACGCCGGCCTGCCGTCGATGCGCTGCGTCGGCTACCGACAGGTGTGGGACTGCCTCGAGGGCACCATCGACAGCGCCGCCTTGCGCGAGAAGGGCATCGCCGCCACGCGCCAGCTGGCCAAGCGACAGCTGACCTGGCTGCGCAGCTGGCCCGGCGTCGAGGCCCTCGATTGCCTCGCGGACGACCTCGTCGAGCAGGTCGCCCGAACGGCCGAACGGAAGCTGGCTTAAGTTCTCCGCCGCTGCGCCGTTATTTCCCCTGTTACGGGAAATAGCGGAGACCGTCTTGTCCACTGCCAGCGAAACCGTCGATGAAACCGAAGAGGCTGCCGTACCTCGGCCAAGCCCCGTCCTGCGCCTGAAGCGCCTGCTGGCCGCGCCGCTGCTCCTGTTGCGGCGCCTGCACGCATCGCGCAGCGCAGCGGAAGACCCGCCGGCGGAGGAAGAAAACGGCGAGCGTGCCGCGGCGCCGCCGTGGCGCCGGCTGCTGCCCCATGGCCTCGTGCTGCTGGCCGGACTCGTCGCCGGCGGCGGCGCGAGCCTTGCCCTGACGCAGCAGACGCTGTCGCGCCAGTCGGCCAGCCTGGCCGAGCAGGAACTGGAGCTGGCACGCCTCAAGGGCGTGCTGGCCGGCTACGACAGGATGATGCTGGAGAACAAGAAGAAACTCGACGAGGAACGGGGCAAGCGGGCGGAGCTGGAAAACCGTCTGGCGCTCACCCAGGCCGAACTGGCGCGGCGTCCGCTGCCGGCGGAGGGCCGGCCGCAGCCGGCCGGCGCAGCGGCCGGGGTTCAGCCCGCCGCCGGCAAGGCGATGGACTGCACCCTGCGCCCGGGCAGCATAGGCGACACCCTGAAGGGCTGCCTGGAGGAATTCAACCGATAGCCTCGACCGGCTCGGCGCGGCCCCACAGCCGCGGCAGCAGGGCTTCGAGCCGCGCCGGATCGCCGCTGCTGAAGAAGCGTGCCGCGCCGCCGCCCGCCTCGAAGGAAAAGTCAGTCTCCGCCAGACGGCGTTTCAGCTGGCGCGCCACCGCTTCCCCGGTCTCGATCAAGCTCACCGTCTCGCCGGCCAGTTCGCGCAGCAACGGCGCCAGGAAGGGATAGTGCGTGCAGCCCAGCACCAGCGTGTCGGCGCCCTGCGCCAGCAGCGGCGCGACATAGCCCGAGAGCAGATCCCGCGTAAGCGGGCCGTCGAAATCGCCCGCCTCGATGCGCTCGACCAGACCCGGGCAGGGCTGCACGATGACGCGCGCCTGCGAACCGAAGCGCTGCACCAGGCCGGCGAACTTGCCGCTCTCCAGCGTGCCGCTGGTGGCGAGCACGCCGATCACCCCGGAGCGCGTCGCCTCCGCCGCCGGCTTCACCGCCGGCTCCATGCCGACGATGGGCAGCGCGTGGCGCTCGCGCAGCCGGGAGATGGCGGCCGCTGTCGCCGTGTTGCAGGCAACGACGAGGGCGCCGGCCCCGCGTGAAAGCAGGAAATCGGCGAGGGCCAGGGCGCGTGCCTCGATGAACGCGGCAGACTTGTCGCCATACGGCGCGTGGCCGGAATCGGCGACGTAAAGGAGGTCGGCGCGGGGCAACACGGCGCGGATGTGGCGCAGGACGGTGAGCCCGCCCACGCCGGAATCGAAGACGCCGATGGGCCGTCCGTTCAAGCGACGATCGTCTGCGGCTGGTCTGCGCCGCGCCGGCAGATCATGCCGATGCTCCAGGCGGTTTCGCCCGCTGCGCGCAGGAGATCGAGCGCCCGCGCCTCGTCGGCCTGGCTGACGACGACGACCATGCCGATGCCGCAGTTGAAGACACGGTGCATCTCTGCATCCGCCACCTGGCCCTGCTCCTGCAGCCAGTCGAACAGCTTCGGCCGCTGCCAGGACGTGCTGTCCAGCGTCGCCACCAGCGACTCGCCGAGGATGCGCGGCACGTTGTCGAGCAGCCCGCCGCCGGTGATGTGGGCGAGGCCCTTCACGGACAGGGCATTCATGAGTGCCAGCAGCGGCTTGACGTAGATGCGGGTGGGCGCCATCACCGCCTCGGCGAGCGGGCGCCCGTCGAAATCGGCATTCATGTCGGGCTTCGCCCGCTCAAGGATCTTGCGCACCAGGGAATAACCGTTGGAATGCGCGCCGCTGGAGGCCAGGCCGATCACCACGTCGCCCGGCTCGATGCTGCGGCCGTCGATGATCTTCGACTTCTCCACGGCGCCGACAGCGAAGCCGGCGAGGTCGTATTCGCCGTCCGGGTACATGCCGGGCATCTCCGCCGTCTCGCCGCCGATCAGCGCACAGCCGGCCAGTTCGCAACCCTTGGCGATGCCTTGGATCACGCTGGCGGCGGTGTCCACGTCGAGGCGGCCGCAGGCGAAGTAGTCGAGGAAGAACAGCGGCTCGGCGCCCTGCACCAGGATGTCGTTCACGCTCATCGCCACCAGGTCCTGGCCGACGGTGTCGTGGCGGTTGAGCTGGAAGGCAAGCTTGAGCTTGGTGCCGACGCCATCGGTGCCGGAGACCAGCACCGGCTCCTGGTACTTCTTCGATATCTCGAAGAGGGCGCCGAAGCCGCCGATGCCGGCCATCACCTCGGGCCGCAGGGTGCGTTTGGCAAAGGGCTTGATGCGCTCGACAAGGGAGTCGCCGGCATCGATATCGACGCCGGCATCGCGATAGGTCAGGGAGGTCAAAGGGTAGTCCGCTTCGTGATAGAGTTGCGCCTGGCGCGGCAAACGATGAATTTTAGC
The DNA here is from genome assembly GCA_011526165.1 of Sulfuritalea sp. Classification (GTDB taxonomy): domain Bacteria; phylum Pseudomonadota; class Gammaproteobacteria; order Burkholderiales; family Rhodocyclaceae; genus Desulfobacillus. Next base: position 14,412 of record WYAY01000232.1, read on the forward strand.
CTATTCGCCGACTTCACGATCATGGCCCAGCAATTGACGCTCGACATCCGGCCCGAGCGGTATCCGACCCTCGACAATTTCGTCGCCGGCGCCAACGCTGAGCTGGTGGCGCGCCTGCGCACCGTGGCCCAGCCGCGCGCCTTCGATGCGGTCTATCTGTGGGGGCCGGGCGGCTGCGGCCGCAGCCACCTGCTGCAGGCCACCCGCGCCGCCGCCGAACAGGCCGGCCGCCGTGTCGCCCTCGTCGCCGCCGAAGAAGCCGGCGCCGAGCTGCCCTGCCCGCCCGGCGGGCTGCTCATCGTCGACGACATCGACCGGCTCGGCGAGGCGGCCCAGGTCGCCCTCTTCCGCGCCTTCAACTCGGCCCGCCTGGCCGGGCTGGCGCTGCTCCTCGCCGGCGCGGCACCGCCGCTGGAACTGAAGCTGCGCGAAGATCTGCGCACGCGCATCGGCCAGGCCATGGTCTATCAGGTCAAGCCGCTCAGCGACGAGGAGAAGGCCGCCACCTTGCACAGCCAGGCCGGCCAGCGCGGCCTGCGCGTCGATGACGAGGTGATCGGCTACATGCTGCGCCACACCCCGCGCGACCTGCCCTCGCTGATGGCGGTGCTCGACGAGCTCGACCGTGCCTCGCTCGAGCGCAAGCGCCCGGTGACGGTGCCGCTGCTCAAGGAAATGCTGACCAAATTCACGGACAAGGCCTGATTCATGCAACTCGCCCTCTTCGACCTAGACAATACGCTCCTCGCCGGCGACTCGGACTTCGAGTGGGCGCAGTACCTGATCTCGCGCGGCGTGCTCGACCGCGAGGTGTACGAGGCGCGCAACCAGGATTTCTACGAGCAGTACAAGGCCGGCACGCTGGACATCCACGAATTCCTCGACTTCCAGCTGAAGCCCTTGTCGCGCCACCCGCGCCGCGAGCTGGACGCCTGGCACGCCGACTTCATGGCCACGCGCATCCTGCCCATCGTCACCGAGAAGGGCCGCGCACTGGTGCGCCGCCACCAGGCGGAAGGCGCGCTCACTGCCATCGTCACCGCCACCAACAGCTTCGTCACCGCGCCGATCGCGCGCGCCTTCGGCATCGAACACCTTGTCGCCACCGAGCCGGAGCAGGCGAACGGCGCATTCACCGGGCGCGTCAGCGGCACGCCGAGCTTTCGCGAAGGCAAGATCGCGCGCGTCGGGCAGTGGCTGGCCGGACTCGGCCACGACTGGGGCAGCTTCGACCGCAGCTGGTTCTACAGCGATTCGCTCAACGATCTGCCCCTGCTGGGCAAGGTCACCGACCCGGTGGCGGTCGACCCGGACCCGACGCTGGAAAGCCATGCGCGCGAGCACGGCTGGCCGGTCATTTCCCTGAGATGAGGGAGGCGCACATGCTCAACGATGCCCATCGCAGGATCCTCGAGAAGAGCAAGCTGTTCCGCCACATCAGCATCGACTCCATCGAGGACGTCCTCGCCGAGTGCCCGGTCTACCAGCTGGCGGCCGGCGACATCCTGATCGAGCCGGAGCAGGACAACCACGCCGTCTATATCGTCCTCGACGGCGGCCTGTCGGTGCAGCTGGTCGGGCGGGACGCGTTCGAGGTCTCCTCCCTCGGTCCCGGCGAATGCGTCGGCGAAATCTCGATGGTCGACGGCCAGCGTCCTTCCGCCCGCGTGCGGGCCAGCGAGCCGACGAGCGTGCTGGTGCTCGGCCACCCGGCCCTGTGGACGCTGCTGAACCGCTCGCACGGCGTCGCCTTCAATCTGCTGTGGATACTGTCCGGCCGCATGCGCGACCACAACAAGGCACTCGAGAAAACGCGCACGCGCAGCCTGGAATTCGAGCATGCCGCCAGCGTCGACGTCCTCACCGGCCTGCACAACCGGCGCTGGCTCGACGACAGCTTCGCACGCATGCTGCGCCGCTGCGCCAACGACAGCCGCCCGGCCAGCCTGCTGATGATCGACATCGACCGCTTCAAGACCTTCAACGACACCTGGGGGCATCTGGCCGGCGACGCCGTGCTGCGCCACGTGGCGCGGCAAATGAGCGCGCACCTGCGCCCGACCGACCTGATGGCCCGCTACGGCGGCGAAGAGTTCTCGGCGCTGCTGCCCGACACCTCGCGAGAGGAGGCGCTGGCCATCGCCGAGCGTCTGCGCAACGGCGTCGAGTGGGCCTCGCTCACCCTGGGCGAGAACGGCGAAACGGTCAGCGTGACAATCTCCCTCGGGCTTGCCGAGGCGCACGCCGGGGAAACGCTGGAAGAGGTCGTCGGCCGCGCCGACGAGGCCCTCTACCGCGCCAAGGAAAACGGCCGCAACCGGGCCGAAACCGCCGCCTGAAGCGCTCCGGGCGCCCCTTTCCGGTATCATTGCGCCTCCCTGAATTTCCGATAGCAGCATGATCCGCAAGCTGTTGCGCCGCGTCTTCAGCAAGGCGCCCGCCCCGCACGAACCGGCGCTGATCCCCGTCGAGCAGCACCATGTCCGCCGCGAATCGATCTCGCCCGGCGCCCGCCAGACCGTCGTTCGCCTGCAGGAACACGGCCACGCCGCCTATGTCGTCGGCGGCGCGGTGCGCGATCTGCTCGCCGGCATCGTGCCGAAGGATTTCGACATCGCCACCGACGCCACGCCGGAGCAGGTGCGCGGCCTCTTCCGCCGCTCGCGCATCATCGGCCGGCGCTTCCGCATCGTGCATGTCATGCAGGGCGGCGAGACCATCGAGGTATCCACCTTCCGCGCCGGCAACGGCGACGATGCGGAGACTGATGCGCACGGCCGCGTGCTGCGCGACAACGTCTTCGGCAACATGCAAGAGGACGCCGCGCGGCGCGACTTCACCGTCAACGCCCTCTATTACGACCCGACGACGGAAACCATCACCGACTACCACCACGGCGTCGCCGACCTGCAGCAGAAGACCCTGCGCATGATCGGCGACCCGCGCCGCCGCTACCGCGAGGACCCGGTGCGCCTGCTGCGCGCCGTGCGCATGGCGGCCAAGCTGGGCCTGGCCATCGACCCGGCGGCGCGCACGCCGATCCGCGAAATGGCCGAGCTGCTGGAGAACGTGCCGCCGGCGCGCCTGTTCGACGAGATGCTCAAGCTGCTGCTCTCCGGCCACGCCGTCGAGTGCCTGCGGCAGCTGCGCGAGGAGGGCCTGCACCACGGCCTGCTGCCGCTGCTCGACGTCATCATGGAACAGCCGCTCGGCGAGCGCTTCGTCTGGCTGTCGCTCGCCAGCACCGACGCGCGGGTCAAGGCCGGCAAGCCGACCTCGCCCGGCTTCCTTTTCGCCACCCTGCTCTGGCACGAGGCGCTCGCCGCCTGGGAGGCGCGCAAACAGGCCGGCGAGGCGCCCTTCCCGGCCCTGCACGCCGCCATGGACGAGGTGCTCGACATCCAGGCCGGCAAGCTCGCCATCACGCGCCGCATCGCCGCCGACATCAAGGAGATCTGGGTGCTGCAGCCGCGCCTGGAGAACCGTGCCGGGCGGCGCCCGCTGCGCGCCGTCGAGCAGCCGCGCTTCAAGGCCGGCTACGACTTCCTGCTGCTGCGCGCCGAAAGCGGCGAGGTGGAACAGGAACTGGCCGACTGGTGGCGGCGCTTCCTCGATGCCGACAACGAAACGCGCCTGGCCATGCTCACGCCGGAGAAAAAGTCAGCCCGCAGGAGACGGCGGGGCGGAAAGCGCCTTGGGGATGCGGCGGGCGAATCGTGACGCAACGGGCCTACGTCGCGCTCGGCAGCAACCTGGGCGATCCGCTCGCCACCGTGCAGGCAGCCTTCGCGGCGCTGCGCGACCTGCCGCAGACCAGGCTGGCCGCCGCCTCCTCGCTCTATCGCAGCGCGCCGGTCGGCCTGAAGAACCAGCCGGATTTCATCAATGCCGTCGCCGCCCTCGACACGCGGCTTGATGCCGAAGCCCTGCTCGATGCGCTGTTCGCCATCGAGGCGCGCTTCGGCCGGCGCCGCGACTATCACCACGCGCCGCGCACGCTCGATCTCGACCTGCTGCTCTACGGCGACGAGACGCGCGCCACGCCGCGGCTCGTGCTGCCGCACCCGCGCATGCACGAGCGCGCCTTCGTCCTGTTGCCGCTCGTCGAGATCGCCCCGGACGCGGTCATTCCCGGGCACGGCCCCGCCGCCGCCCTGACCGAGCGCGTGCGCGAGCAGAAACTGGCAAAGCTGGCTATCATTCCCGCCTCCCCCACCGAAACGGTTGAGCGCTGATGAGCTACCTGGAAAACACGCGCCCGGTGACCCTGACCGAACTGGCGCGCATGCGCACCGAAGGCGAGAAGATCGCCGTGCTGACCTGCTACGACTCGAGCTTCGCCGCCCTGCTCGAGCGCAACGGCGTGGACGTGCTGCTGGTGGGCGATTCCCTCGGTAACGTGTTGCAGGGCCACGGCTCCACCCTGCCGGTGACGCTGGAACAGATGGCCTACCACACCGGCTGCGTCGCGCGCGGCGCCAGCCGCCCGTTCCTGATGGCCGACATGCCCTTCGGCAGCTATCAGGAAAGTCCGGCCCAGGCGATGCGCTCGGCCGTTGCCCTGATGGCCGCCGGCGCGCAGATGGTCAAGCTCGAAGGCGGCGCCTACATGGCCGAAACGGTGCGCTTCCTGGTCGAGCGCGGCGTGCCGGTGTGCGCCCACATCGGCCTCACGCCGCAGTCGGTGAACCAGCTCGGCGGCTACCGCGTGCAGGGCAAGACCAAGGCCGCGGCACAGGTGATGAAGGACGACGCGCTGGCGCTGGAGCAGGCCGGCGCAGCACTGCTGGTACTGGAAATGGTGCCCTCGGCGCTGGCCGCCGAGATCGGCGAAAACCTCTCGACCATGGCCACCATCGGCATCGGCGCCGGCCCGGACTGCCACGGCCAGGTGCTGGTGCTGCACGACATGCTCGGCGTCTATCCCGGGCGCAAGGCCAAGTTCGTGAGGAACTTCATGGACGGCGCGGCCAGCATCGACGACGCCGTCAAGGCCTACGTCAAGGCGGTCAAGCACGGCAGCTTCCCCGGCCCGGAAAACTGCTACTGACATGGAAATTCACCCGACCATCGCCGGCCTGCGCGCCGCGCTGAAGGGGGCCGGCCGCATCAGTTTCGTCCCTACCATGGGCAACCTGCACGAGGGCCACATCGCCCTCATGCGCCAGGCGCGGCCGCTCGGCGACTGCCTCGTCTCCAGCCTCTTCGTGAACCGCCTGCAGTTCGGCCCGAAGGAGGACTTCGACACGTACCCGCGCACCTTCGAGGCCGACTGCGGGAAGATGGCGGCAGCCGGCGTGGCCCACCTCTTCGCGCCCGACGAGCGCGAGATGTACCCGACGCCACAGGCCTATCACGTGCAGCCCGATCCGGCCCAGGCCGACATCCTCGAGGGCGAGTTCCGTCCCGGCTTCTTCCGCGGCGTCGCCACGGTGGTGATGAAGCTCTTTTCCATCGTGCAGCCGCAGGTGGCCGTCTTCGGCAAGAAGGACTACCAGCAGCTGATGATCATCCGCAACATGGTGCGCGAGTTCGCCCTGCCCATCGAGATCGTGCCCGGCGAGACGGTGCGGGCCGAGGACGGCCTCGCCCTGTCTTCGCGCAATGGATACCTGTCCACGGCCGAACGGGCCGAGGCCCCCCGGCTGTATCGGGCTCTGGACGCGGTCTCGCGAGCCATACGGGCCGGAGAACGAGATCTGGCGCGGCTTGAGCAGGGGGTCATGGCGGAACTCCGCGCCAGTGGCTGGATTCCGCAATATGTTGCGGTGCGAAAACAACTTGATCTACAATTGCCGGCCGCTCACGATTCTGGGTTGGTGGTGCTGGGCGCGGCACTCCTGGGGAGCACGCGCCTGATCGACAACCTGGAAGTTTAGGGTACCGTCATGCGCTCAGGCCGTCGGTGCACCAGCAGCGCACATTGCGGGAGAGGAAAACCGCAACCTGCCAGCTACTGAGACTGAGAGAAGGAGCGACCACGATGCAACGGACGATGCTGAAATCCAAGCTGCACCGCGTGACGGTCACGCATTCGGAACTGCACTACGAAGGTTCCTGCGCGATCGACCAGGATCTGCTCGATGCCGCGGACATCCGCGAGTACCAGCAGATCGACATCTACAACGTCAATAACGGCGAGCGCTTCACCACCTATGCCATTTCCGCCGA
>WYAY01000233.1 GCA_011526165.1 Sulfuritalea sp.
ACTGCGCCGCCATCTCGCCGACCCTGGTCGAGCCGACCCTGTTCGGCTATGCCAAGGGCGCCTTCACCGGCGCCGCCCAGGCCAAGTCGGGCTATTTCGAAGACGCCGAGGACGGCACGCTGTTCCTCGACGAGATCGGCGAGCTGCCGCTCGAATTGCAGCCGAAGCTGCTGCGCGTCCTGGAAAACGGCGAGTTCCAGCGCGTCGGCGAAACCCAGCAGCGCATCAGCCGCGCCCGCGTCATCGCCGCAACCAACCGCGACCTGCGCAAGGAGGTGCGGGAAGGCCGCTTCCGCGCCGACCTGTATCACCGCCTGTCGGTGTTCACCATCAACGTACCGCCGCTGCGCGAAATGGGCGACGACAAGGTCCTGCTGCTGCGCCACTACCGGGCCTTCTATGCCCGGCAGGCGCAGCAACTGCCCTTCGACCTCTCCGACGAGGCCCTGGCGCGCTGGCAGGCCTACGGTTTTCCCGGCAATGTGCGCGAACTGCGCAACATCGTCATTCGCCTGGCCACCAAGTATCCGGGCCGGCCGGTCGGCTTCGCCGAACTCGAGGACGAACTGGATACGGGCACCGAGGGCCTGCCTGCCGCCTGGCTGCCGCCGCAGGGGGTCGACGAGCTGTCCGAGATCGCGCTGCGCCAGCTGCAGCAGCGCGGACAGTTCAACCTCGACGACACCCTGCTGCGCTGGGAACAGGGCTACATCCAGGCGGCGCTCAAGCTGACCCACGGCAACGTCAGCCAGGCCGCCAAACTGCTGGGCATCAACCGCACCACGCTGTACAACCGCATGGAAGTGCTGGAGCGCGACCTGGGCGCCGCGTCGAAAACGGCTTGAGAAGAGGGGAGAAACCGCCGCACCATGTACCTTGAACATTTCGGCCTGAAAGAAGCGCCGTTCCGCATCACGCCGCACACGGATTTCTTCTTCGAGGGCGCCAACCGCGGCGCCACCCTGGAAGCGTTGCTCTACGCCATCACCCACGACGAGGGCATCGTCAAGGTGAGCGGCGAGGTCGGCAGCGGCAAGACCATGCTGTGCCGGGTGCTGATGGAGCGGCTGCCGGAGAACGTCGAGACGATCCACCTCGCCAACCCCTCCCTGTCGCGCGACGAGATCCTGTTCACCCTCGCCGACGAACTGCAGGTCAACCTCGCCACCAACCGCGTCAGCGCCGTCATGCGCGCCCTGCAGGAACACCTCATCGACCTCTATGCGCAGGGTCGCCAGGTCGTGGTGCTGATCGACGAAGCGCATGCCATGCCGGCGGAAACGCTGGAAGAGATCCGCCTGCTCTCCAACCTCGAGTCGAACCGCCACAAGCTGCTGCAGATCGTCCTCTTCGGCCAGCCCGAGCTCAACGAAGTGCTCGGCCGCACCGAGATGCGCCAGCTCAAGGAGCGCATCACGCACAATTTCACGCTCGAGCCGCTGGTGCGCGCCGACGTCGCCCAGTACATCAACTTCCGCATGCGCGCCGCCGGCTACAGGGGGCCGGACGTGTTCTCGCCGGCCGCCCTCAAGCTGATCGCGGGCGCCTCGCTCGGCCTCACCCGCCGCATCAACATCCTCTGCGACAAGGCGCTGCTCGCCGCCTTTGCCGGCAACACCCACCAGATCACCGCAGCCCACGTCAAGGCCGCCATCCGCGATGCCGAGTTCCGCGGCTCCGCCATGCCCCGCCTCGGCCTCTGGCTGGGCGGCGCGGCGGCGACCCTGCTGCTCGTGGGCGGGGGCCTGGCCTATTATCAGTTCAGCGAACCCGCCCGGGAGACAAGGCCCGCGGCCCCGGCTACCCCGGCGCCTCCTGCCGCTCCCGCCCAGGAACCCGCCATGCCGCCCCAGGCGAGTCCCGCGTCGGCAAGCCCGGCAATGGCGAGCACCGAACCGGCAGGCGCGCCGGCCGCAGCGGCCCCTGCGCCAGCCGCCGAGATGAAGCCCGAACCCACCGCCGCAACCGCGGAAAGCGCCCCCGGCCAAAACCTTGCGGCTCCTGCGGCCAGGGACGCCGGCTTCGGCCCGCTCACCCGGCAACGTATTGAAAAGACGAAGGAATGGCTGGAGGCGACACATGACCGGCAGTGGTTCATTCAACTGCTCAACACCGATGCCGGCAGCGCCGGCCAAGTGGAGCGCTTCCTTGCCGGCGCCTCCAAGGCCGCCGATGCCGATGCCCTCCGGGTCTATACGGCCGAAAGCAAGGGCACCCGGCGCCTGGGGGTCATTTACGGCGAATATCCCTCCCGCGATGCGGCCAGCCGGGCCATCGCCGGGCTGCCGGCCTCCCTGAAAACCTATGGGCCCTATCCGCGCCAGGTCAGCCGTTTGAGGAATTGACACAATGCAGCATTTTCAGTTATTGATTGGCATGTAAATCAGATAGTTGCAAATCAATGCTAATGTGCTATGCTAAATCACCCGTCCTCTCGAAGGAGGCGCAACCCTGTGGCTCGCCATGACATTTAAAACGATAGCCCCACTGCTTGTGGCGACATTGCTGGGTGCCTGCGCCGCACCGCAGACGAAGCCGCCCTCGAGCGGCCACATCGGAGCGAACAGCGCCCCGGCCGCCAAGTCGAACATTCCGCAACCGGTGCAGCAATCGGTTGCCCTGCCCAAACCGAAACCCGCCGCCAGAGCCGAGACCTACAGCGTCGTCGTCAAGGACGTGAAAGTCGAAGAGCTGCTCTTCGCCCTCGCCCGCGACGCCAAGCTGAACGTCGACGTGCACCCCGGCATCCGCGGCACCGTGACGCTCAACGCCATCGACCAGACGCTGCCGCAACTGCTCAACCGCATCGCCAAACAGGTGGACATGCGCTTCGAGCTGGACGGTCCCAACCTGGTGGTGATGCCGGACACACCCTTCCTGCGCACCTACAAGGTCGACTACGTCAACATGTCGCGCGACACCAGCGGCAACGTCGCCATCAACACCCAGATCGCCAGCATCAGCCCGACCGCCGCCGGCACCGGCGCCGGCGCGGCAGCCGGCGGCACCAGCGGCAACGTCTCCTCGACCAAGGTGGACAACCTCGCCAAGAACCGCTTCTGGGAGACCCTGGAACAGAACGTCAAGGACATCCTGCGCGAGACGGACAAGGAGATCGTCGTCAAGCGCCGCGTGGCGGAGGGGCAGGAGCAGCAAACGGCTGCCGCCGGCGCCGCTGCCCAGCAGCCGGGGGCAGCCGCAGCGGCCGGCGGACCGGGGGCCGCGCCCGCGGCGCCGCCGCCTTCCCAGCAATCGGCCCAGGCCACGAAGGAATACGAGACCCTGCAGGCGGCCTCGGTCATGGTCAACCGCGAAACCGGCTTCCTGATGGCGCGCGCCACTTCGCGCCAGCATGAAAAGATCCAGGAATTCCTCGACAAGGTGCTCTCCAGCGCGCGGCGCCAGGTGCTGATCGAGGCCACCATCGTCGAGGTTCGCCTGAATCAGAACTACCAGCAGGGCATCGACTGGCAGCAATTCAGCCAGGGCAGGGCATTGAGCGCGATCGGCCAGGGCGGCACCACCCGCACGATCACCTACAACCCGGTGACGGGCCAATACGAGGCCTCCGTGTCGACCACGACGCTGCCTTCGGCCCTCACCAGTTCGCTGTTCAGCCTGGCCTTCCGCCGCGCCGACTTCCTCACCGCCATCCGGTTGCTGGAGACCTTCGGCACCCTGCGCGTTCTCTCCAGCCCGAAGCTCTCTGTTCTGAACAACCAGACGGCCATCCTCAAGGTGGTCGACAACTTCGTCTATTTCCAGGTCAAGTCCGATACCAGCCAGGGACAGACCAGCACGCTCACCAACCTCACCACCACGCCGCAATCGGTGGCGGTCGGCCTGGTGATGGCCGTCACGCCGCAGATCAGCGAAAGCAGTTCCGTGCTGCTCAACGTGCGGCCGACCATCTCCC
>WYAY01000234.1 GCA_011526165.1 Sulfuritalea sp.
CGCGTGCAGCGCGTGCCGGAGACCGAGGCGCAGGGCCGCATCCACACCTCGGCGTGCACCGTGGCGGTGCTGCCCGAGGCGGACGAGGTAGCCGACGTGGTCATCAACCCGGCCGAGCTGCGCATCGACACCTTCCGCGCCAGCGGCGCCGGCGGCCAGCACGTGAACAAGACCGACTCGGCGGTGCGCATCACCCACCTGCCGAGCGGCATCGTCGTCGAGTGCCAGGACGACCGCTCGCAGCACAAGAACAAGGCGCAGGCGCTCTCGGTGCTCGCCGCCCGCATCAAGGACCGCCAGGTGCGCGAGCAGGAGGCGAAGATCGCCTCGACGCGGAAATCACTGGTCGGCAGCGGCGACCGCTCCGAGCGCATCCGCACCTACAACTTTCCGCAGGGCCGCGTCACCGACCACCGCATCAACCTGACGCTGTACAAGATCGACGCCATCATGGACGGCGACCTCGACGAACTGGTCGGCGCGCTCTCCGCCGAGCACCAGGCGGAGCAGCTGGCGGCGCTCTCCGAGGAGACGGCGTGACGGTTGCCGACGCGCTGGAGGAGGCCCGCGCGTCGCTTGCCCTGCACGAGGCGCGGCTGCTGCTGCGCCATGTGCTCGGCGTCACGGCGGCGGCGCTCGAAGCGCATCCGGAGCGAAAAGTCAGTCCCGCCGACACGGCGGCGTTTCGCGCTCTCGTGGCACGCCGCGCCGCCGGCGAGCCGGTCGCCTACCTCACCGGCCGGCGCGAGTTCTACGGCCTGGATTTCCGTGTCACGCCGGACGTGCTGATTCCGCGCGAGGAGACCGAGCTGCTGGTCGATCTCGCGCTCGAAACGCAGGCCGCGCGCATCCTCGACCTGGGCACCGGCAGCGGCTGCCTCGCCATCGCCGTGGCGAAGCAGCGGCCGCAGGCGGCGGTGACGGCGGCCGACGCCTCCGCCGCGGCGCTTGCCGTGGCGCGCGACAACGCCGTCCGCCACGGCGTGAACATCCGCTTCCTGCAGGGCGACTGGTTCGCCCCGCTGGCCGGCGAGCGCTTCGACCTCATTCTCGCCAATCCGCCCTACGTCGCCGAGCGCGACCCGCACCTGGCGCGGGGCGACGTGCGCTTCGAGCCGCGCAGCGCGCTGGCCGCGGGCGCCGATGGGCTCGACGACATCCGCCGCATCGCCGCGCAGGCGCCGGCGCATCTTGTGCCGGGCGGGCAGCTCTGCTTCGAGCACGGCTACGACCAGGCGGCTGCCGCGGCTGCGCTGCTGGCCGAGGCCGGCTTCATCGGCATCGAACAACGGCGCGATCTGGCCGGCATCCTGCGCGTCTCGGGCGGCCGGCACCCTTGACGGTGCCGGGGACGAAACGTTAAACTTGACGAAAATAGTAGGTTATTGAAAGGAACCCCCATGGAAGACGTGCAGCAACTCCTCAAGGAACAAGTGGCCACCCATCCCGTCGTGCTCTACATGAAGGGCACGCCGACCTTCCCGCAATGCGGCTTCTCGGCCAAGGCGGCGCAGATCCTCAAGCTGTGCGGCGTGAAGAAATATTTCTCGGTGAACGTGCTGGAGCATCCCGGCATCCGCGCCGGCATCAAGGATTTCTCCAACTGGCCGACCATCCCGCAGCTCTACGTCAAGGGCGAGTTCATCGGCGGCTCGGACATCATGAGCGAGATGTACCAGGCCGGCGAGCTGCAGAAGAAGCTGGAAGGCATCGCCGAGGCGGCCTGAATCGCCGTCCTGCGGCGACTGACTTTCAGCCGCGCAATTCCGCGAGCAGCTGGTCGACCATCCGCTCGGCCTGGCGCAGGTAGCCGGCGCCGAAGAGGTTGAGGTGGTTGAGGATGTGGTAGAGGTTGTAGAGCGTCTTGCGCGACTCATACCCTTCCGTCAGCGGCCACGCCTCGCGGTAGGCGGCGTAGAAGGCCTCGGGAAAGCCGCCGAAGAGTTCCGCCATCGCCAGGTCCGTCTCGCGGTCCCCGCAGTACACCGCCGGGTCGAAGACGGCCGGCGCACCTTCGCACAGTGCCGCGTTGCCGTGCCAGAGGTCGCCGTGCAGCAGGCTTGCCGGCGGCCGGTAGTCGAGAAAGAAGGCCGGCAGTTTCTCGGCCAGGCTCTCCCCCTTCCTGCGCAGCGCCGTCGAGTGCGCGGCGGCGCGCGCCAGCTGCGGCCGCAGCCTGGCGTTGGCGAAGAAGCGCGCCCAGCTGTCGCTCTCCGTGTTGATCTGCGGCGTGGCGCCGATGAAGTTGTCGCGGCGCCAGCCGTAGCGCGCGCCGGTTTCGCGATGCAGGGCGGCCAGGGCGCGGCCGCAGGCGATGGCCGCCTCGCGCGCGGCGATCGGGCGCAGGTCGAGGAATTCCAGCACCAGGAAAGCCTGTCCGTCGAGGACGCCGCGGCACAGCGGGCGCGGCACGCGCAGGGTGTCCGCCCGCGCCAGCGCGGCGAGGCCGTCGGCTTCCGCCTCGAACATCGGCAGGGCTTCGGCCGCATTCAGCTTGACGAACCAGCGCTCGCCGCCGCCTTCCAGCACGGCGGCGCTGTGGATGCAGCCGCCACCGGCCTCGCGCAGGGCCTCGGCGCGGAAAGGGCGACCGAGTGCACGGCTTATTTCGGCCGAAAGAGAATCCGAGAGGGACATCAGACCGAGGCGAGACGCGCGTTGGCGAGCGCCAGGCGATTGGCCAGCACCTCGAGAAAGGCGGCGTAGAAGTGCATGCGGCAGACCTCCGAGGCCTGCCGCAGGGCGTCGCCGCGGATGGTGATGATCTTGGCCGGCGTCTGGGCGACGACGTCGGCGTTGCGGCTGCCGCTCGACTGGCTGATGACGGCCATCTCGCCGAAGCAGTCGCCGGGGGTGAGGATGCCGAGGATGCGGCCGCGCTTGGCGATCTTCACCTCGCCCTCGGCGAGGAAGCAGAAATAGTCGCCCGGCTCGCCGTCCTTCATGATCACCGTCTCGGGCGCCACCTGGTCCCAGTCGGAGAAGCGCACGATCTCCCAGATCTCGACGTCGCTGAATTCGGCGAAGAAGGGCAGGCCGCGCAGGGTCTCGTACTTTTCCGTGTCGGCGAAGTCGCGCTCGCGCGCCTTCAGCTGCTTGTTGCGGAAGGCCTGGGCGAGGTCGTGCGAGAACTCCTCCCAGCTGACGTAGCGCGCCGAGAGGTCCTTCTGCATGGCGCGGGCGACCACCGCGTCGAGGCCGGCCGGGATGTCGCGGCGGAAATCCGAGGGCGGCGGCGGGTCGACATGGGTGATCTGGTACACCATGCTGAAATTGTTGCTGGCCTGGAAGGGCAGGCGGCCGGTCAGCAGCTGGTACATCACCACGCCGAGGGAATAGATGTCGGTCTGGTGGTTGAGCGGCATCTCGCGCACCTGCTGCGGCGACATGTAGGCGGGCGAGCCGACGCCGGAAACCTGGGTGCGCGTCTGCTCGCCGGAGGTGAACAGCGCCGCGCCGAAGTCCGAGATCTTGATGTCGCCCGCCACGGCGAGCAGGATGTTGGCCGGCTTGATGTCGCGGTGGGTGATGCCGAGGTGGTAGGCGTAGTCGAGCGCCCGCGTGCACTTGAAGACGATCTCCACCAGGCGGTCCAGCGGCAGCAGGTTGTCCGGCGAGCAGAAGGGCTCCAGCGTGCCGCCCGGCACGTATTCCATGACGATGTAGCTTTGCGCCTCGTCCACCACCGCGTCGAAGATCTGCACGATGTGCGGATGGACCAGCTTGCCGGCGAGCGAGGCTTCGTTGACCAGCAGGTGGCGGTAGATGCGGCCGCGGTCCCGGTCCCGCAACACCTCGGGATTAATGACCTTGATGGCGACCTCGCGCTGGGCGAACGGGTCCCAGGCCTGCCATACCGTGCTGGTGGCGCCCTCGCCGAGGCGGCCGCGCACCTCGTACTTGCCGATCCTTTCCGGCGTTTCCGCTTCCATGACGAAGAACTCCTAACAGGATGAAACGCTTGTGCGGCTAAGGCGTTTGGGATGCAGCGCTAGGCGCGGTGGCGCAGGCAGTGGTTGTTTCACGACAAGCCGCCGCAACGACGCGATGCGCCCAAACGCCGACGCCCCGAAGGGTTGTGCTTGGATGGCGCGTCTGCGGCGTTGCGGCGCTTGCACGCAGATGACTGCGGGCGGCGCACCGCGCCTTGCATCCATCGCCATCCAAGCACAACGCATCACGCGTTTCATCCTGTTAGGAGTTCTTATACCGCCGTCAGGCGCGTATTGGCAAGCGACAGCCGTTCGACCAGGATGCGCAGGAAGGCGCGGTCGAAGCTGTGGCGGCAGGCGTCGGAGGCGCGCCGCAGCGCCTCGGTCGGGATGGTGATGACCGTGGCCTCGCCCATGGCGGTGACATCGGCGCCGCGCACGCCGGCCTGCTCGTTGAGGTAGGCCATCTCGCCGAAGCACTCGCCGGCGGAGAGGATGTTGAGCAGCTTCTGGTTCTTGGTGACCTTCACCTCGCCCGAGGCAAGGATGCAGAAATGCTCGCCCGGCTCGCCCTCCTTCATCAGCTGCGTGCCCTGCCTGGCGCGCTGCCAATCCGAGAAGCGCAGCACTTCCCACAGCTGGACGTCGCTGAAGCCGCGGAAGAAGGACAGTCCGCGCAGGGTGTTGAACTTCTCGCTGTCGGCGATCTGCGTGCGGGTCGCGGCGAGGTGCTCGCTGCGGAAGGCCTCGGCCAGGTCGAAGGAAAAGGCGTCCCAGCTGGCGTAGCGGTCCTCCAGCGACTTCTGCATCGCCTTCATGACGACGGCGTCGACCACCGGCGGGATGCCGGCGCGCAGCTGCGAGGGCGGCGGCGGCTGGGTGTTGAGGATCTGGTACACGATGCTGCCGTTATTGCTGCCCTGGAAGGGCAACTGCCCGGTGAGCAGCTGGTACATCACCACGCCGAGCGAGAAGATGTCGGTGCGGTGGTCCAGCGGCCACTCCTGCACCTGCTGCGGCGACATGTAGGCCGGCGAGCCGATGCCGGAAATGGCGGTCTGGTCGCTGGAGGTGGTGATGGCGGCGCCGAAGTCGGAGATCTTGACGTCGGTGCCCGAGCTGCCGCCGCGCAGGATGTTGGCCGGCTTGAGGTCGCGGTGGATGACGCCGAGGCGGTAGGCGAAATCCAGCGCGCGCGAGCACTTGAAGATCATCTCGACGACGTCGGCCAGCGGCAGCAGCCTGTCCGGCGCGCAGTAGCCCTCCAGCGTGCCGCCGGGGACGTACTCCATGACGATGTAGCTGGGGTCGGCGTCGGCTGCGGCATCGTAGATCTGCACGATGTGCGGGTGGTTGAGCTTGCCGGCGAGCGAGGCCTCGGTGACGAACAGCTTCCTTGCCAGCTTGCCGCGCTCGCCTTCCGAGAAGACGCTGTTGGCCACCACCTTGATGGCGACGTCGCGCGCCGCGAAGGGATCGTGGGCGAGGTATACCACCGAGGTGGCGCCTTCGCCGAGCTTCTTGACGACCTGGTATTTGCCGATTTTTTCCATGGTTGGGGTGGTCAGCCCTGCAGGCCGCCGCAGATGCCGGGCCGGCGCCCGGCTTACAGGTTCCGTTTCGCCTGCGCGACGGCCGCGCGCACCCGCTCCGGCGCGGTGCCGCCGACGTGGGCGCGCGAGGCGAGCGAACCCTCGACGGAGAGCACGGCCAGCGCGTCCTCGCCGACCAGCGGCGAGAAGCGGCGCAGGGCGTCGAGACCGAGCTCGGCCAGGTCGCAGCCCTTCTCCTCGGCGGCGCGCACGGCCAGCGCCACCGCCTCGTGGGCGTCGCGGAAGGGCAGGCCCTTCTTCACCAGGTAGTCGGCGAGGTCGGTGGCGGTGGCGTAGCCCTGCCGCAGCGCGGCGCGCATGGCGTCGGGCTTGACGCGGATGCCGGCGACCAGGTCGGCGAAGATGGCCAGCGTGTCGCGCACCGTGTCGACGGTGTCGAAGAGCGGCTCCTTGTCTTCCTGGTTGTCCTTGTTGTAGGCCAGCGGCTGGCCCTTCATGAGGGTGAGCAGGCCCATCAGGTGGCCGAAGACGCGGCCGCTCTTGCCGCGCGCCAGTTCCGGCACGTCGGGATTCTTCTTCTGCGGCATGATCGATGAACCGGTGCAGAAGCGGTCGGCCAGGTCGATGAAGCCGACGCGCGGGCTCATCCACAGGATCAGCTCCTCGGAGAAGCGCGAGACGTGGGTCATGATCAGCGCCGCGGCGGCGGCGAACTCGATGGCGAAGTCGCGGTCGCTGACGGCGTCCAGCGAGTTGGCGCAGACGCCGTCGAAGCCGAGCTCGCGGGCGACGAACTCGCGGTCGATCGGGTAGGAGGTGCCGGCCAGCGCGGCGGCGCCGAGCGGCAGGCGGTTGACGCGCCGGCGGCAGTCGGCGAGGCGTTCCCGGTCGCGCGCCGCCATCTCGAAATAGGCCAGCAGGTGGTGGCCGAAGGTGACCGGCTGCGCCACCTGCAGGTGGGTGAAGCCGGGCATCGGCGTGGCGGCGTGGGCTTCGGCGAGGTCGAGCAGCGCGCCCTGGTAGGCCTTGAGCAGCGCGTCGAGGCCGTCGATCTCCTCGCGCAGCCAGAGGCGGATGTCGGTGGCCACCTGGTCGTTGCGCGAGCGGCCGGTGTGCAGGCGCTTGCCGGCATCGCCGACCAGGGCGGTGAGGCGCTTCTCGATGTTGAGATGCACGTCCTCGTCATCGAGCGACCACTGGAACTCCTCGGTCTCGATCTCGTGCCGCACGGCCGCCATGCCGCGCTCGATGGCGGCGAGGTCGTCCGGGCCGATGATGCCCTGCCGGGCCAGCATGCGGGCGTGGGCGAGCGAGCCGCGGATGTCGTGCAGGGCCAGGCGCCGGTCGAAGGACACCGAAGCCGTGTAGCGCTTGACCAGTTCGGCCACCGGCTCGCTGAAGCGCCCGGACCAGGCCTTGCCGCTGGAATCGTTGCTGTGTTCTGTCATAATCGTTGGAACGCCACCGAATGCAGCAAATGAGTATACGGCAAAACCCCGCACCGACGCGCCTGCCGGACTTCGGCAACCTCGGCGTCATGCTGCGCATCCTGCTGGCGGTGAACCTGCTGGCGCTCTGCGCGGCGCTGGCGCGCAATGCCGAGTTCGCCCGCCTGCCGCGCGAGGCCGTCGAACTCGCCGCGCTGGTCGAGCCGCCGCTGATTGCGGCCGTCGTGCTGCTGTATGCGTCCGGCCGGCTGCTCGGCCGGCTGCCGCATGCCGCCGCGCTGGCCCTCGTCGCAGCTGGCAGCGCGCTCATCGCGGCGCTGTTCTACGCGCTGTTCAGCCCGCCCGGCCAGCCGCTGACCGGCCTGCCGCGTGCCGCGCTGTGGGGGGCGGCCGCGGCGGCGGCGGTGCTGTTCTATTTCGACTTGCGCAACCGGGCCTTTTCGCCGGCGCTGGCGGAGGCGCGCCTGATGGCGCTGACGGCACGCATCCGGCCGCACTTCCTCTTCAACAGCCTGAATGCGGTGCTGGGCGTCATCCGCTCGGATCCGCGCCGGGCGGAAGCCGCGCTGGAGGAGCTGTCCGATCTCTTCCGCGTGCTGATGCGGGAGAACCAGGAGTTGACGACCCTGGGCGAGGAGTTCGCGCTGTGCCGGCAGTATCTCGAGCTGGAGCGCCTGCGCCTGGGCGAGCGCCTGCAGGTGGCATGGGACGTCGAGGCCTGCCCGCAGGACGCCCAGGTGCCGCCCCTCATGCTGCAGCCGCTGCTGGAGAATGCGGTTTATCATGGCATCGAGCCGTCCGCACAGCCGGCGGCGGTGACCGTCGCGGCAAGGCGCGAGGGCGAGGCGATCCGCATCGCGCTGTCGAATCCCTATCATGGCGAGAATGCCCACCACGCCGGCAACCGCATGGCGCTCGACAACATCCGCGAGCGGCTGATGCTGTTCTACGATCTCGAGGCGCGGCTGGAGACCGAGACGGAAGACGGGCTGTTCCGGGTCACGATCCGGCTGCCTTACCGGAAAGGAAGCGTCGCGTGAGTGAAGTGCTGCGGGTATTCATCGTGGACGACGAGGCGCCGGCGCGGGCCCGCATGAAGGCCTTGCTGGCCGACATCGCCGCCGAGCTGCCCAACGAGCCGGTCGGCGAGGCGGCCAACGGGGTCGAGGCGCTCGCGCGTCTGGCGGAGGCGCGCGCCGACGTGGCGCTGGTCGACATCCGCATGCCGCAGATGGACGGCATCGAACTGGCGCGCCACCTGGCCGGCGCGGAGCATGCGCCGGCGGTGGTGTTCACCACCGCCTACGACCAGTACGCCGTGCAGGCCTTCGAGCTGAATGCGGTGGATTACCTGGTCAAGCCGGTGCGTGCGCAGCGGCTGGCGGCGGCCCTGGAAAAGGCCCGCCGCGCGCCGCGGCCCGCGCGCGAGGCGCTGGCGCGGCTGGCGCCGGAGCCGCGCCGCCACCTGTCGGTTTCCGAGCGCGGCCGCATCCTGCTGGTGCCGGTGCACGAGATCCTCTACCTCAAGGCGGAGCTGAAGTACGTCACCGCGCGCACCGCCGCGCGCGAATACCTGCTCGACGAGTCGCTCACCCACCTCGAGCAGGAATTCGCCGCGCGCTTCGTGCGGGTGCACCGCAACTGCCTGGTGGCGCGCCAGGCGATCGCCGGTTTCGAGAAAAGCGCGGCCGACGACGGCGAGACGCACTGGTCGGTGCTGCTGGCGGGACTGGAGGAGAGGCTGCCGGTGTCGCGCCGGCAGTGGCCGGCGGTGAAGGCCGCCTTTGCCGGGGAAGGGAAAGCCTGATGGAACTGCTGGGGCCGGCCTGGGGGTACTTCTGGCGCGAGGAATCGCCCTACGTGATCTCCGCCGCGCTGCTGCTCGCGGCGCTGCTGTGGACGCTGCGGCCGGCCGACCGCAGATCGGTCGGCTACACGCTGGCCGTGTTCGTGCTGTGCCTGGCCGGCCAGTTCGCCGCCGGCGTGCTCGATGCGAACGGGCTGGCGGCGGGGGCCGCCGCCGCACACGAGTTGCTCACCGTCGTCTCAGGCATGGCGCTGATCCGACTGGGCGGCCTCTGCCTGTTCCGCGTCCTGCTGCCGGCCGCCGGCCTTGCGCCGCCGCGCATCGTCGAGGACATCGTCGTCATCCTGGCCTATGTCGGCTTCGCCCTGGTGCGCATGCGCCTGGCCGGCGTCGACCTCTCCGGCATCGTCGCCACCTCGGCGGTGATCACCGCGGTGGTGGCCTTCGCCATGCAGGACACGCTCGGCAACATCCTCGGCGGACTGGCCCTGCAGCTGGACAGCTCGATCCAGGTGGGCGACTGGGTCAAGATCGACGACATTGTCGGCCGCGTCGTCGACATCCGCTGGCGCTACACGGCGATCGAGACGCGCAACGGCGAGACCATCGTGGTGCCCAACAGCCTGCTCATGAAGAGCAAGTTCGCCGTCATCTGGAGCCCGGAGCAGGCGACCCAGCCCTGGCGGCGCTGGATCTGGTTCAACGTCGACTACGCCGAGCCGCCGGCGCGCGTCATCCAGACCGTCGAGCAGGCGATGGTGGCGGCGGACATTCCCAACGTCAGGCGCGACCCGCTGCCCAACTGCGTGCTGATGGAGTTCGGCCAGAACTACGGCCGCTACGCCCTGCGCTACTGGATGAGCGACCCGCGTCCCGACGACCCCACCGACTCCGCCGTGCGTGTGCACGTCCTGGCGGCGCTGCAGCGGTCCGGCATCCGCATCGCCGAGCCGGAGTATTCCGTGCACATGATCAAGGAGAACGAGGCCTACCGCGAGGCGGTGCATGCACGCGAACTGGCGCGCCGCCTGAAGTCGCTGCGCGGCGTCGACATCTTCGCCGCCTTCAGCGAGGAGGAGCTGAAGGCGCTCGCCGAACGGCTCGCCTATGCGCCGTTCGCCCGCGGCGACGTCATCACGCGGCAGGGCATGGTGGCGCACTGGCTTTACGTCCTGGTCGAGGGCGAGGCCGACGTCTGGCTGGAGCGGGACGGCGAGCGCCGCCTGCTGACGACGCTGCCGGCCGGACGGGTGTTCGGCGAGATGGGCATGCTCACCGGCGAGCCGCGCCGCGCCACCGTGACAGCGAGGAGCGACGTCGAATGCTATCGCCTCGACAAGGCCGGCTTCGAGGACATCCTCCGTTCGCGGCCGGCCATCGCCGAGGAGATGGCGGCGATCCTCGCCGAGCGCAACATGCAGCTCGCCCAGGCGCAGGAGGCGCTCGGCGCCGAGGCGCGCGAACACGAGCGCTCGCGCCAGCACGCCACCCTGCTCGGCAAGATGCGCGCCTTCTTCAAGCTGGGCGAGAGGTAGAAAGTCAGTCCCGGCGGGACGGCGACTTCAGTTGCGCCAGGCCTTCCTCGATGGCGCGGTTCACATATTCGGCGTAGAAGTCGGCCAGGCGGAAGCCGACGATGGGATCGGCGAGCCTGCGGCCGTCCGGGCCGTACACCACCAGCGTCGGCGCGAAGCGGGCCGCTTCGGCGGCGGCGAAGCGCCGGTGGCTGGTCGGCTGCCCGGCGAAGTCGGTAAGCGGCGTGTCCGCGTCGAGCGCGATCTCGCGCAGGACGACGCGGCGCCGGGCGGCCGGGTCGCGGGCCAGCGGCAGCAGGACCTCGCGCCTGGCGCGTTCGCACCAGGGGCAGTCGGCCTGGCTGTAGAGCACCAGCATGACGATGCCGCGGCTGCGCATGTCGCGGCCGTCGGCGGCCAGGTCCCGCGCCGGGGCGAGGCCCCGCTCCGCCGCGCCGGAGGCCGCCGGCAGGCATGTTAAAATCAGCGCCACCCAGCGCAAGCCGCGCAGCATATTCATCCCGATCATCCCGAGAGTTCCCCTGTGAGCCACAACCAACCCGAGCGCATCGTCATTGCCACGCGCGAATCCCGCCTGGCCTTGTGGCAGGCCGAGCACGTGCGCGAGCGCCTGCGCGCATTGTATCCGCGTTGCAGCGTCGAGCTGCTCGGCATGACCACGCGCGGCGACCAGATCCTCGACCGGCCGCTCGCCAAGGTCGGCGGCAAGGGCCTCTTCGTCAAGGAGCTGGAAACCGCCCTCTTGGACAGACGCGCCGACATCGCGGTTCATTCCATGAAGGACGTGCCGATGGTGATGGAGCCCGAGTTCGCGCTGGTCGCCATCTCGGCGCGCGAGAACCCGCTCGACGCCTTCGTCTCGAACCGCTATGCCAGCCTCGAGGACATCCCGCCCGGCGGCGTGGTGGGCACCTCCAGCCTGCGCCGCGAGGCGCAGCTGCATGCGCGCTTTCCCTCCCTCGCCGTCGCCAGCCTGCGCGGCAACCTGGATACGCGCCTGCGCAAGCTCGACGAGGGGCATTACGACGCCATCATCCTGGCCGCCGCCGGCCTCACCCGCCTCGGCCTCGCTGCGCGCATCCGTGCCGTGCTGCCGGCCGAGCTGTCGCTGCCGGCGGCCGGGCAGGGCGCGCTGGGCATCGAGGCCCTGTCCGGCCGGCCCGAGGTCGCCGCCTGGATGGCGCCGCTCGCCGATGCCGGCACGGCCGCCTGCGTGCGCGCCGAGCGCGCCGTCGCGCGCGCGCTGGCCGGCAGCTGCGAAGTGCCGCTGGGCGCCTTCGCGGTCATCGAAGATGGCCGCCTGCATCTGCGCGGCTTCGTCGCCGCGCCCGATGGCAGCCGCATGGCCAGCGCGGAACTGCGCGGCGATGCGCCTGCGGCGGAAGCGCTCGGCCAGTCCCTCGCCGACGAATTGCGGGCGCGCGGCGCGGAAGAGATCCTCGCGGCACTTGAAGGATGAGCGAATCGCAAACACTGGCGGGGAAACGTATCGTCGTTACCCGGCCGGCGGAGCAGGCGAACAAGCTGGCGGGACTGATCGAGGCGCGCGGCGGCGCCGCCGTGCGCTTTCCGGTGCTCGCGATCTTCGACGTCGCCGACCCGGGGCCGCTGCTGGCGGCGGCGCAGGACATCGCGCGCTATGATTACGCCATTTTCGTCAGCCCGAATGCGGCGGAGAAGGCGCTCGGCGCGATCACCGCACAGCGCGCCTGGCCCGAGCGGGTGGTCGCCGCCGCGATGGGGGAAACCAGCGCGCGCGCCATTGCCCGCTTCGGCGTCAGCCGCATCGTCACGCCGCTGGGCGGCCGCTTCGACAGCGAGGCGCTGCTGGAGCGGCCGGAGTTCGCCGATGCGGCTATTCGCGGCAAGCGGGTGGCGCTGTTCCGCGGCGACGCCGGCCGCGAACTGCTCGGCGAGACGCTGGAGGCGCGCGGCGCGCAGGTGACGCGCATCCCCTGCTATCGGCGTGGGCGACCCGAGGTCGATGCCCTGCCGCTGCGCCGGCTGCTCGCGCAGGGGCGGGTCGACGCGGTGACGGTGACGAGCAGCGAGGGGCTGCGCAACCTGCTGGCGATGGTCGGCGCGGCCGACGCGCAGGCCCTGAAGGCGGTGCCGCTGTTCGTCGCCCATCAGCGCATCGCCGGTGAGGCGCGCGCCCTCGGCTTTGCCGAGACGGTCGTCACGGCGCCGGGCGACGCCGGACTGCTGGCGGGCCTCGAAGCGCACTTTGGCGGCAAGGAATGAAGCGATGACCGATCGACAACAGGATGCCTTGACCTCGCCGGCGCGGCCCGGCCCCCTGCAGCAGGCGCTGGCGGCGCTGCGCCAGCCGGCCGTGTGGGTGGCGCTGGCGGCGCTGGCACTCGCCGGCTGGCAGTGGTTCGACGCGCGTGCCCGCCAGGCCGAACTGCAGCAGGAGGTGGCCCGCCGCCTGGCGGCGGGCGACGCGGCTTCCGGCGAGGCGCGAGCGCTGTCGAAGCAGAACCAGGAGGCGCTGGCAGCGCTGCAGGCGAAGACCGGCGTGCTCGAGGCGAAGCTGGCCGAATCGCAGAGCCAGCAGGCGGCGCTCGACGCCATGGTGCAGGAGCTCACGCGCAACCGCGACGAGCGCCTGCTGGCCGAGATCGAGCAGGCGCTGAACACCGCCTCGCAGCAGCTGCAGCTCGCCGGCAACGTCGAGGCGGCGCTGATCGCGCTGCAGGGCGCCGATGCGCGCCTCGTCAGCGCCGGCCGCGCCCAGTTTCTGCCGCTGCGCAAGGTCATCGCCCGCGACATCGACCGGCTCAAGGCGCTGCCGCTGGCCGATGCGCCGGGCATCGCGCTGCGCATCGAGGGCATCGTCGGCGCCATCGATGCCATGCCGCTCGCCTACGAGGCGAAGCCGCGCATCGAGCCGGCGCAGGGCAGCTTCGTGCCGGCGACGACCGCCGGCACCTGGGAGAAGCTGCTGGGCGAGCTGTGGCGCGAACTGAAGAGCCTGATCCGCATCGAGCGGCTCGACCGGCCCGACCCGGCGCTGCTCTCGCCCAGCCATGCCTTCTTCCTGCGCGAGAACCTCAAGCTGCGCCTGGTGAACGCCCGCCTTTCCCTGCTGCAGCGGGACGGCAAGTCCTTCCGCCAGGACATTCGCCAGGCGCAGGAATGGATCGAGCGCTACTTCGACACCCGCGCCAGGCCGGTGCAGGCGGCGCTGGCCACGCTGAAGCAGCTCGCCGCCGCCGATGTCGGGGCCGTCCTGCCCAGCCTGCAGGAGAGCCTGACCACGCTGCGCAACTTCAAGATTGCCCGCGAAGGCGCGGCGGCCCAGGCGCGCGACCGGGACGCCCGCTGATGCGCATCCTGCTCTGGCTGCTGGCGCTGTTCGCCCTTGCCGTCGGCGTCTCGCTGGCCTTCGGCTACAACGAGGGCTATGTCCTCGTCGTCCTGCCGCCCTGGCGCGCCGAGCTGTCGCTGAACCTGTTCGTCGTGCTGGCGGTCGGCGGCTTCCTGCTCGGCCATGCCTTGCTGCGCATGATTTCCCACACCCTGCACCTGCCGCAGGCGGTGCAGGCCTTCCGCGAGCGCAAGCGGCGCGAGAAAGCCGAACGGGCGCTGCGCGAAGCCGTGCTGCAGCTGTTCGAAGGGCGCTACGGCCACGCCCTCAAGAATGCCGGCATCGCCCATGCCGCGGCCGAGGCGCCGGCGCTCTCCGCCCTGGTGGCGGCGCGCGCGGCGCATTACCTGCGCGACGCAAGGCGCGAGGCGGAATGGCTCGGGCGCGCCGCCGGGCACGATGCCGAGGCGCGCACGGCGCGCCTGATGACCGAAGCCGAACTGCATGTCGACGCGCGCCGCTTCGAGGAGGCGCTGGCCGCGCTCGATGCGCTGCAGGAAGGCGGCGGCCGGCACATCGCCCCGCTGCGCCTGGCGCTGCGCGTGCACCGCGGCCTCGGCCGCTGGGACGACGTGCTGAAGGTGGCGCGCCAACTGGAGAAGCACCGCGCCCTGACGGCCGATGCCGCGGCGCCGCTCAAGCAGCGCGCGCATAAGGAGAACCTGCGCGCGCGCGAGGGCGACGCGCGCCAGCTCGCAGACTATTGGCAGGGCGTGCCCTCCGCCGAGCGCCGCGCGCCGCGGCTGGCGGCGGCGGCCGTGCGCGCGCTGATCGCCGCCGGCGACGGCGCGACGGCGCAGCGCCTCATCGAGGAGCGCATCGAGGCGGAGTGGGACTCGGAGCTGGCCGGCCTGTATGCCGAGTGCCGCGGCGGCGATACGCTGGTGCGCATCGCCCGCGCCGAGAAATGGCTGGAGCGCCATCCGCAGGACGCGCGCCTGCTGCTGGCGCTCGGGCGCCTCTGCCGCGAGCAGCAGCTGTGGGGCAAGGCGCAGAGCTATTTCGAGGCTTCGCTGGCGATCCAGCCCAGCCAGGACGCCCATGTCGAACTGGCCACGCTGTTCGCCCAGCTGGGCCGCAGCGAGGAATCCAACCAGGCCTACCGGAGCGCGACAGCGCTGTGCCGTTCGGAGGACGCAGGACAGAAGACGGATGACTGAGATTTGCCGCGCCCGCAGTGCGCGCAATCCATCGCCCTCAGTCCTCTGAAAGCCAATCCCTCGGTTTGAGGAATTCGGTGTAGAGCTTTTCCTCGGCGCTGCCCGGTTCGGGCCTCCAGTCGTAGCGCCACTTCACCAGCGGTGGCAGCGACATCAGGATCGATTCGGTGCGCCCGCCCGATTGCAGGCCGAACAGGGTGCCGCGATCCCACACCAGGTTGAACTCGACATAGCGGCCGCGCCGGTAGGCCTGGAAGTCGCGCTCGCGATCCGTGTAGGGCAGGGCGCGCCGGCGCTCCGCGATCGGCAGGTAGGCGTCCAGGAAGGCGTCGCCGACCGCCTGTGTCAGCTTGAAACAACGCTCGAAGCCGCCCTCGTTGAGGTCGTCGAAGAAGATGCCGCCGACGCCGCGCGGCTCGTTGCGGTGCTTGAGGAAGAAGTACTCGTCGCACCATTGCTTGTAGCGGGCGTGGACGTCGGCCCCGAAGGGCGCCAGCGCCCGCTTGCAGGTTGCGTGGAAGTGCCGCGCGTCTTCCTCGAAGCCGTAGTAGGGCGTGAGGTCCATGCCGCCGCCGAACCACCAGA
>WYAY01000235.1 GCA_011526165.1 Sulfuritalea sp.
CAGACGAAGCCGCCGGCCGGGATCTGGCGGGTGATGATCTCGCTTTCCACCCGCCGCAATTGCTCCGGACTGAGGGAACGCGACCACAGGCTGGCCTGCAGCATTTCGCCCAAGGTAAGCATGAAACGCAGTTTACAGGATTGTCTGTCGGATGACAGCGCAGGAGAGGGTGCTTCAGTAACCTAGCCCGTTTATCGGGTACCAGTCCCGAGCAGCCGCCCGGTTTGACTCGGCGGTGCGTCCGATGGAGAATCATCGGCCGCTGCATTGAACAGAACAGCGCCGGACGGATCGCCGTCCAAGGTGCCAGCGCAAGCAACAGGAGGAGTCAATGTCGGACAACGTTCGACTGTCGTCGCTCAGCACGTTTCCTCGCCTTCTGAAACATCACGCCCAGGTGCGGCCGAACCATCCGGCGACGCGCGAGAAGGACTTGGGCATCTGGCAGACCTGGACCTGGTCGCAGGTGGCCGAGGAAGTGCGCGCCATGGCCTGCGGCCTGGCGGAACTGGGCTTCAAGCGCGGCGACAACCTGGCCATCATCGGCGACAACCGTCCCCGCCTGTACTGGGCGATGTATGCCGCGCAATGCCTCGGCGGCGTGCCCGTTCCCCTGTATCAGGACGCCGTGGCCGCCGAAATGGTCTTCGTTCTGCAGGATGCCGGCATCAAGTTCGCCATCGTCGAGGATCAGGAGCAGGTGGATAAGCTCCTCGAAAACATGTCGCAGTGCCCCGACCTGCAGCACATCCTCTACGACGACCCGCGCGGTCTGCGCCACTACAATCAGGCTTTCCTGCACGGCCTCGACGAAGTGCAGGAGATGGGGCGCATCCACAACCGCAACCACCCCGAATTCCTCGACGGCGAGATCGAGCTGGGCAAGTCGGACGATGTTGCCGTGATGCTGTACACCTCGGGCACCACCGGCAAGCCGAAGGGCGTCTGCCAGACGCACGGTGCCTTCATCGCTGCGGCGCAGAGCGGCTGCGAGTTCGACAGGCTCGGGCCCGACGACAACATCCTGTCCTACCTGCCGATGGCTTGGGTGGGCGACCACCTGTTCTCCTTCGCCCAGGCCGCGTATGCCGGCTTCACCATCAACTGCCCCGAATCGGGCGATACGGTGATGACCGACATGCGCGAGATCGGCCCGAGCTACTACTTCGCGCCGCCGCGCGTGTTCGAGAACCTGTTGACCCAGGTGATGATCCGCATGGAGGATGCCGGCGCCCTCAAGCGCAACATGTTCCACTATTTCATGGGCGTGGCGCGCCGCTGCGGCGCCGAGATCCTCGACGGCAAGCCGGTGAGCGGCACGGACCGACTGCTCTATGCGCTCGGCAACCTGTTGGTGTATGGACCGCTGCGCAACGTGCTCGGCATGAGCCGCATCCGCGTCGCCTACACGGCCGGCGCCGCCATCGGCCCCGACCTGTTCCGCTTCTACCGCTCGATCGGCGTGAACCTCAAGCAGCTCTACGGCGCGACCGAAACCTGCGCCGCCGTCTGCCTGCAGCCGGACGGCCAGATCAAGTTCGACACCGTCGGCCCGCCGGCGCCCGGCGTCGAGGTGAAGATCGACGACAGTGGCGAGGTGCTGGTGCGCGGCGCGGTGATGCTCAAGGAGTACTACAAACGGCCCGATGCCACGGCCGAGTCGATCGACGCCCAGGGCTACTTCCATACGGGCGATGCCGGCTTCTTCGACGAGGACGGCCACCTGAAGATCATCGATCGCGCCAAGGATGTCGGCAAGCTCGCCAGCGGTGCCATGTTCGCGCCCAACTACATCGAGAACAAGCTGAAGTTCTTCTCCCACATCAAGGAGGCGGTGGCCTTCGGCGACCGCAAGGACGAGGTCTGCGCCTTCATCAACATCGACATGGGGGCGGTCGGCAACTGGGCGGAGCGCCGCAACATCGCCTATTCGGGCTATACCGACCTGGCGCAGAAGACCGAGGTGTACGAACTGATCCGGGAGTGCGTCGAGCAGGCCAATGCCGAGCTGGCGCACGATGCCATGCTGAGCGATTCGCAGGTGCACCGCTTCCTCATCCTGCACAAGGAACTCGATCCGGACGACGACGAGCTGACCCGCACGCGGAAGGTACGCCGCGGCTTCATCGCCGAAAAATACGGCGTCCTGATCGATGCGCTGTATTCCGGCAAGGCCTCGCAGTTCATCGAGACCGAGGTGAAGTTCGAGGACGGGCGCAAGGGCAAGGTCAGCGCCGACCTGCGCATCATGGAGGCGAAGACCTTCCCGTCGCAGGCGGCGAAGAAGGCGGCATAGGGACCATAGGGAAATCATGAGTGAAGGCAGGCAGATCGGCGAGGTGATCCTCGACCTGAAGAACATTTCGCTGCGTTTCGGCGGGGTCAAGGCGCTGACGGACATTTCCTTCGATGTGCGCGAGCACGAAGTTCGCGCCATCATCGGCCCCAACGGCGCCGGCAAGAGTTCCATGCTCAACGTCATCAACGGCGTGTACCGGCCGCAAGAGGGCGACATCGTCTTCCGCGGCAAGCACCACCGCGACATGAATACCTACGAGGCGGCCAAGGCCGGCATCGCGCGCACCTTCCAGAACATCGCCCTGTTCAAGGGCATGACGGTGCTCGACAACATCATGACCGGGCGCAACCTGAAGATGAAGTCGAACTTCCTGCTCGACGCCCTCTATTGGGGTCCGGCGCAGCGCGAGGAGATCGCGCATCGCAGGAAGGTCGAGGAGATCATCGACTTCCTCGAGATCCAGCACATCCGCAAGACCCCGGTGGCGCGCCTGCCCTACGGCCTGCAGAAGCGCGTCGAGCTGGGGCGGGCGCTGGCCGCCGAACCCTCGATCCTGCTGCTCGACGAGCCGATGGCCGGCATGAACGTGGAGGAGAAGCAGGACATGTGCCGCTTCATCCTCGACGTCAACGACCAGCTCGGCACCACCATCGTGCTGATCGAGCACGACATGGGCGTGGTGATGGACATTTCCGACCGCGTCGTGGTACTCGACTACGGCAAGAAGATCGCCGACGGCACGC
Organism: Sulfuritalea sp.; assembly: GCA_011526165.1. Taxonomy (GTDB): domain Bacteria; phylum Pseudomonadota; class Gammaproteobacteria; order Burkholderiales; family Rhodocyclaceae; genus Desulfobacillus. Next base: position 3,043 of record WYAY01000235.1, read on the forward strand.
CCGACGAGGTGCGCGCCAACCAGGACGTCATCGACGCCTACCTCGGCGTCGCTCACTAAGCAAGGCTAACGAGATGCAATTCTTCCTCGAAGTTCTCATCGGCGGCCTGCTCTCCGGCGTGATGTATGCGCTGGTGGCGCTTGGCTATGTGCTGATCTACAAGGCCTCCGGCGTGTTCAACTTCGCCCAGGGCGCCATGGTGTTCTTCGCCGCGCTGACCACCGCCGGCCTGGTCGACTCCGGCCTCTCCCTGTGGCTGGCGGCACCGCTGACCATGGTGGCGATGGTCGCCCTCGGCCTGCTGACGGAAAAGATCGTGCTGCGTCCGCTCGTTGCCCAGCACGAGATCACGCTGTTCATGGCCACCATCGGCCTGACCTTCTTCGTCGAGGGCCTGGCCCAGGCGATCTGGGGTGCCAACGTGCGCAGCCTCGACCTCGGCATCGAGGACGTGCCGCTGGAATGGCTGCTGGAGAATGCCAACATCGCCATCTCGCAGTTCGACCTCGTCGCTTCCGGCATCGCCGCGGTGCTGGTGACGATGCTCGCCATCTTTTTCTCGAAGACCAAGATCGGCCGGGCGCTGCGCGCGGTGGCCGACGACCACCAGGCCGCGCTGTCGATCGGCATCCCGCTGCAGCACATCTGGGGCATCGTCTGGGCCGTGGCCGGCTTCGTGGCGCTGGTGGCCGGCCTGCTCTGGGGGTCGCGCAACGGCGTGCAGTTCGCCCTGACCTTCGTCGCGCTGAAGGCGCTGCCGGTGCTGATCCTCGGCGGCTTCACCAGCGTGCCCGGCGCCATCGTCGGCGGCCTCATCATCGGCGCCTCGGAGAAGCTGGCCGAGGTCTACATCGGTCCCCACGTCGGCGGCGGCATCGAGGGCTGGTTCCCCTATGTGCTCGCGCTGCTGTTCCTGCTGGTGCGGCCCGAAGGGCTCTTCGGCGAGAAAATCATTCGCCGCATCTGACGCGAGAAGACGGATAACCTATGCTCTACAGAGAAGCCGGCCAGTTCAAGGCCACCTACGCCGAAGACAGCCAGATCTTCCCGATCCGGCAGGACAAGATTGGCATTGCGATCATTCTCGTCGCCGCCTTTGCCGGCATCCCGCTCCTCTCTGTGATGGGCGTTCTCACCGACTACACCTTCACCGCCATCCTGACGCCGTTCCTGATCTTCTCGCTGGCGGCGCTCGGCCTGAACATCCTCACCGGCTACGCCGGCCAGCTGTCGCTCGGCACGGCGGCCTTCATGGCGGTGGGCGCCTTCGCTTCCTACAACTTCATGCTGCGCATCGACGGCATGCCCATCCTGGGCGCCTTCATCCTCGGCGGCCTCTGCGCCGCGGCGGTCGGCATCGTCTTCGGCCTGCCCAGCCTGCGCATCCGCGGCTTCTATCTGGCGGCCGCCACGCTGGCGACGCAGTTCTTCATCGTCTGGTGCCTGACCAAGGTGGGCTGGTTCACCAACTACAGCTCCTCGGGCGTGATCACCGCGCAGAAGATCGAGATGTTCGGCTACACCTTCGACACGGCCTTCAGCAAATACCTGTTCGTGCTCTCGGTGGTGTGCGTCATGGCGCTGCTGGCGAAGAACATGGTGCGCACCAACGTCGGCCGCTCGTGGATGGCCATCCGCGACATGGACATGGCGGCCGAGGTGATCGGCTTCCGGCCGATGCGCACCAAGCTGATGGCCTTCGCCGTGAGCTCCTTCTATTGCGGCGTGGCCGGCGCGCTGTTCGCCTACGCCTACCTCGGCACGGTGGAACCGGAAGGCTTCAACCTCGACCTTTCGTTCCGCATCCTGTTCATGGTCATCATCGGCGGCGTCGGCAGCATCCTCGGCTCCTTCTTCGGCTCGGCCTTTATCGTGCTGCTGCCGATCGGCCTGAACGTGTTCATCCATTTCCTGGAAACGTCGGTCGGCATCAACCTGCCGTCCGGCATTTCGTCGAGCATCGAACTGATGGTGTTCGGCGCCCTGATCATCTTCTTCCTGATCGTCGAGCCGCATGGCCTGGCGCGCCTGTGGCAGATCGGCAAG
>WYAY01000236.1 GCA_011526165.1 Sulfuritalea sp.
AAGCTGCCGCCGCATTCCATCGAGGCGGAGCAATCCCTGCTCGGCGGCCTGCTGCTCGACAACAGCGCCTGGGACCGCATCGCCGACCAGGTCGCCGAGGCGGATTTCTACCGCGACGACCATCGCCGCATTTTCCGCCACATCGCCAAACTGGTCGAAGCTGGCCGTCCGGCCGACGTGGTGACGGTATTCGAGTCGCTGGAAAAGACCGCCGAATCGGAGCAGGCCGGCGGCATGGCCTATCTCGGCGAGATCGCCAACAACACGCCATCGGCCGCCAACATCAAGCGCTACGCCGAGATCGTCCGCGAGCGGGCCATCCTGAGGAAGCTCGTCGCGGTGGGCGACGAGATCGCCGCCAGCGCGCTGAATCCGGCCGGCCGCGAGGCCAAGGCTTTGCTCGACGAGGCCGAGTCGAAGGTCTTCGAGATCAAGGACGCCGGCGCGCGCACCACCGAGGGCTTCACCGCCATCCAGCCGCTGCTGGGCCAGGTGGTGGACCGCATCCAGGAACTCTACGACCGCGAGCACCCGTCCGACATCACCGGCATCCCGACCGGTTTCCACGACCTCGACATGAAGACCTCGGGCTTCCAGCCCGGCGACATGGTCATCGTTGCCGGCAGACCGAGTATGGGCAAGACCGCCTTCGCCCTCAACATCGCCGAGCACGTGGCGCTGGAATCGAAGCTGCCGGTGGCGATCTTCTCGATGGAAATGCCGGGCACCCAGCTCGCCATGCGCTTCCTCTCCTCGGTCGGCCGGCTCGACCAGCATCGCGTGCGCACCGGCCGGCTCAACGACGACGAGTGGCAGCGCATGACCTTCGCCCTGGGCAAGCTGCACGAGGCGCCGATCCACATCGATGAGACGCCGGCGCTCAATTCCACCGAGCTGCGCGCCCGCGCCCGCCGCCTCTATCGCCAGTGCGGCAAGCTTGGCCTGATCGTCATCGACTACCTGCAGCTGATGTCCTCGGTGCGCGACGGCGAGAACCGCGCCACCGAACTGTCGGAAATTTCGCGCTCGGTGAAGGCGCTGGCCAAGGAACTGCACGTGCCGGTGGTGGCACTCTCGCAGCTCTCGCGCAACGTCGAGTCGCGGCCGAACAAGCGACCGGTGATGTCCGACCTGCGCGAATCCGGCGCCATCGAGCAGGACGCCGACGTCATCATCGCCATCTACCGCGACGAGGTGTACAACCCCGATTCGCCGGACAAGGGCTCGGCCGAGATCAACATCCTCAAGCAGCGGAACGGCCCCATCGGATCGGTGCGCGTCACCTTCCTCGGCGAATACACCCGCTTCGAGAACTTCGCGGCCGCCGGCTCATATTGAGCCGGCGCATCGGGGAAAGTCAGTCCCCCCAGTACGGCGCTACAGCACTTCCGCGGCGTGGTCGGCCAGGCGCGAGCGCTCGCCGCGCATCAGCGTGACGTGACCGCTGTGCGGCCAGCCCTTGAAGCGGTCCACCACGTAGGTCAGGCCCGAGCTGCCCTCGGTGAGATAGGGCGTGTCGATCTGGGCGATGTTGCCCAGGCAGACCACCTTGGTGCCGGGGCCTGCGCGGGTGATCAGGGTCTTCATCTGCTTCGGCGTCAGGTTCTGCGCCTCGTCGATGATGAGGTACTTGTTGATGAAGGTGCGGCCGCGCATGAAGTTGAGCGACTTCACCTTGATGCGCGAGCGGATCAGGTCGCGCGTCGCGGCGCGGCCCCACTCGCCGCCGTCCTCGGTCGGCTTGTTGAGCACGTCGAGGTTGTCCTCCAGCGCGCCCATCCACGGCGTCATCTTCTCCTCCTCGGTGCCAGGCAGAAAGCCGATGTCCTCGCCCACCGGCACGGTGACGCGGGTGATGATGATCTCGCTGTAGAGCTTGGCCTCCAGCGTCTGGGTGAGGCCCGCCGCCAGCGTCAGCAGCGTCTTGCCGGTGCCGGCCTGGCCGAGCAGGGTGATGAAGTCGACCTCCGGGTCCATCAGCAGGTTGAGGGCGAAGTTCTGCTCGCGGTTGCGCGCGGTGATGCCCCACACGCTGTTCTTCTGGTGGCTGTAGTCCCTCAGCGTCTCCAGCACGGCGGTCCTGCCGTTCTTCTCGCGCACGATGACCTGGAAGGGGCGCTCGCCGTCCTGCCAGAGGAACTCGTTGATGAGCAGGTCCGGGCAGAGCGGGCCGCGGATGCGGTACATCGTGCGGCCGTCCTGCTTCCAGGATTCCATGTCCTTGCCGTTGTCTTCCCAGAAATCCGGCGTCATCTCGCGCGTGCCGGAGTAGAGCAGGTCGGTGTCTTCCAGCACCTTGTCGTTGTAGTAGTCCTGCGCGTTCAGGCCAAGGGCGCGGGCCTTGATGCGCATGTTGATGTCCTTGGAGACGAGGATCACCTCGCGCTTCGGCTGCTTCTCGATGAGATGCATCATGACGCCGATGATCTGGTTGTCGGCCTTGGCGGTGGGCAGGGTGGCCGGCAGCGCGCCGTTGATCGGCTCGGTCTGCAGGAACAGGCGGCCCGAGGCCAGTTCGCTCGACGGCGCTTCCAGCGGGATGCCCTTGGCGATGCGGTCCTCGAAGCCGCCGACGATGCCGTCCAGCATGCGGCTGGCCTGACGGGCGTTCCTCGCCACTTCCGACATGCCCTTCTTGTTGTTGTCGAGTTCCTCGAGGGTCATCATCGGCACGAAGACGTCGTGCTCCTCGAAGCGGAACAGGCTGGTCGGATCGTGCATGAGGACGTTGGTGTCGAGGACGAACAGCTTGCAGGCGGGATGTTTCTTGGCGTTCATTTGTCTCTCTTGAGGGATTGCACGAATTCGAGCACTTCGGCGGCGTGCCCCGGCGCCTTCACGCCGCGCCACTCGCGCCGCAGCACGCCTTCGGCATCGATGACGAAGGTGCTGCGTTCTATCCCTCGCACCGGTTTGCCGTACAGCACCTTCTGCCTGATGACGCCGAACAGCGCGCAGGCAGTTTCGTCGGCGTCGGAGAGCAGTTCGAAGGGCAGCCTGAGCTTGGCCTTGAAGCCCTCGTGCGACTTCAGGCTGTCGCGCGAGATGCCGTAGACGGCGCAGCCGGCGCGCCGGAAGCGGGCGTGCAGTTCGCGGAACTCGCCCGCCTCGGTGGTGCAGCCGGGCGTGTTGTCTTTCGGGTAGAAGTAAAGGACCAGGGCGGAGCCGCGGGCCGGGGACAGCGAGAAGGTCTGGTTGCCGGTTGCCGGCAGGGTGAAATCGGGTACGGGCTGATCGACCATCATGTCTGCCGGCATTGTTGATGAAATCGTCGGCCGGTGCAAGTTACGTTTCGGTTACCGTTTCGGCGAGATGCTCGGCGCCCTGCAGCGTCAGCGTGCCGCGGCGTCCCGGCACCGTGCCGCGCACCACTTCATGCCTCGGCAGGCGGCTGGCATCGATGGACTCGAACAGGTGGCCGAGCGAGACGATCTCGTAACCCTGCTGCCGCCAGCCGGAGAGCAGCTGCTCGCACACCGGCAGCAGCGCCAGGCCGAGGTCCGCCGACAGGCTGAAGACGTGGCCCGTCGCCGGCGCCGCGGCGGTCAGCGCCAGCATCCGTTCGACCAGGTTGTCGACGCTGCAGCCGTCGCGCCCGAGCAACTCGTCCAGGGTCGGCAGGGTGGTCGGCAGCTGCGGGCAGAGCGTGACTTCGCCGTGCCACACCGGCACGAAGGGATGCGTGCCGCGCGTGTCGGAAGCGAAGCCGAAGCCCAGGCGCTGGGTCAGGCGCAGGGCGTGCGGGCTGGTCTGCCAGCCGGCGGCGGCGTGCAGCCGGGGCGCCTCGCCGAACACCTCCTGGTAGCGGGCGAGGGCGCGCCGCATCTCGCGCTCGGTCCAGCCGGGGGCGGCTGTTTCCGCCTGGCGCTGCCAGGTAGCGCCGTCCCAGCCCAGCAAGCCGGTATCGAAACCGGCATCGCGCACGCCGCGCAGGATTTCCGAACAGCGGCGGCCGATGTCCGGCGCCGGCAGCAAGGTGCCGTAACAGAGGGTCAGCAGGCCATGGCGGGCGAGGGCGGAAGCGCCCTTGCGCGAGGCGGCAAGCAGGCTGCCCAGGCCGCGGCCGCTGCGGTCCGGGCCGAGATTGAAGCAGAAAGTCGCCTGCGCTGGCACCCGGCGCAGCACCTCGACCAGGCGCGGCACGCCGGCCAGCGTGCCGCGGAAGGTGGCGGCGTCGATCTTCAGCGCGAGCTTCACGATTCGATCAGCAGGGCGGCGGCGACACGCCGGCCTTCCGCCATGAGGATGTTGAAGGTGCGGCAGGCGGCGGGCAGGTCCATGATTTCATAGCCGATGCGCACGTCGATGAGCGGTCGCAGCAGGGCGGGCGCGGGAAAGCGCAGCCGCTCGCCGGTGCCAAGCAGGACGACTTCCGGCGCCAGGTCCCGGACGGCCTCGAAGTCGCTTTCGGCCAGCCCGGCGAAGCCGCCGGCAGCCCAGGGTTCGACGATGCGATCGGGCAGCAGGATCAGGCTGGTTTCGTAACGGCGGTGGTTGATGACGACATGGCCGGCGCCGTAACCCGTCACCAGGTTGCGGCTGCTCGGATTGTCGAGGTGGAGCTTCATGGAGTGAAGTGCCTGATTTGTCTGGAAGTCAGGTAACATTATAGCCTTGATGCTGCACTGCCATATTTAAGGAAATGACCATGCAACCGGTACTCAAGTCGACCAAGCTCGCCAACGTCTGCTACGACATCCGCGGACCGGTGCTGGCGCGCGCCCGGCAGATGGAGGAAGAGGGCCACCGCATCATCAAGCTGAACATCGGCAACCCGGCGCCGTTCGGCTTCGAGGCGCCGGAAGAGATCGTCGTCGATGTCATCCACAACCTGCGCGAGGCTTCCGGCTACTCCGACTCGAAGGGCCTGTTCGCTGCGCGCAAGGCGATCATGCACTACTGCCAGGAAAAGAAGATCGCCGGAGTAGGCATCGACGACATCTACATCGGCAACGGCGTCTCCGAACTGATCGTGATGGCCATGCAGGCGCTCCTCAACAACGGCGACGAGGTGCTGGTACCGGCGCCCGACTACCCGCTGTGGACGGCGGCGGTGAGCCTCTCCGGCGGCACGCCGCGGCACTATCTGTGCGACGAGGGCGCCGGCTGGCTGCCCGACCTCGCCGACATCCGCGGCAAGATCGGCCCGTCGACCCGTGCCATCGTGCTGATCAACCCGAACAACCCGACCGGCGCGCTGTATCCGGACGACCTGCTGCGCGAGGTGATCGAGATCGCCCGCCAGCACCAGCTCATCGTCTTCGCCGACGAGATCTACGACAAGGTGCTCTACGACGGCGTCACGCACACCTCGGTCGCCTCGCTCGCCGACGACCTGCTGTTCATCACCTTCAACGGCCTGTCGAAGAACTACCGTGCCTGTGGCTATCGCGCCGGCTGGATGATCGTTTCCGGCGAGAAGCGCCATGCGCGCGACTACATCGAGGGCCTCGACATGCTGGCCTCGATGCGCCTGTGCTCGAACGTGCCCGGCCAGTACGCCATCCAGACGGCGCTGGGCGGCTACCAGAGCATTATCGAACTGGTCGCGCCGGAGGGCCGGCTGGCGCGCCAGCGCGACCTTGCCTGGGAGCTGCTGACGCAGATCCCGGGCGTCACCTGCTACAAGCCGCAGGCGGCGCTCTACCTCTTCCCGCGGCTCGATCCGAAGATGTATCCGATTGCCGACGACCAGCAGTTCATCCTCGAGCTGCTGCTGGAAGAAAAGGTGCTGCTGGTGCAGGGCAGCGGCTTCAACTGGCCGAATCCCGACCATTTCCGCGTTGTCTTCCTGCCCAACGCCGACGATCTGCGCGAGGCCATCGGCCGCGTCGCGCGCTTCCTCGAGCACTACCGCAAGCGGCACGGCAACTAACCGAATTACGGACTATCCCCATGAAACCCATCAACGTAGGCCTGCTCGGCATCGGCACCGTCGGCGGCGGTACCTTCACCGTTCTCCGGCGCAACGCCGAGGAAATCACCCGCCGTGCCGGGCGTCCCATCCGCATTTCCGTCGTCGCCGACAAGAACCTCGAACTGGCGAAGCAGGTCACCGGCGGCGCCTGCCGCCTGACCGACGACGCCTTCGCCGTCGTTGCCGACCCGGAAGTGGACATCGTCGTCGAGCTGATCGGCGGCTACGGCGTGGCCAAGGAGCTGGTGCTGAAGGCCATCGAGAACGGCAAGCACGTCGTCACCGCCAACAAGGCGCTGCTCGCGACGCACGGCAACGAGATCTTCGCCGCCGCACAGAGGAAGGGCGTGATGGTCGCCTTCGAGGCGGCGGTGGCCGGCGGCATCCCCATCATCAAGGCGCTGCGCGAGGGCCTCACCGCCAACCGCATCGAGTGGATCGCCGGCATCATCAACGGTACTACCAACTTCATCCTCTCCGAGATGCGCGACAAGGGACTGCCCTTCAAGGCGGTGCTGAAGGAGGCGCAGCGCCTGGGCTACGCCGAGGCCGATCCGACCTTCGACGTCGAGGGCGTGGATGCCGCGCACAAGCTCACCATCATGTCCGCCATCGCCTTCGGCATCCCGATGCAGTTCGACAAGGCGCACATCGAGGGCATCAGCAAGCTGCAGGCGGAGGACATCAAGTATGCCGAGCAGCTCGGCTACCGCATCAAGCTGCTTGGCATCACCAAGCGCAAGCCGGACGGCGTCGAGTTGCGTGTGCACCCGACGCTGATCCCGACGAAGCGCCTGATCGCCAACGTCGAAGGCGCCATGAATGCCGTGCTGGTGAAGGGCGACGCCGTCGGCGCCACGCTCTACTACGGCAAGGGCGCCGGCGCCGAGCCGACGGCCAGCGCGGTGATCGCCGACCTGGTGGACGTCACCCGCATGCACACCGCCGACCCCGAGCACCGCGTGCCGCACCTCGCCTTCCAGCCCGACGCGGTGAAGTCCATCCCGGTGCTGGCGATGGGCGAGGTGGAAACGTCCTACTACTTCCGCATGCGCGTCGAGGACCGCCCCGGCGTGCTGGCCGACATCACGCGCATCCTCGCCGACCAGCAGATTTCCATCGACGCCATGATCCAGCGCGAGCCGGCCGAGGGCGAGGAGCAGACCGACATCATCATGCTCACCCACCAGACGCGCGAGAAGAATGCCGATGCCGCCATCGCCCGCATCGAGGCGCTGCCGGTGGTGAAGGGCAAGGTGGTGCGTCTGCGGCTGGAAGAGCTGAACTGA
>WYAY01000237.1 GCA_011526165.1 Sulfuritalea sp.
GCCGCGCCAACAACTCCTTCAGCCGCGCCTGGGCGCGCTTGAAGGCACCGGGAACGCCCGGCTCGGCATACACCACGAGGGTCAGCTTGCCGGAAAGGTTGTCGACGACGGCGATCTCCTCGGAGAGCAGCAGGAGGACGTCGGGCGTGCCGAGCTCGTCGGGCTTATGCGCCTTCGCCAGCCTCGGCTCGATGTAGCGCACCGTGTCGTAGCCGAAGCAGCCGACGAGGCCGCCGCAGAAGCGCGGCAGGCCGGCGCGCGGCGCCAGCCTGAAGCGCGCCATGTACTCGCCGACGAAGGCGAGCGGATCGCAGTCGTCGCGCCGCTCGGCGATGCGGTTTCCGGTCAGCACCATCACGTCGCGGCCATAGGCGGCGATGCGCGTCGGAGCGGACAGGCCGATGAAGGAATAGCGGCCGAAGCGCTCGCCGCCCTGCACGGACTCGAGCAGGTAGGTCCAGGCGCGGTCGGCCAGCTTGAGGTAGATCGAAAGGGGGGTATCGAGGTCGGCGAAGGTTTCCAGGGTCACCGGGATGCGGTTGTAGCCCTGGGCGGCCAGCTGCTTGAATTCGGCTTCGGTCATCATGACTCCACAACTTGAACTGCAGGAAAAACGCAGGCGCAATACGATAGCGCCCGCCGCTTGCGACGATCAGTCAGGCAAGCGACGCCAGGGCCAGGCCTCCCCGCCGACGGCGTATTTCCTCACGCGTTTCAAGTTCAGGTGGAGCACGATGTCTTCTATCTCAGGTTTCCTGGAGGCGGCGGGCCGCCTCTTCGAGGGTGCCCACTATAGCATCGGCGCCAAGATCGCGCACGTCCTCGCCCTCGCTGTAGCCGTAGGGCACGCAAAACACCGGACAGCCGGCGGCGCGCGCACCGGCGACATCGTTGCGCGAATCGCCGACGACCAGCGCCTCGGCGGGAACGATGCCGAATTGCTCGCAGAGATGCAGGAAAGGCAGCGGGTGCGGTTTTTTCTGCGGCAGCGTGTCGCCGCTCACGGTCAGGTCGAGCAGCGGCGCCAGACCGGTGGCTTTCAGCAACTGCTCGGTGAAGGCACCCGCCTTGTTGGTGACGCAGGCGGTCTTCAGGCCGGCGGCACGCAGGGCGCTCAGGCCCTCCAGCACGCCGGGATAGATGCGGGTCTTGCGGCCATTCACGGCGGCGTAATGGCGCTTGAACACGGCCAGGGCCGCGACGGCGTCCGGCGCGGCGGACTCGCCCGGGTAGCCCAGGCAGCGGCCAACGAGGTTGGGAATGCCCTTGCCGACGAAGTCGCGGATGGTGTCCGTCGGCAAAGTCAGCCGCCCTACCTCGGCGAGCATGGCGTTGGCGGCGTCGGCGAGGTCGGGAACGGTGTCGAGCAGCGTGCCGTCGAGGTCGATGAGGACTGCGCGAATGGCCATCAAACCTTGGCCAGCTCGGCGCGCAGCGAGGCGATGATGGAATCGTAGCGGTGGGGATCGCCGTCCTTGCCGGCGCCGAAGACGGCCGAGCCGGCAACGAAGGTATCGACGCCGGCCTGGGCCACTTCGCGGATGTTGGCCGGGCCGACGCCGCCGTCGATCTCCAAGCTGACGTTCAGGCCGCGCGCTTCGATCATCTTGCGCACCTGACGCGCCTTGTCGAGGACGTGGGGGATGAACTTCTGTCCGCCGAAGCCCGGGTTCACGCTCATCAGCAGCACCATGTCGAGCTTGTCCAGCGTCCATTCGAGGACGTCGAGGGGCGTCGCCGGATTGAACACCAGGCCGGGCTTGCAGCCGGCTTCGCGGATCAGGCCGATGCTGCGGTCGATGTGCTCGGAAGCCTCCGGGTGGAAGGTGATGTAGGTGGCGCCGGCCTTGGCGAAGTCGGGCACGATGCGGTCGACCGGCTTGACCATCAGGTGCACGTCGATGGGCGCGGTGACGCCGTGCTTGCGCAGGGCCTCGCAGACCAGCGGGCCGATGGTCAGGTTGGGCACGTAGTGGTTGTCCATCACGTCGAAGTGCACGATGTCGGCGCCCGACTTGAGGACGTTGTCCACCTCCTCGCCCAGCCGGGCGAAGTTGGCGGAAAGGATGCTCGGTGCGATGCGGTAGGTCATGGCGGCTCCCTCGGGATGGGGGAAATTCTAAACGCAATCGCCGTCCGGGCCGGCAAAAAGAAATTATGGCTGGCATAAGCCAGCCCCTATAATGCGCCGATGGCGGAAAGCAAGAAATACGAGGTCAGCGTCACGGTCGAGACGCAGTACCTGGCGGACCAGTCCGACCCGCAGGACGGGCGCTATGTCTTCGCCTACCACGTCGGCATCCTCAACACCGGCAACATCGCCGCCCAACTGATTTCCCGCCACTGGCTCATCCGCGACGCCGAATCGCACGTGCAGGAGGTGCGCGGCCTCGGCGTGGTCGGCCACCAGCCGCTGCTCAAGCCGGGCGAGCGTTTCGAATACACTAGCGGCTGCGTCCTCACCACCCCGGTCGGCACCATGCGCGGCAGCTACCAGATGGTGGCGGAAGACGGCACGCCGTTCGAGGCGCCGATCACCGAGTTCACCCTGGCGATGCCGCGCGTGCTGCACTAGCTGCGGTAGTCGGCGTTGATCCTGACGTAATCGTAGGAAAAGTCGCAGGTCCACACCGCGGCCTGCGCGGCGCCGCGGGCGAGGTCGATGAGCACGGCGATCTCGGCCTGCTGCATAACGCGGGCGCCGTCCTCCTCGCGGTAGCTGGCCGCCCGGCCGCCGTTCTCCGCCACCAATACTTCGTCGAGCCAGAGTCTCACGCGCGCCACGTCGAGATCATTGACGCCGGCGTTGCCGATGGCGGCGAGGATGCGGCCGAGGTTGGGATCGGAGGCGAAGAAGGCGGTCTTCACCAGCGGCGAGTGGGCGATGGCGTAGCCGACCGCCTTGCACTCGGCGGCGTCGC
>WYAY01000035.1 GCA_011526165.1 Sulfuritalea sp.
GCATAGAAGGCGATGTAGCCGAGGTCGAGCAGGCCGGCGAAGCCGACGACGATGTTCAACCCGAGTGCCAGCATGACGTAGAGCAGGGCGAAGTCGAGCACGCGCACCCAGGCGTTGCCGAGGCCATGTCCGATGATGAACGGCAGGATGGCGAGCGCCACGCCGATCAGCACCATGCCCAGCAGGGCTTTTTGCTTGTCGGAGATCACGCTCTTTCCGCCACTTTCTCGCCCATCAGGCCGGAAGGTCTGAAAACGAGCACGAGGATCAGCACGAAGAAGGCGAACACGTCCTGGTAATGGCTGCCGAGGAAGCCGCCGGTGAGGTCGCCGATGTAGCCGGCGCCGAGCGACTCGATCAATCCCAGCAGCACGCCGCCGAGCATGGCGCCGGGCAGGTTGCCGATGCCGCCGAGCACCGCGGCGGTGAACGCCTTCAGGCCGAGGATGAAGCCCATGTGGTAGTGGGCGATCGAGTAGTTGGCGCTGACCATCACGCCGGCCACCGCCGCCAGCGCCGAGCCGATGAGGAAGGTGGCCGAGATGATGACGTTGATGTTCACGCCCATCAGCCCGGCGATCTGCGGGTTTTCCGCCGTGGCGCGCATGGCGCGGCCGAGGCGCGTCTTGTTCACCAGCAGCATCAGGCCGGCCATGATCGCCGCCGCCAGCAGCACGATGACGATCTGCAGGTCGGTGATGTGGGCGCCGCCGATGTCGCGCCCCGTGGTCGGCAGGATCGGCGGGAAGGCATGGTAGTTGCGGCCCCAGAAGATCATCGCCAGCTGCTGCAGCACGATCGAGACGCCGATGGCGGTGATGAGCGGGGCGAGGCGCGGCGCGTTCCGCAGCGGGCGGTAGGCGACGCGCTCGATGGTGAAGCCGAGCGCCATGCACACCGGGACCGCCGCCGCGAGGCCGAGCAGCACGACGACGATGCCGGGCAGGCCGCTGTTGGCCAGCAGCTTGATGACGGTGAGCGCGGTGAGGGCGCCGATCATCACCACCTCGCCGTGCGCGAAGTTGATCAGGCCGAGGATGCCGTAGACCATCGTGTAGCCGAGCGCGACGAGGGCGTAGATGCTGCCGAGGACAAGCCCGTTGATGATCTGCTGGATGAAGGTGTCCATGAGCCGGAGTCTACAAACAAACGGCACCCGAAGGTGCCGTTTGTCCGACAATGATGCTGCTTACTTCTTCTCGGCGGGTGCTGCGGCCGCAGGTGCTGCCGCGGGCGCAGCGGTCATGCCGCCCATGCCTTCCATGGCGGCGGGTTGCGCCGGGGCCGGTGCGCCGCCGCCGATGCTCTCCAGCGCCTCCCACTTGCCGCCCTTGGCCTGGTACAGCGTGATCGCCGCATCCTTGACGTCGCCCTTCTCGTCGAAGGTGATCTTGGCGGTGACGCCGTCGAGGCTGGTCTTCGGCAGTGCCTCCAGGTACTTTGCCGGCTCGACCGAGTTGGCGCGCTGCATGGCGTCGATCATGACGCTGGCCGCATCGTAGGCGTAGGGCGCATACAGCTGGATGTCGACGTTGAAGCGCTTGGCGTACTTCTCCTTGAAGGCGGGGCCGCCCGGCATCTTGTCCAGCGGCAGTCCCGGCAGCGAGCAGTAGTGGCCCTCGCCGGCGTCGCCGGACAGCTTGTGGAATTCGGTGGTGCAGCCGCCGTCGGCGAACAGCATCCTGGACTTGATGCCGAGCTTCTTCAGCTGCTGCGCCATCGGGCCGGCCTGGGCGTCCATGCCGCCGTACATGACGATGTCCGGCTTCTTCGACTTGATCTTGGTGAGGATGGCGGCGAAGTCGGTGGCCTTGTCGTTGGTGAATTCGCGCGCGACGATGGTGGCGCCGCCGGCCTTGGCGGCCTTCTCGAACTCGTCGGCGACGCCCTGGCCGTAGGCCGTGCGGTCGTCGATGATGGCGATCTTCTTGGCGGCCAGCTGATGGGTGGCGTAATCGCCCAGCACCTTGCCCTGCTGCTCGTCGTTGGCCATCACGCGATAGGCGGTCTTGAAGCCCTGCTGCGTGTATTTCGGGTTGGTCGCCGAAGGCGAGATCTGCGGGATGCCGGCGTCGTGATAGAGCTTGGAGGCCGGGATGGTGGTGCCGGAGTTGAGGTGTCCGACGACGCCATTCACTTTGGCGTCGATCAGCTTTTGCGCCACCGTCGTGCCCTGCTTCGGATCGGCCTGGTCGTCTTCGCCGAGCAGATCGAAGGTCACCACGGCGCCGCCGATTTCCAGCTTCTTCGCGTTGGCTTCCTCGATGGCCAGGCGCGCGCCGTTCTCGTTGTCCTTGCCGAGGTGGGCCTGCGGTCCGGTCAGCGGCGAGACGTGGCCGATTTTCACGGTGACCGTCGGCTTGGCCGGCGGCGCGGCGGGCTGCTCGGCTTTCGGCGGCGGGGGCGGCGGCGTTTCCTTGCCGCAGCCGAACACGACAAAGGCGGAAGCGACAGCGAGGCTGATCGTCTTGGCGGTGAATCGCATGGTCATCGTCTCCAGAAAATTTGAATTCTTTTTACGCGGGTGAACGCGCGGGGATTGTGCTGGGCGCATGGGGCGATGTCAATAAAAAAGCCGGCCCGCAGGCCGGCTTTTGCCTTGGAGCCGCGAAGCTCACTTCATCGCGAGAATCCAGGCCACCAGTTTCTTGATGTCGGCGTCCGAAACGGCCGGGTTCGGCGGCATCGGCACGGTGCCCCACTTGCCCGAGCCGCCCTTCTTGACCTTGGCCTCGAGTTCGGCGGCGGCGGCGGCGTTGCCGGCGTACTTCTTGGCGACGTCCTTGTAGGAGGGGCCGACGACTTTCTTGTCGGTCGCGTGGCAGCTCATGCAGTTCTTGGCTTTCGCCAGGGCTTCATCAGCGGAGGCCTGGCCGGCGATCAGCAGGCCGGCGCCGGCGAGCAGCAGCGTTTTCAGCAGTTTCATTGAACTAATTCCTCTTA
>WYAY01000238.1 GCA_011526165.1 Sulfuritalea sp.
CGCCGATCTGCTCGCAGATCACCACCGATTCGCCCAGCTTGACCAGCCGCGCCAGATATTGCTCGACGGCATGGAAGGGCACGCCGGCCATGCGGATCGGCCGGCCGGCCGACTGGCCGCGCGTGGTGAGCGTGATGTCGAGCAGGCGGGCGGCCTTCTCGGCGTCCTCGTAGAACAGCTCGTAGAAATCCCCCATGCGGTAGAACAGCAGCAGCTCCGGGTGCTGCGCCTTCAGGCGCAGGTACTGCTGCATCATGGGGGTGTGCTGCTGGAAATCGGCAGGGGTGTTCATGGTGGCCGGCTATCTTACCCCCGACAGAAGAGGTGCGACGCAACGCCACGACGGCGTGCAGGAATGGTAAGCTATGCAATATTGACGAATGTCAATAAAAAAAATACGAAAACTAAAATATAACCGCTTCAATCATGAAGCGGACAGGAGGATCGATTGTCGTGATGAATCAACGCAGCCAGCATGCGGCGGAAACCGGCAAGGATTTCACGGTGGATTTGCCGCGTCGCGTCTTTCGCCGCATCAAGCGGCACACTCCGCTGCCTTCGGGCCAGCCCGGCAAGGAGGAACTGGCGAAGCGGATGCAGCGCTTCGAACTGTTCGCCAAGCTGCCGCAGCGTGTCTTGACCGAACTGGTCGCGGCAGCCAGCGTGAAGTCCTACCGTGCCGGGGAGTATATCTGGCACCAGGGCGAGGCGAACCGCAAGTCGCTCTTCATCGAGCAAGGCCTCGCCAAGACGGCCCGGCGCAACAGCAATGGCGTGAGCCGTACCTACGGCCTCTACGGTCCGGGCGATTCGATGGGCATCTTCGCCATCTGGGCGGGCATGAAGTATCCGACCGACGCGATGGCCATGAACGACGGCATGGCCGGAATCCTCGTCGATTCGGAGGCGATCCTGAAGTTTTCGGAGAAATACCCGCGCCTGGCCGGGCCGCTGCGCAGCGAGATCGGTCGCTTCACAGAGGCTTTCATCCGCAAGATCGAGATCGTCAGCGCCGGAACCGTGCCGCAGCGCCTGGCGGTCCTGATGGACATGCTCATCGATCGTTACGGCGTGGAGAAAAAAGGCAACAAGGCACGTCTGCCGATTACTCTGACGCTGGAGCAGATCAGCGAGATCGTCGGCGTCCGCCTGGAAACCGTGGCGCGCATTCTGAGTGCCTGGAAAAAAGCCGGCTGGCTGACCATCGATGCCAACGGCTGCCACTTCACGCGCCTCGACAAGGTGCGCGAACTGCTGCCGGACTGAACGGCCCCGGGGCCTACCCGAACCGCGTGTTGGACTGCGCAGGAAAGGCGTCGAGCGCAACCTTCGGTTGTGGCTTCCAGCCTTTCTTGCGGTGTTCCGCCACCACCGTCGTGAAGATGCCGCCGCGCACGTAGAACTTCGCCGTCAGGCGCATGAAGCGGGGCTTCGTCGCCCGCGCCATATCATCGAGGATGCGGTTGGCGACCGCCTCATGGAAGGCGCCTTCGTTGCGGAAGGACCACACGTAAAGCTTCAGGCTCTTCAGCTCGATGCAGCTCTTGTCCGGCACGTAGTCGAGCACCAGCGTGGCGAAATCCGGCTGCCCGGTCTTCGGGCAGAGGCAGGTGAATTCCGGAATTTCCATGTGAATCAGATAGTCCCGCGCAGGCTGCGGATTCGGGAAGGTTTCCAGGGTTTTCGAAGGCTTGCTGGACATGCTGCCGGGTTCGGGAAGGGTGGCGAAGATGTTATTATAAGCGCCCATGCGGCGTCCTCCGCTTCGCGCCGTTTTCCAACAAAAACAGAGCCTTCTGATACGTGCGTTTAACCAAGCTGAAACTTGCCGGGTTCAAGACCTTCGTTGACCCGACTTCCATTCTGACGCCGGGCCAGTTGGTGGGCGTGGTCGGCCCCAACGGCTGCGGCAAATCCAACGTGATCGATGCCGTGCGCTGGGTGCTCGGAGAATCCAAGGCCACCGCGTTGCGCGGCGAATCCATGCAGGACGTCATCTTCAACGGTTCCGGCCAGAGGAAGCCCGTCGGCCGCGCCAGCGTCGAGCTGCATTTCGACAACAGCCAGGGGCGCGCCAGCGGCCAGTGGTCGCAATACGCCGAGATCGCCGTCAAGCGCGTGCTCGACCGCGACGGCGAGTCCTCGTACTACATCAACAACATGCACGTCCGCCGGCGCGACGTGATCGACCTCTTCATGGGCACCGGCCTGGGCCCCCGCGCCTACGCCATCATCGAGCAGGGCATGATCTCGCGCATCATCGAGGCGAAGCCCGAAGAACTGCGCTTCTTCCTCGAGGAAGCGGCCGGGGTGACCAAATACAAGGAGCGCCGCCGCGAGACCGAGAATCGGCTCTCCGACGCCCGCGAGAACATCGCCCGTGTCGAGGACATCCGCAACGAACTGGGCCACCAGATCGAGAAGCTGGAAGGCCAGGCCGAGGTGGCGAAGCAGTACCACGAGTTGCACGCCCAGCTCGAGCGCCGGCAGAATCTGCTCTGGTTGTACAAGCGCAACGAGGCGCGCGACCAGCGCGAGCGCCTGGCGCGCAATGTCGAGCAGGCGGTCATCAAGTTCGATGCGGAAACCGCCAGCCTGCGCGACCTGGAAGCCCGCGTCGAGACCTCCCGCAGCGCCCATTACGCCGCCAGCGACGCCCTGCATGCCGCGCAGAGCGAAATGTTCGCCGCCAACGCCGAGGTGGCGCGGCTGGAGTCCGAGCTCAACCACCTGCGCGACCTGCGCCAGAAGGTCGAATCGCGCCTGGCGCAGCTCGAATCCGAGGACGGCCATTGGCGCGGCCAGGCCGAGACGCTGGACCGCGACGAGGCGCGCTGGAAAGAGTTGCTGGAGAATGCGGCGCTGCGCGCGCAGGGCGCCACTGCGCGCCATGCCGAGGCTGCGGCTCGCCTGCCCGAGGCGGAGGCCGCCCTCAAGGCTGCCGAGGAGGCTGCCAATGCCCTGCGACGCGAACTGGCCCAGGCCGAGCAGGGCCTGCGCGTCGAGGAGGCGCACAAGAGTCATGCCGACAAGACGCTCGAATCCCTCATGCAGCGCCGCGGCCGGCTGGAGTCAGAACGCGGCCAGGTCGAGCAGCCCGATACCGCCGCACTGGCCACCCTGCAGGCGCGGGTCGCCGAACTCGGCGCGAACGTCGATGCAAAGCGCAGCCGTGTCGCCGAATTGCAGCAGCGCCTGCCCGAGCACGAGGCGCAGCGCCGCGAGGCCGCCGAGACCCAGGCCAGCGCCCAGAAACGCCTGACCGAAGCGCGCGCCCGCCGCGACGCCCTCAAGCAACTGCAAAGCCGCGTCCAGCAGGAAGGCAAGCTGGGCGACTGGCTGAAGCGTCACGGCCTCGATGCCGCCGAACCGATCTGGTCCAGCCTGAAGGTGGAGCCCGGCTGGGAAACGGCGCTTGAAGCCGTGCTGCGCGAACGTCTGGGCGCGCTGGCCGGTGTCGACCAGCCGACTGCGGAGCGCGTGCTGGCCGATCCGCCGCCGGCGACGCTGGCCATGGTGTTCGCCGGCAATGCCGCCTCGGCGGGCGAGACCACCGGCCTCGACGCCGATACGCCGCTGCGCGACAAGGTCCGCTGCAGCGACCCGCGCTGGGAGGCCGCCCTGACCGAGTGGCTCGCAGGCGTGTTCGTGGCGGACGATCTTGCTGGTCTTGCCGCGCGCCGCGCCGGCTTGCCCGGCGGCCGCCTGTGGGTGAGCCAGGCCGGCCACCTCGTGTCGCGCTACAGCTTCGTGATGTATGTGCCCGAAGCGCGCACGCACGGGGTCATCGAGCGCCAGCGCGAGATCGAGCAACTGGAGGCCGAATGCGTCGGCCTGGAGGACGAGGCCCGCATCGCCGCGGCGACCCTGGCCGCGGCCGAGTCCGGCCTCGCCGAGCATCGCAGCCACCTGGCCGACGCGCAGCGCGAAGCGCAGGAGTTGCAGCAGTCGGCGCACGCCGCCCAGGTCGAGGCGGTGAAGCTGGGCGAGGCGGTGCAGCGGTATGAAGCCCGTGTCGCCCAGATCAACACCGACCTGGCCGAAATCGGCGCCGGCGAGGAAACCGAACTCAGCCGCCGGCGGATCGCCGAAGGCGAGGTGGCGCGATTGGCTTCCGTCGTGCAGGATCTGCGCGCGAAGCTGGAGGCGGCCATCGAGGAAAGCCGCCGGCGCGATGCCGCCCTGCGCGAGCAGCGCACCGTCGAGCAGGCGCTTTCGCGCGAACTGCAGGAATCGCGCTTTGCCGAGCGCGAATGCGCCGGCAAGCTGGAGGAGATCGGGCGGTCCCGCGAAGTGGCCCGCGAGCAACTCGAGCGCATTGCCGCGGAGATGGCGGCGCGCCGCCAGGAGCGCGAGTCGATCAGCGAAGGGGCCACCGAGCAGCAGCTGCAGCAGGCGCTGGCGGCGCGCCAGGGGCGCGAGGGCACGCTGGCGGGCCATCGCGACGCGCTGGAAGGGGCCGCCGCCGAACTGCGCCAGCTCGAGGAAGCGCGCCTGAAGACCGAGCAGGGTCTGAACCCCCTGCGCGACCGCATCGGCGACCTGCGCCTCAAGGAGCAGGCCGCCCAGCTCAACGAGGAGCAGTACGCCGCACGGCTCGCCGAGGCCGGCGCCAACGAGGAAGCGCTGGCGCCGGAGTTGACGCGCGAGGTGAAGGAGCCGCTGCTGCAGGGCGACATCGCCCGCCTGTCCAGCGAGATCGAGGCCCTTGGCCCGGTGAATCTCGCCGCGCTCGACGAACTCAACACCTCGCGCGAGCGCAAGGGTTACCTCGACAGCCAGTCGGAGGACCTGACCCAGGCCATCGGTACGCTGGAAGACGCCATCCACCGCATCGACCGCGAGACGCGCGAGCAGCTGCAGGACACCTACAACAACGTTAACCGCCAGTTCGGCATCCTCTTCCCGCAGCTGTTCGGCGGCGGCGAGGCCAAGCTGATCCTCACCGGCGAGGAGATTCTCGATTCCGGCATCCAGGTGATGGCGCAGCCGCCCGGCAAGAAGAACAGCTCGATCCACCTGCTCTCCGGCGGCGAGAAGGCGCTCACCGCCATCGCCCTGGTGTTCTCGATGTTCCAGCTCAATCCGGCGCCGTTCTGCATGCTCGACGAGGTCGATGCTCCGCTCGACGACAGCAACACCGAGCGCTTCTGCGACATGGTCAAGCGCATGTCGGCGCAGACCCAGTTCCTCTTCATCACGCACAACAAGATCACCATGGAAATGGCGCGCCAGCTGGTCGGCGTCACCATGCAGGAGCAGGGCGTCTCGCGCGTGGTCGAGGTGGATATCGAAGAGGCCTTGCGCATGAACGACGAGGCCGTGCCGGCCTGAGCGGGATACAGACATGAGCGATCTGCAGCTTTCACTCATCGGCCTCGGCATCCTCCTGGTGGGAGGCGTCTTCGCCTACAACAAATGGCAGGAACGCAAGCACCGCCAGCTCGCCGAGCGGGTCTTCCGCAGCGAGCATCCCGACGTCCTGCTTGGTCGCAAGACGGATGCCGCACAGGACGCCGAGGGCGGGCGCATCGAACCGGTCATGCCGCCCGGACAGGACAAGGAAGCAGAGGCGGTCGCCGGCTTGCCCGCCGCTGCGGCCCCTGACGGCGACGTGCCGGAGTTGCCGGCGGAGCCGCCGGAGGCGCTGGCCGATCCGGCGATCGACTGCATCGTGCGCTTCGAGTCCGCCGAGCCGATCGGCGGCGCTTATCTGTGGCAGGCGCAGCAGCAGGCCATGGGCAAGCTCGCCCGGCCGCTCGCCTGGAGCGGCCTCAGCGAGCGCTCGGGCGCCTGGGAGCGGCTGACGGCGAACGGCGCCGGCGACTACCGCCGCCTGCGCGCGGCGCTGCAGCTGGCCGACCGGCGCGGTCCGCTGACGGATTCCGAACTGACCGTCTTCCTCAACGGCATGCAGCGGCTCGCCGACGAGTTTCTCGCCGTGGCCGACCTGCCGGTGCGCAACGAGGTCCTGGCGCGCGCCGCCGAGATCGACCGCTTTTGCGCCGGCGTCGACATCCAGATCGGCGTCAATGTCGTTGCCACCGGCGCGCCTTTCCCCGGCACCAAGCTGCGCGGCCTGGCCGAAGCGGCCGGCCTGGTCCTGCGCGAGGACGGCATGTTCCACGCCGCCGACGATGCAGGCGCCACGCTGTTCACGCTTTCCAACCTCGAGGCGGCGGCGTTTGTCGCGGAGGACATCAAAACGCTCGCCACCCACGGCGTCACGCTTACGCTGGACGTGCCGCGCGTCGCCGACGGCCCCCGCGTCTATGACCGCATGATTGCGCTGGCCAAGCAGCTCGCCATCGGGCTGGGGGGCGCCCTGGTCGACGACAACCGCGCGCCGCTGGTCGAAAGCGCGCTCGACGTCATCCACGACAAGATCGTCGAAATCGGGCAGCGCATGACGAGCCAGGGTCTGACCGCCGGCAGCACGCAGGCGCTGCGCCTGTTCAGCTAGCCACGCATGGCTGCGCCGCGCGAAGCCGCCGCGAGGGCCGAGGCGCTGCGCGCCGAGATCGAGCGGCACAATCACGCCTATTACGTGCTCGATGCGCCGACGGTGCCGGACGCCGAGTACGACCGGCTGTTCCGCGAACTGCAGGCGCTGGAGGCGCAATACCCCGAACTGCAAACACCCGATTCGCCGACGCTGCGCGTGGGCGGCCGTCCGCTGCCGGCGTTCGCCCCGGTGCGCCACGCCCTGCCGATGCTGTCGATCAGGACCGAGACGGATGCCGGGCCGGAGGGTGCGCATGCTTTCGACGCCCGCGTGCGCCGCGCCCTCGGCCTGGACGAGTCGGCGCCGCCGGTGGAGTATGCCGCCGAGCTGAAGTTCGACGGCCTTGCCGTCAGCCTGCGCTACGAGGACGGCGTGCTGGTGCAGGCGGCGACGCGCGGCGATGGCGAGACCGGCGAGGACGTCACCCAGAACGTGCGCACCATACGCTGCATTCCGCTGCGCCTGAAAGGCGCACCGCCGGCGCTGCTGGAAGTGCGCGGCGAGGTGTTCATGCGGCGGCCGGATTTCGAGGGCTACAACGCCCGCCAGCGCGAACTGGACCGGCCTACGCTGGTCAATCCGCGCAACGGCGCAGCCGGCAGCATCCGCCAGCTCGACCCGAGGATCGCAGCGGAACGGCCGCTGTCGTTCTACGCCTACGGGGTGGGCGAGACGCGCGGCTGGAGGATGCCGTCCCGGCACAGCGAAGTGCTCGACGCGCTCGCCGCTTTCGGCATCCCGGTCTGCGAGCATCGTGTCGTGGCGCCGGATGCCGAGGCGCTGGCGGCCTTCCATGCCGCCATCCTGGCCGGGCGCGATGCGCTGTCCTTCGACATCGATGGCGTGGTCTACAAGGTGAATTCGCTGGCGCTGCAGGAGCGGCTCGGCTTCGTCAGCCGCGAGCCGCGCTGGGCCTGCGCGCACAAGTACCCGGCGCAGGAAGAACTGACCGAGGTGCTGGGCATCGACGTGCAGGTCGGCCGTACCGGAAAGCTGACGCCGGTCGCCCGCCTGAAGCCGGTTTTCGTCGGCGGCGTCACCGTCACCAACGCCACGCTGCACAATGAAGACGAGGTGCGGCGCAAGGACGTCCGCATCGGCGACACGGTCGTCGTGCGGCGCGCCGGGGATGTCATCCCGGAGGTGGTGTCGGTCGTCCTGGAACGCCGCCCGGCGGCGCTGGCGGAGGCCTCGCCCTGGCGTCTTTTCGATGCTGTGGCGGGCAAGTGTCCGGTATGCCGCAGCGACATCGCCCGCCTCGAGGGCGAGGCGGACTGGCGTTGCACGGCGGGCCTGTACTGCCCGGCGCAGCGCAAGCAGGCCATCCTGCATTTCGCCTCGCGCAAGGCGATGGACATCGAAGGACTCGGCGAGAAACTGGTCGACCAGCTGGTTGACCGCGATCTCGTCGGCTCCGTCGCCGACCTGTACGATGCGGAACGCGTCGATGCGGACAGCCTGGCGGCGCTCGAGCGCATGGGCGGGAAGTCTGCCCTCAACCTCGTCGAGGCCATCGCGGGCTCCAAGCGCAGGCCGCTGGCGCGACTGATCTACGCGCTTGGCATCCGCAATGTCGGCGAGGCGACGGCGAAGGATCTGGCGCGGCACTTCGGCAGCATGGAGCGGCTGCGACAGGCCGGGATCGATGAGTTGCAGCGGGTGAAGGACATCGGCCCGGTCGTCGCCGAGAGCATCGCGGCCTTTTTCCGGGAGCCGCACAACGGCCGCGTGGTGGACAGTCTGGCCGGGGCGGGCGTGCGCGGCGAGCCGGAGGCAGCCGCAGCCGGGCGCGCCGTCCTGCAGGGACTGACTTTTGTCCTCACCGGGACGTTGCCGCGACTGACGCGCGAGGAGGCTGCCGCGCTGATCGAGGCGGCTGGCGGCAAGGTCAGCGGCTCGGTGTCGAAGAAGACGGATTACGTCGTCGCCGGCGAGGAAGCCGGCTCGAAGCTGGACAAGGCCCGCACGCTGGGCGTTCCCGTCATCGACGAGGACGGACTGCGGCAGTTGCTGGAATCGTAGGCCGGCCTTCGGGCCGACGGCAGTTGTCGGGCTGAAGCCCGACCTACAGGAGAAGCCAAAGCATGAGAAAGATCACCAAGGCCGTATTCCCCGTCGCCGGCATGGGCAGCCGCTTCCTGCCCGCCACCAAGGCCAGCCCGAAGGAGATGATGCCGGTGGTCGACAAGCCGCTCATCCAGTATGCGGTGGAGGAGGCGGTGGCCGCCGGCATCACCGACATGGTGTTCATCACCGGCCGCAACAAGCGCGCCATCGAGGACCACTTCGACAAGGCCTACGAGATCGAGAGCGAGCTGGAGGCGCGCGGCAAGCACGAGCTGCTGCGCCTGGTTCAGCAGACCGTGCCGGAGCACATCAACTGCATCTACATCCGCCAGGCCGAGCCGCTCGGCCTGGGGCATGCCGTGCTGTGCGCGGCGCCCGTAGTCGGCGACGAGCCCTTCGCCGTGCTGCTGGCGGACGACCTCATCGATGCCGATCCGCCCGCCCTGCGGCAGATGGTCGAGGCGTATGAACGTCAGGAGTGCTCCCTACTCGGCGTGCAGAACGTGCCGCCGGCCGATACCGGCGCTTACGGCATCGTCAGCACCGAGCCGGGACCGGGCGGGCTACAGAACATTACCGCCATCGTGGAGAAGCCGGCGCCGGAAAAGGCGCCTTCCAATCTGGCCGTGATCGGCCGCTATGTGCTGACGCCGCGCATCTTCCACCACCTGCGCCGCGTGCAGGCGGGCGCCGGCGGCGAGATCCAGCTCACCGACGCCATCGCCGCGCTGATTGCCGAGGAGACGGTGCTGGCCTTTCCCTTCCATGGCATCCGCTACGACTGCGGCTCGAAACTGGGCTATCTGAAGGCCACCATCGCCTTCGGGCGCAAGCATCCGGAAGTCGGCAAGGACTTCACCGAGTACCTGGCGAGCCTGAATGTCGGGGGGCGTGCCTGATGCTGGACGCGGCCGCGGCACGGAAGATCCTCGGCGAGGCTGACCTGATCGTTTCCGAGCAGGACGCCGCCGCGGCGGTGCGTCGCGTCGCGGGCGAGATCACGGCGGCCCTGCGCGATGCCCACCCGCTGGTGCTCTCCGTCATGGGCGGCGCGGTGATCTTCACCGGCCAGTTGCTGCCGCTGCTGGCTTTTCCGCTGGAGTTCGACTACCTGCACGTCACCCGCTACGGCGACACCACCACCGGTGGCGAGTTGTCGTGGATCGTCCAGCCGCGCGCCGCCATTGCCGGCCGCACGGTGCTGGTGGTGGATGACGTGCTCGACGAGGGCATCACGCTCGCCGCAGTGAAGCGGCGCCTGCTCGAACAGGGTGCCCGTGATTGCCCCATCGCTGTCTTTGCCGACAAGGATATCGGGCGGGAGAAGCCGGTGAAGGCGGATTTCGTCGGCGTGTCGCTGCCGAACCGCTACGTCTTCGGCTTCGGCATGGACGTGAAAGGCGCCTGGCGCAACCTGCCGGCGGTGTATGCGGTGAAGGGGCTTTGACGCCCCGACGGCTTAGGCGGCCTCGCGGCCGGCGCGGCGGCGCTCGTGTTCCTTCAGGTGGCGCTTGCGCAGGCGGATCGACTTCGGCGTGATCTCGACCAGTTCGTCGTCGGCGATGAACTCGACGGCGGACTCCAGGGTGATCTGGATCGGCGGCACCAGCATGATGGCCTCGTCCTTGCCGGAGGCGCGCACGTTGGTGAGCTGCTTGGTCTTGACCGGGTTCACCACCAGGTCGTTGTCGCGGCTGTTGATGCCGA